>JBKJLH010000004.1:0-45087 GCA_046597035.1 Lacisediminihabitans sp.
TCTCGACACGTCGCTGGCGCTCCTACTCGACCGGCAGTGGTCGCTGGCGCTCCTCCTCGACCGGCCGTGGTCGCTGGCGCTCCTCCTCGACCGGCAGTGGTGGTCTGCCTGGGCGCATGGCCAGCTAGATGGAGATTCCCTCGGTCGGGGGGGATCCCTGGTACATGCCCTCGATGTCGGCCGCGAAGTCTGTGAGGATCACGTTGCGCTTGATGCTCATCTTCGGCGTGAGGTGACCACTCGCCTCGGTGAGTTCGCGGGTCAGGATCACGAACTTGCGGATCGACTCGGCACGGGACACCGTGGCGTTCGCAGCATCCACCGCTTTCTGGATCTCTGCAATGACCTTCGGATGCCGCGCCGCTTCCTCGATCGGCAGATTGGCGTCTTCGTTGTTGTTGTTGAGCCAGACCGGCAGCATCTCGTCGTCGAGGGTGATCAGGGCCGCGATGAACGGCTTCTGTTCGCCCACCACGATCACCTGGTCCACAATCGGGTTGGCGCGGATGGGGTCCTCGAGCTGGGCGGGTGACACATTCTTGCCGCCCGCGGTGACGATGATCTCTTTCTTGCGACCGGTGATCGAGAGGTAGCCTTCGTCATCGAATTCGCCGATGTCGCCGGTGGTGAACCACTCGCCGTCGAAGACCTTCGCGGTCTCCTCCGGGTTCTGCCAGTAGCCGTCGAAGATGTTGATCCCCTTCGCCTGGATCTCACCGTCCTCGGCGATGCGCACCGACACACCGGGAAGCGGAGGCCCCACCTTGCCGATCTTGAAGTTCGACGGGCGATTCACCGAGATCGGTGCCGTGGTCTCGGTCAGCCCGTAGCCCTCGAGGATGGTGATGCCGAGGCTGCGATAGAAATGCCCGAGGCGAAGTCCGAGTGGCGCAGAACCGGAGACGGCGAACTTGACGTTTCCACCCATCGCCGCGCGGATCTTGGAGAGCACGAGCCGGTCGAGCACGGCGAACTGCAGCGCAAGCGAGAGCGGCACGTTTCCGGCATCCAGGGCCTTCGAATGCTCGATGGCGACCGCAGCGGCGCGGCGGAAGATCTTGCCCTTCCCCCCACCCTCGGCCTTCTGCTCCGATGAGTTGTACACCTTCTCGAATACCCGTGGCACCGCGAGCAGGAAGGTCGGCTTGAAGGAGGCCATTGCCGGAAGAAGCTGCTTCGTGTCGGCCTGGTGCCCCACCTGCACGCCACCGTGCACGCACAGCACGGCGATGAACCGGGCGAAGATGTGGGCGGTGGTGATGAACAACAGCGTCTTCGATTGCGGGTTCACGACCTCGGGGATCGCCAGCGCAGCGTTGCGCGAGAGCTCCACGAAATTGGAGTGAGTGAGGATGCACCCCTTCGGTCGCCCGGTGGTGCCGGCCGTGTAGATGAGCGTGGCGAGATCGGAACCCGTGGCGATGACCCGCCGGCGCTCGATCTCCTCGTCCGTGATCTCCGCACCGCTCGTGGTGAGCTTGTCGAGGTCTCCGAGGTTGATCTTCCAGGAGTTCCGGATGAGCGGCAGATCCGCGTGGACCTCGTCGAAGCGGGCGAAGTGGTCCGGTGTCTCAGTGATCATGGCGATCGCGCCGGAGTCGGTGAGGTTCCACTGCACCTGGCTGGGGGAGGAGGTCTCGTAGACGGGCACCAGCACCGCTCCGGCGAACCAGGTGGCGAAGTCGATCAGAGTCCACTCGTAGCGTGTCTTGCACATGAGCCCGATCTTGTCGCCGGGCTGGATACCGGCGGCGACGAGGCCTTTCGCAAGCGCAATAACCTGCGCGAGAAACTCGGATGCCGAGACATCCCTCCATCCCCCCGTGGCGGTGGGTAGGGCAAAGAGCGCGAGATCCGGGGTGGCTTTCACGCGGTCGACCAGCAGATCCGTCGCATTTGCGTCGGGATCGGCGGCGACGAGAGCGGGTACGTCATAGTGCTGCACGGCTACTCCTTCAGGGCCGGCACGGCTCCGGTTCGGAGCTGTTTCGTGCGCTATCGGGGCGAGGGGACAAGACGGTCAAGCTATCCCCGTTGTCTAAACTCTATGTGGTGCGTCGCTAAAGCCCCACACCGGTTGCACGTCCCCCACACGTCTGTCTCGGAACAAAGGTCATCACTCGTGCATGCAATCGGAATCGATATCGGCGGCACAAAGATCGCGGGAGCGCTCGTCTCGGAACTCGGCGTGATCATCGAGGAAGACCGGATGCCCACCCCGACCACCGGGTCGGGGCAGATCGTCGACGCCGTCGTCGCGATGATCACGCGTCTGAGCGCCGGCCACGAGGTGCAGGCCGCCGGTGTTGCCGCCCCCGGGTTCATCGATGCGGCGCAGTCGATCGTCTACTACACGCCGAATATTCCCTGGCGAAGTGAACCGCTGCGCCAGCTCCTCTCCGACCGGCTCGACCTGCACATCACGATCGACAACGACGCCAACGCGGCAGGCTGGGCCGAGTTCCGCTTCGGCTCGGGACGCTCCTACAGCGACATGACCATGCTCACCATCGGCACGGGCGTTGGGGGAGCGATCGTCAGCCAGGACCGCCTGTTCCGTGGTGGATTCGGCGCCGGTGCCGAGCTCGGGCACATGCGTATCGTGCCCGACGGCCTGCTCTGCGGCTGCGGCGCGCGCGGTTGCATCGAGCAGTACGGCTCCGGACGGGCGCTGCTGCGCATGGCGAACGAGATCGCGGATGCCGGCGGCATCGGTCTGGGGCTCGCCGCGGTGCGCGCAGAGCGGGGCACCCTGAACGGACCGGATGTCGCAGAGCTCATCGTCGCGGACGATCCGGGTGCGGTGAAGGCCCTCCGCGAACTCGGCAGCTGGCTCGGGCAGGCCTGCGCCTCGCTCAGCGCGGTGCTTGATCCGCAGGTATTCGTCTTCGGCGGTGGTGTCGCGGTGGCTGGCGACCTGCTCCTCGATCCGATTCGAGAGGCCTATCTCTCCCACCTGCCGGCCCGCGGATTTCACCCAGAACCCGAGTTCGTGATCGCCGAACTGGTGAATGACGCCGGCGTGGTCGGGGCCGCCGATCTTGCTCGGCTGCACTCCGAAAACCGGTAGCGGCCGACAGAGCCGTTAGAGTAAGGCAATCTCTGAAGGCGTAGGTTACAAATGTTCTACTGGTTCATGAAGAACCTGGTTGCGGGTCCGCTGCTCAAGACCGCCTTCCGACCCTGGGTCACCGGCCATGAGAACATCCCCAAGTCGGGAGGGGTGATCATGGCCTCGAACCATCTGTCGTTCATCGACTCGGTGTTCCTTCCCCTCGTGATGGACCGCCGCATCAGCTTTCTCGCCAAGAGCGACTACTACACCGGCCGCGGCACGAAGTCGTGGCTGATCAAGAACTTCCTGAAGGCCACCGGAATGATCCCGATCGACCGCTCGGGCGGTAAGGCATCCGAGGCATCGCTTCAAACTGGGCTCGGCGTGCTCGCCCGCGGCGAGGTTCTCGGCATCTATCCGGAGGGCACTCGCAGCCCGGATGGTCGTCTCTATCGTGGACGCACCGGGGTCGCACGCATGATTCTCGAGAGCGGGGTGCCGGTCGTGCCGGTCGCGATGATCGACACCGAGAAGGTGATGCCGATCGGATCTCGCCTGCCCAAGGTTCGCCGCATCGGTATCGTCATCGGCAAGCCGCTCGATTTCTCGCGGTTCGAGGGAATGGAGGGTGACCGTTTCATCCTGCGCTCGATCACTGACGAGATCATGTACGAGCTCGACCGCCTCAGCGGCCAGGAGTACGTCGATGTCTACGCCTCCTCGGTCAAGGAAAAGCAGGCTGCACTCAGCCGGTAGGCTGTCAAGTCGGGCCATTCGCCCTTCTGATTTCAGCCCACTCCCCAGTGCATTGAGGAACTTCCCCCTGTGTTTGCCAGCAATGATGACCCGGTCGTACTCGCTGATCCTTCCGTGATCGCGGGCCTCGACCATTGGCGCACACTGCCGATCAAGCAGCAGCCCCAGTGGCCGGATGCCGCGGCGGTCCAGGCCGCCTCGGACGAAATCGCGACGCTCCCGCCCCTCATCTTCGCCGGCGAGGTCGATGTGCTTCGCGAGCGTCTCGCGGCGGCCGCGCGCGGTCAATCCTTTTTGCTGCAGGGAGGCGACTGCGCGGAGACCTTTGCGGGCGCCACCGCGGAGGCCATCCGCAACCGCGTCAAAACCGTGCTGCAGATGGCTGTCGTGCTCACCTACGGTGCCTCCACCCCGGTGATCAAAATGGGGCGGATGGCCGGCCAGTTCGCCAAGCCACGATCCAGCGACAGCGAAACGCGGGGCGATGTAACACTGCCGGCATACCGCGGTGACATCGTCAATGGCTTCGACTTCACACCGGAGTCTCGCGAGGCGGACCCTCGTCGTCTCGTACAGGGCTACCACACCTCGGCATCCACCATCAATCTCGTGCGCGCCTTCACCCAGGGCGGTTTCGCCGACCTGCGTCAGGTCCACCGTTGGAATCAGGGTTTCGCCCGAAATCCCGCGAACGTGCGCTACGAACAGATGGCCCACGATATCGACAAGGCGATCAAGTTCATGGAGGCGGCCGGCGCCGACTTCGACGAACTCAAGCGCGTGGAGTTCTACACGAGCCACGAGAGCCTGCTGATGGACTACGAGCGTCCGATGACCCGGATCGACTCGCGCAACGGCACACCGATCAACACCTCTGCGCACTTCCTGTGGATCGGAGAGCGCACCCGCGACCTCGACGGCGCCCACGTGGACTACATGTCGCGCGTGCGCAACCCGATCGGCGTAAAGCTCGGCCCGACAACCAAGATCGACGACATGCTTCGGCTCATCGACCGGCTCGATCCCCACCGCGAGCCGGGACGCCTCACCTTCATCACGCGCATGGGCGCGGGCAAGGTGAGGGACACCCTGCCGCCGCTGCTCGAAGCGATCAAGCAGGTGGACGCCAACCCGCTCTGGGTCACCGACCCCATGCACGGCAACGGCCTCACCACCCCCAACGGCTACAAGACCCGCCGCTTCGACGACGTGGTCGACGAGGTCAAGGGCTTCTTCGAGGCACACCGCGCGGCCGGAACGTACCCGGGCGGCATCCACATCGAGCTCACCGGTGATGACGTGACGGAGTGCCTCGGCGGCTCCGAGCAGATCGATGAGGCCACCCTCGCGACCCGGTACGAGTCGTTGTGCGACCCGCGGCTGAACCACATGCAGTCGCTCGAGCTCGCGTTCCTGGTGGCCGAGGAGCTCGGCGCGCGTTGACCCGTGCTCCCGCGACCGTGCTGTCGTTTGTCAGCCGTGCGGCGACGTGTTCGCCAGCATGGCTGACAATCGGGCGCATGGTCCGCGCGACTCCCGGCAGCGACTATAAGCCGTTGAAGTTGACCTTCACTGTCGAACCCTTGTCGACCATCGTGCCTGCCGGAGGGGTCGTCTTGCTGACGGTGAAGCCAGTGGGCACGAGATCTGCCAAGCGGTTGTAGCTCGGCACGAAGCCACCATCGGTCAGCGCCTTCTTAGCCTTATCCCATGTCATGTTGATGACATCCGGCACGGCGACCTGCTCAACACCTTTGGATACCGTCAGCGAGATCGGATCGCCGGGGCGGATGACCGCGCCCTTGGCGACTTCCACCCCGATGACGTTGCCTGTCGGCACGCTGTCGCTGTATTCCGAACGACCGGTGGTGGCGGTGAGCTTTACCGCGCTCAGCGTGTTCGTGGCATCCGTGAAGCTCTTGCCCGCGACATCCGGAATCGCACCGACCGAGACGACGAGCGAAATCGGCTGGTTCTCGCCATAGGTTGTCACCGTCGTGAGGTCGAGCGCATCGGTGCCGAGGGCCGCGATCACGGTGTCTTTGGAGATCTTGGCGTCGAACTGTTTCGATGAGCTTTTCGCGTCGTATCCGAAGCCGGCGTCTTTGATCTTCTGGATGGCGGCGTTCTGCGCCTCTCCGACGAGTATTGGCACGGCGATGTTCTTGGGACCGGTGGAGACCAGCAGGATGACCTGGCTGCCCTTGGGTGCACGGGCACCCATGGCGGGGGTGGTGCCCGCAACGGCGCCCTTCGGCACTGTGAGCGACGACGCCGCTCCTCGGGTGGGGTTGACGGTGAGCCCGAGCCCGGTGAGTGTCGTGGATGCTGCGGCCGGCGATTGTCCGGCGAGATCGGGGATCGCGACCTGCCCACCGGGTCCGGCGCCGAAGTACCAGCCGGTGCCACCGGCAAGCGCGGCGATCAGGATGACGAGCGCGAACAACCAGAATCCTTTGCGCCGCCGCCGATCGCTCTTGGCCGCGAGCGCATTGGCCGTCTCGGTGAGAATCGGACCGGTGCGATGCCGAGCCTTCGGCGTGAGGATCTGCGTGTCTCCGGTGCTCGACGGCAGAGCGACCGCGGAGGGCATGATCATCGTGCGCTGGGCAGAGGTCGCGGCGGTATTCGGCTCCTCGAGCCGCAGAAGCGATTCCGTCTCGTGGAGTTGGTCGAGCATGGCCTTCGCGTCCCTCGGACGCTGGTCGGGCTCCCGCGCCGTCGCCCAGAGCACGAGTTCGTCGAGCTCCGCGGGCACCCGTGGGTTCTTGGTGCTCGGGGTCGGCACGGTGTCGTTGGCGTGCTGGTGCGCGATCTGGAACGCCTGCTCGCCGCGGAAGGGCTGTTCGCCGGCCAGCATCTCGTAGAGCATGATGCCGACGGCATAGATGTCGCTGCGGGTGTCGGCCACGCCGCGTGTCACGAGCTCGGGGGAGAGGTAGGCGATCGTCCCGAGCAGAGCATTGCCGGTGGCCGTATTGGCGGAGGCCGCGCGCGCGAGGCCGAAGTCGCCGATCTTGATACGGCCGTCGTCCGCAAGCAGTACGTTCTCCGGCTTGAGGTCGCGGTGCACGATGCCGTTCTTATGGGCGGCCGCGAGCCCGGACAGGATCGCCTCCATGATGTCCATCGCCTGCATCGTCGTGAGCACCTTATGCTCCAACAGCAGGTCACGCAGCGTGATCCCCGGCAGATATTCCATCACCAGGTAGGCGGTCTCGCCGTCCTGCCCCTGGTCGTAGACGTTCACGACGTTCGGATGAGCGAGCCGCGCGGCCGAGCGCGCCTCCTGGATAAAACGCGCCTTGTATTGCGAATCGTCGGCGAGGTGGCCGTGCATGACCTTGATCGCGACGCGACGCTCGAGGCGGAGATCGGTCGCGAGATATACCGTGGCCATGCCCCCGCGGGCGATGCGCGAGCGAACCTGATAGCGGCCGTCGACGAGACGTCCGATCAGGGGATCGCTGCTTGTGGTCACTGCTCGAGTCTAGGGATCGACTGCCGTATCACCCGGCTAAAACACCGGGTAGGTGCCCCTCCGACCGAGCGGATTACCGCAATCGTTATCTTGGTCGGCCGCCGGGCTATTAGACCGGGCAACTCGGCCGGGCTATTTGATCGTCGAGAGCCAGGAGCGGGCCGATGTCTCCCACTTGGCGTAGGCCGACGGGAAGCCGGAGAGTTGCACGGCCTGGGCCGCATCCGTCACTGACTGCGCTCGCCAGCCCGGGATGTCGAGAAGTCCGCGGGAGTTCGCGGCGTTGGGGTTTTTCGGTCCGCCGAAGAATAGTCGGGCAGCGTAAGTCGGCTCGAGGATCTGTGCGCGGGTGCCCCAACCCTTACTCGGTCGCTGCTGGAAGATACCGATCGAGTCACGGTCGCCGAAGTTCAGGTTGCGGAGCCCGGATTCCTGCGCCGCGGCGGCGAGAGCGACGACGAGGCCATATTCCGGCACACCGAGAGAGCGTCCAACGGAGACGATGGTGCGCGCGTTGGCCGCCATTTCAGTGGTGAGTGTCACGACGGTCGTCGCAGAGGCGACCGGGACGGGAACGGCGGTCGGGATGACGAGGGTGTGGCCGCCGTAGATGATGCTCGACCAGGTGAGGTTGTTGGCCGCGAGAACGGCCTGCGAGGTCACTCCGAACTTCGCTGCAATCTTCGCGATGGTGTCGCCGCTCGCGATGCTGTACTTCACCGGAGCACCGTTGGAGGCTGCAGCAGACGGCGCCGAAGAGGGGGCCTCGATGATGCGGACCGGGCTGGCCGGAGCGACGGATGCCACAGCTGTCGATCCAGGGATTGCGATGGTCTGGCCGGGGTAGATGATGCTCGTCCAGGCCAACCCATTGGCGCTCAGCAGGGTCTGCGTGGCGAGCCCGAACTTCGTGGCGATGCCGCCGATCGTGTCGCCCTTCTGGATCGTGTAGCGACTCGTGGGGGTCGGGGCGACCGCAACCACCGGGGCGACTGCGCCGCTCGTGCTCAGTTTCAGCGTCTGGCCCGCGAAAATCACGGACTTCCAGCTGAGCCCGTTCAGGGCGAGGACGGATGCGGTAGCCAGCCCGTAGCGCCCGGCGATACCAGAAACGGTGTCACCGGCGACCACCCGGTAGGTGGCGGGCGCAGCAGCGGCGATGGTCGTCGCCGCCTGCGAGACGGGAGCTGCAGCAGGGTTGGTCGCGGCCCGCGCCGCCGCGGTGAACGCATCTCGGATACTCTTGCCCAGCTCCGAGGGAGTGGACCGCGGCTTCTCGCGCCGCAGGTCGGTGGATTGGAGGGGCCCGGTCACGTTGAGGCTTATCGCCATGGTGCCGGCGATGACGATGGGGATGGTGGTGAAGAGACCACGGGAGAATTTGCCTTGGTCGGCCCGGCGTGCCTGTCGCCGGGTCGAGCGCGCGTCGCCCGCTTCGAATGTGTTCGTCATGCTGAAACCTCGTCCATCTCACGCCCCCGAGATACGTCCTGAAACCGAGAACGGCCATCACACCATCAGTGAACGCTGACACAGATCGATAACACTGTCAATTAGGGGGACGCATGTTGTTTGAGTTAATCGAATCGAAACAAAATAATGAAGTTTGCAGGAACGCGCGCTTCTGGCAGCATTGCGTATGTGACTACTGCTTCGGACATCCGCTGGCTCTCGCTCCCCGAACTCGTCGATATTCTCGGAATCGGCGTGAGCAAGGTACGTCGGCTCATCGAAGACCACAGCCTCTTGGCCTCAAAGGTCGACGGCGTCTGGAAGGTGCCGGAGTCGTTTATCCGCGAGGGCGAGCCACTTCCGGAGCTGCGCGGAACCCTCCTGGTGCTCCATGACAGCGGCTTCAGCGACGACGAGGCGATGCACTGGCTGCTCACCGCGGAGGAGAGCATCGGAATCCCACCGATCGACGCCCTGCGAGCCGGCCGCAAGGCCGAGGTGCGCCGCGTTGCCCAGGCGCTCGGGTTCTAACCGCCGACCCACGCACCGGTGATTGTTCCTCTGCGTCGGGTTGGTTCCTGCGCGAGTGGGATCACACCCAACGCAGGGGACCAAACGCGCGACGGATGCACGAGTCAGGCGGAGCGTTTGATAACCGTGTCGGCCAGCTGAACGAGCTGCTGCTTCGACGCACCGCTGAGCGGGGCATCCTCAATCGCGGCGATCGCGAGCGCGACGTTATGGTCGATGATGCTCTCGACATGCTCGACGGCACCGCTGTTTCGAATGGATGCCTGCAGCATTCCCACCTGTTGGGGTGAGAGTTCCGGGTCCCCGAGAAGTTCATCCAGAACACTGGTGGAGTTGGACGGCAGCTTGGTGCGGGCAAGGGCGATAAGCACTGTGCGTTTCCCCTCGCGCAGGTCGTCCCCCGAGGGCTTACCGGTCGTCTCGGGATCGCCGAAGACCCCGAGCAGGTCATCCCGCAACTGGTAGGCGATTCCCAGAGGGAGGCCGAACTCGCGAAGCGCAGTCACCTGTTCCGGTGATCCGCCGGCCAGTGCGGCACCGATCGTGAGCGGCGCCTCGATGGAGTACTTAGCCGACTTGTAGACGATCACCCGATGGGCCCGGGTCAGGAGTTCGGGTTCGGGGTAGTTCTTCCAGCTGCGCTCTTCGAGGATGTCGAGGTACTGGCCGACCGTCACCTCCGTTCGCATGAGGTTGAACTCGTGGCGTGCGGCGACGCGGGACGCAGGTTCGCCAAGCGCTTGCAGTCCGGAGTCGAAGAGTTCATCGCTCCAGCTCAGCAGAAGGTCCCCGAGCAGTAGGGCGGCGGACTGGCCGAATCCACGCGCGCTCCCGGTCCAGCGGCCATCGCCGTGCAGTGCCTCGAATCGCTTATGGGCACTCGGTAGGCCCCGCCTGGTATCGGAGTTGTCCATAATGTCGTCATGCACGAGCGCCGCCGCATGGAAGAACTCCAGGGCACTCGCAGCCCGCACGATCGCGTCGAGATCGCTCGGAGTATTGCGGTCGGGCATGACATCGAAGCTCGTCGTATGGCCGGTCACTGACTGCCAGCCCCAGTAACAGAACAGTGCGCGGAAGCGCTTGCCGCCCCGGAGAAGGTCGCGGGAAAAGTCGATAAACGGTGCGAGATCTGATCCGATAGAGGCGAGTAACGGCTCCCGCTCATCCAAAAAGACATCGATCTCATTCTGGACAAGGTCAACTAACCGCTTACTCTCAGGCACGGTCATAGCCTAGCTAGGTGCGAGAGCCTACACTTGGGAACAGCACCACCGTGCCGCTTACCCGAAGGGAGTCACCATGCCGCTGTCAGAACATGAACAGCGTCTCCTGGACGAGATGGAGCGCAGTCTCTATCACAACGACGCGGACTTCGTCGCGACCGTCGGGTCGGGCCGGGGACGCCCCACCTACCGGTCCATTGTGATCGGCGTGCTCATTGGATTGGCTGGCGTGGCAGTCATCGTGGCAGGCGTAATGCTGCGGATACCCCTCCTCGGGGTCGCGGGCTTCGTCATCATGTTTGCCGGCGCGCTCCTCGCGATCTCCTCGCCTCGGCATCCCCTCGAAGAGGCGCCGCGTCCCACTGAGACCCGCTCGAAAGCGACGTTTATGGACCGGATGAATGAGCGTTGGGATAAGCGCCAGGACGGGCGCGAACAATAATCAGACTTCACAAAAATGGGCCGATCAAATGATCGGCCCATTTTTTTGCCCTTTTCTGCTTCGTGAAGCGTCGATTTCGTCGATTTCCCTCCACTAGCTACTTCCCATGTGTGGCGGCTTTATTCACCCCAATTTGGGGTAATTGATCGCGTATATCTAGGTTTTGTGGTGGGGAGTGGAGTAAAGTGGAGGCTATCTGAATCCAGGCCGGAGAATGAGGGGGGAGTGTCCGATGTTCCTTGGCACGCACACCCCCAAACTCGACGACAAGGGCCGCATCATCCTTCCGGCCAAGTTCTGGTCTGAACTCGAGTCGGGCATCGTGATCACCCGCGGCCAGGAGCATTGTCTCTACGTGTTTTCCACCCGGGAGTTCGAAGTGGTGCACGATCGTGTCCGCCAGGCCCCGGTCACGAGCAAGCAGGCTCGCGACTTCCAGCGATTCCTCCTCTCCGCTGCGAACGCAGAGGTGCCCGATGCCCAGCACCGGGTTACGATCCCGGCCGGCCTTCGCGCCTATGCCGGCCTCGGGCGCGATCTCACGGTGATCGGCGTCGGTAACCGTGCGGAGATCTGGGACACAACCGCCTGGGAGACCTATTACTCCGAGCAGGAGAGTGCCTTCGCCGATATCACGGAGGAGGTGATCCCCGGACTCTTCTAGTGCCCTTGTTCCTGACTCCCAGCCGTCGACTCGCCCTGACATCACTTCCCCGGTGACAGGTCGGACGGATGGGGATCAGGAATAAGGAACTCAGAACACCGGTAACCATGGTCGACGATCAGATCCACACCCCCGTGATGCTCGAACGCACCATCGAGCTACTCGCCCCCGCGGTCTCGCACTCCGGTGCCGTGCTGGTGGATGCGACGCTCGGAATGGGTGGCCACGCCGAAGCACTTCTGCAACGCTTCCCACAACTGGTGCTCGTCGGTTTAGACCGCGACACTGACGCCCTCGCCATCGCGGGAGAGCGACTGGCGCGATTCGGAGAACGAGTGCACCTCGTGCACACCGTCTACGACAGCTTCGAGGAATCCCTCGATGAGCTCGGGATTCCCGAGGTGTCGGGCATCCTCTTCGACCTCGGCGTCTCTTCGCTGCAACTCGACCGGGTGGAGCGCGGGTTCTCCTACTCCAAGGATGCTCCGCTCGACATGCGGATGGACGCAACCTCCCCCCTCACGGCCGAGCGTATCCTCGCCGATTACAGCGAGACCGAACTGCGCCGCATCTTTTGGGAGTTCGGCGAAGAGCGTCTCGCGCAGCGGTACGCGAAGAAGATCGTGGAAAGCCGGGAGGCGAAGCCGCTGGTGCGCTCCGCCGAGCTCGTCGAACTCATCACCGCCGCGACTCCCGTGGCGGTCCAACGCAACGGGCATCCCGCCAAGCGCGTATTCCAGGCACTGCGTATCGAGGTCAACCAGGAACTTTCGGTGCTCGAGCACGCCATCCCCGCCGCCATCCGCTCCCTGGCCGTCGATGGTCGCATCGTCGTGCTCGCCTACCAGTCACTCGAGGACCGCATCGTGAAGCGGGCCCTCGCCGCGGCATCCTCTTCAACCGCTCCGGCGGGACTCCCGATCGAACTGCCGGAACACCGCGCAGAACTGAGACTGCTCGTGCGCGGTGCGGAACTCGCATCCGACGGCGAGAAGGCCGCGAACCCGCGGTCGACCCCTGTGCGGCTGCGCGCCGCGACACGCATTCGGAGGGCCGCATGAGCAACACTCTCGCCATCGATCTGCCGGCCTTCGTGCCGGCGGAGGTCGAGGTCGCCCCTCGCCACATCGAAATCGTCTCGACCCGCAGCCAGAAGCGCGCCCGTCCCCGAGTGGTCTACGCCCTCGTGGCCGTCGCCGGGCTCTTCGTGATCCTGATGGTCCAGTTGCTTCTCAGCATCTGGTTATCGGATGGCGCGTATCAAATCTCTGGACTCCAGCAGAGCCAGCGTGAACTGTCTCGGGACCAGCAGGCACTCGCTGAATCTCTCAACACCCTGCAGTCCCCGCAGAACCTCGCCGGACAGGCATCCGCTCTTGGCATGGTGATGAACACGGGCAGCCAAGGCTTCCTCAGCCTCGCCGGGGGCGTGACCCGCGTGCCAACACCCGCGGGAGCGGAGACGACGGTCGCTGCGGATGCCGCCACCTACACCCCGAATGCGTTGATCACTCCGGACATTACGGCACTCGGAGCGACTGCGACAGCCACGGCGTCCGCGTCTGGTGCCGGTTCTGGCGCGCCTGCCGCATCGACAGGCGCCGGTTCTGTAGCGTCCAGCACGGGGGCACCGGCACCGGCCGCTCTGCCCTCACCGATCACCCACTAGACCGGCTGTATCCGAACCATCCGGTTCCCTGACTTACGGAGGAAGCGCCCGTGACCAACCCGCGTCGGAGCCGTCGTCGTCTTGCCCTCGCCATCGTGATGGTATTCGCGATAGTCGGAATTTTCGCCGTACGTCTGATCGATATCCAAGTCGTGCGCGCCGACCAACTCACCTCTGACTCACTCAGCAAACGGTCGATAAAGACTTCCAACTACGCGGCTCGCGGGGACATCGTCGACACCAATGGGGTGGTACTGGCCGACAGCGTCAACCGCTATGACCTGACCGTCTCTCCCGCGAACGTCGCGAGGATCAGTGCGGTCGGCGGGTTCAAACGCAAAGAGAAAGACGGCACGAAAACCACGGTCACCGTGATGCAGGCGGCCGGCGAAATCGCAGCTCTCACCACGCAGGATCCCACCACTGTTTACCAGTCGCTGACCAACAACCCCGCCTCGAACTATTCGCTGGTCACCAAGGCAGTCGATCTGGCGACTCGACGCGCCATTGAAAAGCTAAAAATTCCGGGTATTGTCTTCCAGCTGCATCCCCAGCGCACCTATCCGAATGGCGCTGTCGCCGGTAATCTCACCGGCTACATGAGCACGGATGGCCCGGGCGGCGGTCTCGAGCTCGGAGATGATAAAAGCTGCCTCAAAAGCACCAGTGGAAGCTCCACCTACGAACGGGGTGCGGACGGCGTGCAGATTCCCGGAAGCCAGGTCACCACGACGGCCTCGAAACCTGGAGGCACGCTCAAGCTCTCCATCGATCGTGACCTGCAGTGGTTTGCAACCCAGGCGATAGCGGAGCAGGGCACCGCGATCGGTGCGCAGTCCGGCACCGCCGTGGTGTTGCGGGTCAAGGATTTCCACCTGATGGCGGTGGCCGACTGGCCCGCGGTCGATCCCAACAATGTGGATGGCTCGGCGGTCGCGAACTTCGGCTCGCGGGCATTCACAGCCCAGTACGAGCCCGGCTCGGTATTCAAGGCGATGTCGGCGGCGATGCTCATCGACACCGGGATCGGCTCGGCCACGATGCCGGCGACGGTTCCGTGGCATTGGGTGGCGCCGAACGGCGCTATCGTGAACGATTTCGCACCGCATCCCATCCAGCAGCTCACTCTCACCGGCGTGCTCCAGAATTCCTCGAACGTCGGAATCTCGATGTTGGGTTCCCAGGTACCCGAGCAGACCCGGCTCGACTACATGAAGAAGTTCGGACTCGGCCAGGCGTCCGCTGTCGACTTTCCCGGTGAGGCGACGGGCCGGATCAACAAGTTGCCCTGGGACAATCAGACCCACTACAACGTCCTGTACGGCCAGGGTGTCTCTGCGACCGCCCTGCAGGTCGCCCAGATCTTCGGCACCCTCGGAAACGGGGGCATGCGACTGCCGACCACACTCGTTGAAAGTTGCACGAAGGCCGACGGCACCGTGACCGGCGTTCCCTCCACCACCGGCACCCGGGTGGTGTCCGAGAGCACGGCGAAGACCGTCGTCAACATGCTCGAGAGCGTCGTTCAGGCCGGCGAGCTCTCCAAGGCAGTGATGATCCCCGGCTATCGGGTGGCGGGCAAGAGCGGTACGGCTGAGATGGCCTCCGATGGGCGCTATACCGGAGACCGTGTCGTCTCTTTCGCAGGGATCGCCCCCGCCGAGAACCCGCAGTATGTGGTTGTCGTCACCTACACGAAGCCAGCTACCATGAAGAGTTCGGCCGCTGCCGCGCCGACGTTCAAGAAGATCATGTCCCAGGTGCTCACAAAGTACCGGGTACCCCCGTCGACAACGGTATCCACCTATCCGCCGACGACATGGTGAGGAAGTAGACGCTGTGACTGCACGGATCCCCCCGGTTCTTCGACCGGAGCATCCGCTCGCCAGGCCTCTCGCCGGACTCGTCTCTGAGTTCGGGCTCGACTCGGTCGGCTCTCTCGATGGCATCGAAATCACCGGCGTCACCCTGCGCTCGACCGAGGTGCAGGCCGGCGATCTGTTCGTTGGCATCCAGGGTCTGAATAGTCATGGTGCCAAGTACGCGTCGCAGGCCGCCGGCAGTGGTGCCGTCGCCGTGCTGACCGATCAGGCCGGAAGCGAACTCGCTGCTGATAGCGGCCTGCCCATCGTGATCGTCGAGTCGCCGCGCCTGGCCCTCGGAGAGGTGTCGGCGTGGGTGTACCGCACCAACGAGCATCCACCGCTGATGCTCGGCATCACCGGCACCAACGGAAAGACCTCGACCGCATACATCCTTGAGGCGATCCTCAAGCAGCTGGGCCTCGTCACAGGGCTTTCTTCTACCGCCGAGCGCCACATCGGTGAGGTGACCGTCGTCTCGAGGCTTACGACACCGGAGGCGAGCGAGATGCACGCCCTTCTCGCCCGGATGCGGGAAAGCGAGGTGCGCGCGGTCGCCGTCGAGGTAAGCGCCCAGGCCCTCACACAGAACCGGGTCGACGGGCTCATGTTCGATGTGGTGGCCTTCACCAACCTCAGTCACGATCACCTCGACGATTACGCCGATATGAACGAATACTTCGAGGCAAAACTCGCGTTCTTCGAGCCGGAGCGTGGCAAACGCGGCGTGGTCTCACTCGACACGGCCTGGGGCCAAGAGGTCGTCGACCGCTCCCGCATCCCGGTGACCACGATCTCTGCGACCGTGGGCGTGGTGGGGGAGTGGAACGTCGATATCCTCGACGAGCGTGCGTCCGGTGTGGAATTCACCCTCACCGGCCCGGAGGGTCGCTCGATTACGACCCACGTTCCCCTCATCGGCTGGCACATGGCCGCCAACGCCGCCCTCGCGATCGTGATGCTGGTGGAGGGTGGTTTCGAGCTCGAAGCCATCGGCCAGGCGATCGCGGACGGCATCGAGGCCTATCTTCCCGGGCGCACCGAGCGCGTCTCCCGCGACCATGGGCCGAGCGTCTACGTGGACTTCGGCCACAGTCCGGATGCCTTCTTCAACACCCTTGGCGCCGTGAGCAAGTTCACCACGGGGCGGGTCATCATGGTCTTCGGTGCCGACGGTGACCGCGATGCCACCAAGCGCCTCGAGATGGGAAGAGTTGCATCCGAGGGCTCTGACATTCTGGTGATCACAGACCACCATCCGCGATTCGAAGACCCGGTATCAATTCGCGCGACCCTCATCGAGGGTGCGAATCTCGCCGAGCACCAGGCGGAACTCCACGAGATCAGCCCGCCGGAGAAGGCGATACGCGTGGCGGTGGCGCTCGCACAGGAGGGTGACTCGATCCTCTGGGCCGGTCCCGGGCACCAGGACTACCGTGACATCCGGGGCGAGCGAACGCCGTATTCCGCCCGTGCAGAAGCCCGAGAGGCACTGCGAGAGGCGGGCTGGGACTAGGTGATCTCTCTTACGCTTGCCGAGCTCTCGGCGGCCGTCGGCGGCACCCTTCGCCTCGCGCCCGGCGCCCATGACTTCGACGATATTCGAGGCCCGGTCCAGACCGACTCCAGGCTCGTCACTGCCGGGTCAATCTTCATCGCCATGCCCGGGCAGGTGTCCGACGGTCATTTGTTCGCCAAGGCCGCGATCGACCAGGGCGCGGTACTGCTCCTAGTCGACCACGAACTCGAACTCGCGGTGTCGCAGATCGTGGTCGAGGATACCCTCACGGCCCTCGCGGATCTTGCTCGGTTTGTCGTCGCCACCGTGCGGGCGACCGGTGCGCTGAAGGTCATCGGCATCACCGGATCCAACGGCAAGACCACCACCAAGAACATGCTGCGGGCGGTACTCGAGACCGTTGGCGCCACGATCGCGCCTTCCGGCTCCTTCAACAACCAGGTCGGCGCGCCGCTCTCTATGCTGTCTGTCGACTTCGATACTCGCTTTCTCGTGGTCGAGATGGGGGCATCCGGTATCGGGCACATCGCCCGCACCGTCGCCATCGCCGTGCCGGACATTTCAGTAGTGCTCACGGTGGGACTGGCCCATGTCGGTGAATTCGGCGGCATCGAGCAGACCCAGCGGGCGAAGTCCGAGATCGTCACAGAGCTGTCAGCCGATGCGGTCGCCGTGCTCAACATCGACGACGAGCGCGTCGCTGCCATGGCGGCTGTCACCCGGGCCCGGCCCGTCTGGTTCGGACTGGATGCCTCGGCCGACCTGCGCGGAGATGACCTCCGCGCCACGGCATCCGGCACCTCGTTCACGCTCATCGAGGGGGACGTACGCCGATCGGTGCAGCTGCGGATCATCGGCGAGCACCACGTAATGAACGCGCTCGCGACTCTTGCGGTCGCCCGAGAACTCGGTGTCGATCTCGACATCGCCATCACGGCTCTCGAATCGGTGCCGCGTGCGGAACGCTGGCGCATGGAGTTGCTGACCCGATCAGACGGCGTCCTCGTGATCAACGACGCCTACAACGCCAGTCCCGACTCGATGTCGGCGGCGCTCAAGACACTTGCCCAGATCATCGAGCCGGGCCAGAGATCCATCGCGATCCTCGGCGAAATGGCGGAACTGGGGGAGTACGCCACCGAGGAGCACGACCGCATCGGTCGGCTTGTGGTGCGCCTGAACATCCAGAAACTCATCGTCGTCGGCCACGGTGCGCGGCACATCCACAATGCCGCTGGCCTGGAGGGTTCGTGGGACGGGGAGTCGATGCTCGTTGCGACCGCCGATGAGGCCTACGACCGCTTGCGTGACGACCTACGCGCGGGCGATGTCGTCCTGGTGAAATCGTCGAAGTCCGCTAACCTCCGCTTTCTCGGCGACCGCCTCGGCGAGGTGACGGAGTGATTGCGCTCCTCACCGCCGGCGGCGTCAGTATGATCTTCACCCTGCTGCTGACGCCGTTGTTTGCGCGGGCGTTCCGGCGGCTGAAGCTCGGCCAGTTCTATCGAGCGGACACTCCCACTGCGCACGTGATGAAGCGCGGGACACCATCGATGGGTGGAATCGTTTTCATCACCGCGGCGATCATCGGCTATTTCGTCGGACATCTCGTGGGCGGAGACTCGGTCGCGGGTACGGGAATCCTGGTGCTCGGGATGATGAGCGGCCTCGGCCTCATCGGCTTCATCGACGACTTCCTCAAGGTGAAGCGGCAGAACAGTGTGGGGCTCGCCGGCTGGTGGAAGATCTTCGGCACGGTGATTGTCGCCACAGTGTTCGGCATCATCGCAATCGTGTATCGGGACGCCAACCACCGAACACCGGCCTCAACCTCGATCTCCTTCGTTCGGGACCTCGACTTCAACTTTCTCGTCGTGTTCGGCACCACCGTCGGAATCATCCTGTTCATCGCCTGGATCGTGCTGATCACGACGGCCACCACCAATGCCGTCAACCTCGCGGACGGTCTCGACGGCCTTGCCGCGGGTGCATCGATACTCGCGATCGGCTCGTACATCATCATCGGGTTCTGGCAGTCGAACCAGTCCTGCTTCAGCACGAAAATCGGCGACAACCTCTTCAAGTGCTACACCGTCTCTCGCCCGCTCGACATCGCGGTTGTGGCGGCGGCGATCGTCGGCTCACTCATCGGATTCCTCTGGTGGAATACCTCTCCCGCCCAGATCACGATGGGCGACACCGGGTCGTTCGGGCTCGGCGGAGCACTCGCCGCTCTCGCGATTCTCTCCCGCACCGAGCTGCTGCTCATCCTGCTCGGCGGCCTGTTTCTCATCATCACCGGCCAGGTCATCGTGCAGCGCGTCTACTTCAAAGCCACCCGAGGAAAACGTATCTGGCGCGCGAGTCCCCTCCATCACCACTTCGAGATGAAGGGCTGGGCCGAGGTCACGATCGTGGTGCGTTTTTGGATCGTGTCCGGCCTCTTCGTGGCGGCGGGCGTCGGCACCTTCTATCTCGAATGGCTGTCACGGGTTCCCTGATGACACGAACTGCGGATGACCTGGCGGCACTCACCGGCTGGAACTCGGACTGGGCCGGTCTCCGAGTGGCCGTGCTCGGTCTCGGCCTGACCGGGTTCTCGGTGGCGGATACGCTCGCGGAGCTCGGCGCGGAGCTCGTCGTGTTGGCGAATCGGGCCGACGACGAGCGGGCAGACCTGCTGGATGTGATCGGCGTGCGCCTGGCCCTCACCGATCTGGAGTCGGAGCTCGAAGCGTTCGACCCGGAGCTCATGGTGGTATCGCCCGGGTTCGCCCCGACGCATCCGCTCGTGGCCTGGTGCGCCCGGGCCGGCGTGCCGGTCTGGGGCGACATCGAGCTGGCGTGGCGCCTTCGGGATCGCTCCGGAACCGTTGCCGAATGGATCGCCATCACCGGTACCAATGGCAAGACCACCACCACCCAGCTCACCACGGCAATGCTGCTCGCTGGCGGCAAGAGGGCCATCGCCTGCGGTAACGTCGGCATCCCGGTACTCGATGCCGTGCGTGATCCGACCGGATTCGACGCGCTCGTCGTCGAACTGTCGAGCTTCCAGCTGCACTACCTGCAGTCGATGTCGGCGTTTTCGAGCGTCTGCCTCAACGTCGCGGACGATCACCTCGACTGGCACGGCTCGGCTGCGGCCTACCGTGCCGCCAAGGGCACGGTGTACGAGCGCACCAGGATCGCCTGCGTGTACAACCTCGAAGACGACACGACTCGCGAACTGGTCGAAGAGGCCGAGGTGGTGGACGGATGCCGCGCGATCGGCTTCGGTCGCGGCGTGCCCGGCCCGAGCGATGTCGGCCTCGTCAACGAGATCGTGGTGGATCGGGCATTCCTTGCTGACCGCTGGCGTGCCGCCATCGAGATCACCACCGTCCACGAGCTCGAGACCGTCGGCCTCGGGGTACCGCACATGATTGCGAACGTGCTCGCGGCCTCCGCGCTCGCCCGGTCGTTCGGGGTCTCGGCTCCTGACATCCGCGCGGCGCTGCGGTCCTTTCGCATGGATCCTCACCGCACCGAGACGATTCTCGAAAGTGGCGGTATCCGCTGGGTGGACGACTCGAAGGCCACCAACCCCCACGCGGCTCAGGCCGCTCTCGAATCCTTCGAATCGGTGGTGTGGATAGTCGGCGGGTTGCTGAAGGGTGTGGATGTCAACGAACTGGTCTTCCTGAACCGCGACCGACTGCGCGCCGCCGTACTGATCGGAATCGACCGAACCGCGCTGCGGGAGGCGTTCGCGCGACACGCGCCGCAGCTGCCGCTGTTCGAGGTCGACACCGCTGACACTAAAGGGGTGATGCCGACGGTCGTGAGACTGGCGGCCGCGGCTGCCCGACGCGGGGACACAGTACTGCTCGCACCGGCGGCCGCATCGATGGACCAGTTCACCGATTACGCCGATCGGGGCAACCGATTTGCAGACGCGGTACGACAATCGCGAGGAGGGGGCACGGATGACGACGAGCCTCCCGCGCGCACTGTCGAAGAGTAAGCCGGCCGCCCGGCAGACTGCTGCGGAGGAGTCCCGGGGCCCTGCCGCCGTCGTCGCGGTCAAGCGACTCTTCGCGGCGGAGACCGGCAGCTATTTCCTGCTGCTCGGCACGACGCTGTTCCTCGTGGTGTTCGGGCTGATCATGGTTCTTTCATCGTCGGCGGTCGAATCGTTCACGGCGAGCGGCGACTTCTTCAACGGCTTCATCCGCCAGGTGCTTTTCGCCACGATCGGTGTGCCCCTGATGCTGATCGCGGCCCGCCTCCCCGCATTCTTCTACAAGAAGTGGGCCGGTCGGTTTCTCGCGATCGCCATCGGGCTTCAGCTCCTGGTTTTCGTGCCACATATCGGCGTCGAAATCAATGGAAACCGCAACTGGATCAATATCGCCGGCTTCACCGCCCAGCCCTCAGAGCTCATCAAGGTGGCGCTTGTGCTCTGGCTCGGCAAAGCTCTCGCCGGCATGCAGGATCGCCTCGACGACTGGCGGGAGTTGCTGAAACTCCTTATCCCGACTGGAATTGCGATTGCGCTCGTCGTACTCGGAGGCGATATCGGAACGGCGATCATCCTGCTCGCGATCGTTTTCGCCGCGCTCTTCTTTGCCGGAGTGAACCTGCGTTTGTTCGCGGTTCCCCTTGTTTTGATCGGTATCGCAGGTGCCACCATCGCGCTCGGGTCGGGTTCCCGCGCGTCGCGAATTGCGGCAGTGATCAACGGCTGCCAGACCGACACCGATCGCAATGGTCTCTGCTGGCAGACCGTTCACAGCTGGTGGGCGCTCGCCTCCGGAGGCATCTTCGGTGTGGGGCTTGGTAACTCCAAGCTCAAGTGGTCCTGGCTGCCCGAAGCCGACAACGATTTCATCTTCGCGATTGTTGGAGAGGAGCTCGGGCTCATCGGGGCGATCCTGGTACTCGTGCTTCTTCTCGTGCTGGCGGTCACCTTTGTGCGTATCGTCCGGGCGCGCCCGACCACCGATGCGTTCGCCCGCATCGCCGTGAGCGCGGTACTGGTCTGGATCATCGGGCAGGCTTTCGTCAATATCGCTGTCGTACTTGGACTGTTACCGGTGTTAGGGGTGCCGCTGCCGCTCATCTCCGCCGGAGGGTCCGCTCTGGTCACCACACTCCTCGGTATCGGGATCGTACTGTCGTTCGCGCGGCATGCGCCGGCTGGAGTGCCCACGACCGGCGGTCGACTGCGGTGACGCGGTATCTCCTCGCCGGTGGGGGAACCGCGGGCCACGTCAACCCCCTGCTCGCGGTTGCCGACCGGATCATCGCTCGCGAACCGGATGCCGTCATCCGGGTACTCGGTACCGCAGAGGGGCTCGAATCCCGTCTGGTTCCCGCTCGTGGCTATGAGCTGCTGATTGTCGCCCGACTGCCATTTCCCCGTCGCCCGAACGCAGCCGCTGTTCGGTTTCCGGCCAGGTTCGCTCACTCGGTCGCGCAGATCCGCGCGCTGATCCGGGAGCATCGGATCGATGTCGTCGTGGGATTCGGCGGCTACGTCTCCGCCCCCGCGTATCTTGCCGCCCGGCGCGAGAAGGTCGCTATCGCCATCCATGAGGCCAACGCCCGACCGGGTATCGCCAATCGCTTCGGGGCACGTCTGACCCGATACGTCGGGACTGCCTTCCGCGCCGCTCGCCTCCCCCATGCCCGCTTCGTTGGCATGCCGCTCCGACAGGAGATCGAGTCCCTGGATCGACCGGCCGAACGCCGCGGAGCCCTCGAGTTCTTCGGGCTCTCTTCGGCTCGCCCGACACTGCTCGTGACCGGTGGTTCCCAGGGAGCGAGGCACGTCAATGAGACGGTCAACGCTGCCGCCGCGACGGTGATCGGGGCCGGTTGGCAGATCCTGCACATCACCGGAGAGCGCTCTGATCTCGCTCCCTCCGAGATGGTGCACTACCTGCTGGTGCCCTATTGCGACCGGATGGACCTCGCCCTTGCCGCCGCGGACCTCGCCGTCGCGCGAGCCGGCGCTGCGACTGTGAGCGAATTCAGCGCTCTCGGGGTGCCCGCCGTCTACGTTCCGCTGGCGATCGGAAACGGTGAGCAGCGACTCAATGCCCGCGACGTCGTCGAGGCCGGAGGAGCGCTCATCGTCGAGAATTCGGATTTCACTCCACAGTGGGTGCTCGAGAGTCTCGTTCCCCTTCTCGAAGACCGTGCACTGATTGCGGGAATGGCCGCCCGTTCACTCTCCGTGGGGGTGCTCGATGGAGCCGATCGCATGGTCGACCTCGTGAATGACGCCCGTGCTTCCACCGGAGGTGTGACCCGGTGATCAAGTCAGATTTTTCCCAGTCCGTGCCCGACCACCTCGGGCGGGTGCATTTCGTCGGCATCGGAGGGGCCGGGATGAGTGGTATCGCGCATCTCTTCGTCGAGGCGGGTCTCACGGTGACCGGATCGGACATCCGTGCGACGGAGACGGTGGAGGCACTCCGGGCAAGCGGAATCCCCGTCACCATCGGTCACGACTCCGCGAATATCGAGGGCGCCGACACGCTCGTCGTGACCGGAGCCATCGCCGAGGACAATCCCGAATTCGTGGCCGCTCGCGAGCGGGGACTGCCCATTGTTCACCGTGCGCAGGCCCTCGCCTGGCTCACCCGGAACCATCGTGTCGTCGCGGTGGCCGGAGCCCATGGGAAGACCACCTCGACGGCAATGATCGTGACGGCGATGCTGGCTCTGGAGGCGGATCCGAGTTTCGTCAACGGGGGGGTGATCCGATCGCTGGGCGTCAGCGCCGCGACCGGCGCTGGGGAGGTCTTCGTCGTTGAGGCGGACGAATCGGACGGTTCCTTTCTGCTCTACGACACCGCGATCTCCCTCATCACCAACGTCGACCCGGATCATCTCGACCATTACGGCTCGGAGGAGGCCTTCGAGGAGGCCTTCGTGACCTTCGCGCGCCGGGCATCCGAGCGGGTCGTCATCTCGAGCGACGACGCTCGCGCCGTCTCCGTCACGAGGCACCTCACGGATCACCGCGTGCTCACCTTCGGACAACATGCGGATGCCGACATCCGGTTGCATTCAATCGACAGTGCCGAGACGGTGGCTTTCACCCTGAACTACCGGGGAGCCGACTACGCGACGCGTCTCAGAGTCGCCGGGCTGCATAATGCAGTCAATGCCGCCGGGGCATTCGGTGTGCTGGTGTCGCTCGGCTTCGCGCCGCAGGGTGCGCTCGACGCGATCGCTCTGTTCGACGGAACCGAAAGACGCTTCGAGCTGCGCGGACGCGTGCGTGGAGTGAGCGTCTACGACGACTTCGCGCACCATCCCACCGAGATCAGGGCCGCTCTCTCGGGGGCCCGCGGAGTAGTGGGGACCGGCCGCCTCATTCCGATCTTCCAGCCACATCTCTACTCGCGAACGAAGCAGATGGCAGCAGAGTTCGCTGAGACCTTCGAGACCCTTGCCGACATCACGATCGTCGTTCCGATCTACGGCGCGCGCCAGGACCCGGAACCGGGAGTCACCGGGGAGCTGATCACGCGACTCTTTCACGATCCCTCTCGCGTTCACTACTTCGACCGATGGCAGGATGCTGCGGACTACGCCGCCTCGATCGCCCGGGAGGGCGACTTCGTCATGCCGATGGGCGGCGGTGACATCTATCGGGTGATCCCGCAGTTGCTCGACACCCTTGCGCTGCCCCAGGGTGGACTGACAGGCGAGGCACCATGAAGAGGCCGCAGGGCTTCGATCGCTCGCCGGGTCCGACCTCCGGGGCAACTCCTCCACGCACAGTCGAGCCCCATGCAGACTCGCAACGAAAGGCTCCGAAGTCGAAGCCCGCGCCTGCACCACCCACGTCAGCATCGTTTCCGCCAGCAGCGACCGGGTCGATCAGATCGACCCCGCCGCGACGCCGCTGGCGTAGACCACGGGCGCCGGCGCCTGAGCGCTCGCTGGATGCCGCAGCCCGGCATGATCTGAAGCGTGCAGAGAAGGCGCGCCGATTGTACGAACGGGGGGAGGCACGTCGATTCACGCGGCGCTCGCGTCGTCGCCGGATCACCTGGCTTGTCAGCGCGCTGTCACTGTTGCTCGTGGTCGGGTTCGTGACCGGGGCGGTTTATTCGCCGCTCCTCTCGCTCAAAACGATCCGTATCGAGGGTGCCTCGCGGGTGAGCGCAGCGAGCGTTCGTGCGGCGGTCGATGGCCAGATCGGTCGTCCGCTCGCGCTCGTCGACTTCGATTCGATTACACGGGCGCTCGGTAAGTTCCCCCTGATTCGCAGTTTCGTCACCGAGACGGTGCCGCCGAACACCCTGGTCATCCGCATCGCCGAACGGGCACCGATCGCCACCCTCGCGACATCGAGCGGCTTCGCGGTCGTCGATCCTGCCGGTATCGTCATCGAGAGCGGTGCTGATCGCCAGCCAGGCCTTCCACTGATCGAACTGGGAGGATCAGCACAGGGCAGTCCGGCGTTCGTCGCCGCGGTGGGGGTGCTACTCGCCCTTCCGGCGGACCTGCTCAAGAAGGTCGACACGGTCACCGCCCAGACTGCGGATGACGTCACGCTCACCCTCGCGACCGGGCAGTCGGTCGTCTGGGGCAGCGCGGAGCAGTCTGCGCTGAAGGCCAAGGTGCTCGCCGCAGTGATCTCCGTCGGCGGAACGACTACGAAGTACGACGTCTCTGCGCCGACCCATCCCGTGCTTGGCGGCAGCTGACACTCGTCGTACGGTTCAATCTTCGCGGCGATGTGGCGACACGCTGGACTGCCTCTCGGTGGCATGGTGCCGTGCCCCGTAACTTCAAGACAAGAAATCTATACCGGGCATAACTTTAACGCTCAGGTACAGGTTGAAAGTTCCTACCGGAGGCCGGACGTGACATCGAACCAAAACTACCTCGCCGTGATCAAGGTCGTCGGCATTGGCGGTGGCGGAGTCAATGCCGTCAACCGAATGATCGAACTCGGCCTTCGTGGCGTCGAGTTCATCGCCATCAACACGGATGCCCAAGCGCTGTTGATGAGCGATGCCGACGTTAAGCTCGACGTCGGCCGTGAGCTCACGAGAGGACTCGGCGCCGGCGCCGACCCCGAGGTCGGACGTCGTGCCGCCGAGGATCACGCGGAAGAGATCGAAGAGGCACTCGCTGGCGCAGACATGGTCTTCGTCACCGCCGGAGAGGGAGGCGGAACCGGCACCGGCGGCGCCCCCGTCGTCGCCCGCATCGCCAAGTCGATCGGCGCGCTCACCATCGGTGTCGTCACGCGCCCATTCGGGTTCGAAGGCAAGCGGCGTGCGGCGCAGGCCGACGTCGGAGTCGCCGCACTCAAACAAGAGGTCGACACGCTCATCGTCGTGCCCAATGACCGTCTCCTCGAGATCAGCGACCGCGGCATTTCATTCCTTGAGGCTTTTGCGACTGCCGACCAGGTTCTCCTCGCCGGAGTGCAGGGCATCACAGACCTGATCACGACCCCCGGGCTGATCAACCTCGATTTCGCGGACGTCAAGTCGGTGATGCAGGGCGCCGGATCAGCGCTCATGGGGATCGGCTCGAGTCGCGGGGCGGACCGCGCGATCAAGGCGGCGGAACTCGCCGTTGCCAGCCCTCTGCTCGAGGCATCCATCGACGGTGCCCATGGCGTGCTGCTATCGATCCAGGGCGGATCCAACCTCGGAATCTTCGAGATCAACGACGCCGCCCGCCTCGTGCAGGAGGCCGTGCATCCGGAGGCCAACATCATCTTCGGCGCCGTGATCGACGACACTCTCGGTGATGAAGTGCGGGTTACCGTGATCGCCGCCGGCTTCGACGGGGGAGAGCCGATCATCAAGAAGGAAGAACGGCGTGGCAGTGCGCCGGGAAATACCGGGGATGTGGCGCAGCCAGCCGCCGCGTTCGCGTCGGCGACGACTGCCACCGGTGCCGTCGGGTCGGAGACGAACAGTGTGCCGAATTGGGCCGCAGAGTCCGAGGTTCCAGCCGCACCAAAGGACCCGGTGTTCGATGACGGTGATGATGACCTCGATGTCCCCGACTTCCTCAAGTAATCCTTCCCTCGCCGAGCGTCTCGAAGAGGTGCGCGCGGGGGTCTTGGCGGCAACGACCGAGGCCGGGCGCGGCCGAGATGAGATCACGACCATCGTCGTGACCAAGTTCCAGCCGTCATCCCTCGTGCGAGAGCTCCATGCCCTCGGGGTGCGCGAGATGGGAGAGAACCGTCACCAGGAGGCCCAGGCCAAGGCGGCGGAGCTCGCAGATCTCGACCTCGGCTGGAACTTCATCGGTCAGCTTCAAAGCAAAAAAGCCAAACAGGTGCGTGGTTACGCGCACTCCGTGCATTCGCTCGACCGGGCATCCGTCATAGAAGCCCTCGGCAGCACCGACGGAACGTCGATCGAGTGTTTCGTTCAGCTCAATCTCACCGACGACCCGGGCCGCGGGGGAGTCCATTTCGACGAATTGGAGCGCACTACAGAACTGGTACTTGCGACCCAAGGGCTCGAACTCCTCGGCGTGATGGCGGTTGCCCCGGTCGGTGAAGAGCCGCGACCAGCATTCGTGCGGGTTCGCGAAGCGTCGGAGCGGATGCTTCGGCTCGCGCCCGGTGCGCGTTACATCTCCACCGGAATGTCTGGGGACTACCGTGAGGCCATCCTCGAGGGCGCGACACACCTGCGGATTGGTTCCGCAATCACGGGAAACCGGCCGACGCCCGGTTAATCTGAACTCATCAGTTCCACCACAGGAGGCACGTAATGGCTAACCCACTTCGCAAGACCATGGTCTACCTTGGCCTCGCCGATGAGGAGTTCGACTACGAAGAATCCGTTCCTGCAGCTGCGGCTGCGGCACCTGTCGCCAGGGAGGCGCGGGAGTCTCACCAGGCTCCCCAGTCCACCGGCACCAGGGCCCCAGTCACCCCGCTCCGCCGTGCACCATCGCAGAAGAATGCGTCACACTCAGACATGAACGAGATCCTCACCGTCCACCCCCGCCAGTACAAGGATGCCCAAGCCATCGCCGAGGCGTTTCGGGACGGCATCCCGGTGATCATCAACCTCTCGCAGATGAGTGAGCCGGAGGCGCGTCGACTCGTCGATTTCGCCAGCGGACTTTCGCAGGGCCTGTACGGCAAAATCGAGCGGGTAACGAGCAAGGTCTTCTTGCTCTCACCGGCGCACGTCGCAGTGAGCGGCGACCAGGCCTCGGTCGAATCCGACGTCGACGCGTCGTTCTTCGCCCAGTCCTGAGCAGTCCTACTCCTGTCTCGGTAACCCCTGCCCGCGCTCGCGCTCTAGTCTGACAAAGTGACATCTCCCCTCTCCATCCCCGCCACTATCGCCTACTACCTGCTGATGCTCTATTTTTTCGTGCTCTGGGGCAGGTTCATCCTCGATTTGGTACGCAACTTCTCTCGGGGGTGGCGGCCACAAGGTTTCGGGCTCATCGTTTCCGAGTTCGTCTTCGCACTGACAGATCCACCGATCAGGGTGGTCCGACGCGTGATCCCCACCATCCGCATCGGAGGGTTTGCGCTCGATTTCGCCTGGAGCGCTGTGATGATCGTCACGCTCATCCTGATCTCCGTGGCATCCGCCCTCATGGTTTGACTAATTCCTCAACGATTTTTTCAGTTCAATCGGGGTGCGGCGCGCCGTAGCCACGGAAGCACAGGCCCTCCTGTGTACTCTGGGACCGTGGTCGATTACCACGCGGTCTCAGGACCCGATCGGGCCACCAGTTTGCTAGCGTTAGCTGACTGTTATTAGCGCTGTACCAAATGATTGTTTATGAGGTGGCACCCATGGCACTTACGCCTGAAGATGTAGTCAACAAGCGATTCCAGCCGACCAAGTTCCGCGAGGGATATGACCAAGACGAGGTCGATGACTTCCTGGACGAGGTTGTCGTGGAGCTTCGTCGTCTCAACCAGGAGAACGAGGAGCTTCGCCAGCGGCTCGTCGCGGGCGAGTCCCGCATCAGCGAGCTCCAGCGCACTGCCGCTCTTTCCGAGGCGCCTCAGCCCCAAGCCCCTGCCGAGCAGGGCCAGCTCGCTGCGCAGGCGTTGCCGCGGTTCGGGGAGACCCCGGTTGCCGCTCCGGTCGAAGCCGTACCGGTACCAGTACCAGTGCCGGCTCCGATCTCGTACCCCTCGCCCGACCAGAACGCGATCGATTCGGGCAACACCAACAACTTGTTGCAGCTCGCGCGGAAACTCCACGAGGAGCATGTGCGCGATGGCATTGAGAAGCGCGATGTGCTTATTGCCGAGGGACACGCCACAGCCGCTCGGGTTGTGAGCGAGGCCGAGGCAGCCCAACGCTCACAGATCTCCCGACTCGACGGTGAGAAGGCGGTCCTCGAGCAGCAGAAGACGACGATCGAGCACCAGATCGACGACTTGCGCACGTTTGAGCGGGAGTACCGCTTGAAGCTCAAGGGTTATATCGAGGGACAGTTGAAGGAGCTCGACTCTAGCGAGCCTTCTGCCGCCGCCGGGACACCGGCGCCGGTCTCTGCTACTGCAGATCACGCCACTACCGATCACGCCACCACGGATCACGCGGCCCCGGTGTCGGCTGCTCCGGCGTCAGCTGCTCCGTTCGAGAGCGTACCGGCAACGGGCGGATCGTATGATCTCGGGGCTTCCGAGAACGTGCAGACCCCGCCGCCGGCCAGCTTCCAGGGCTTTGGCGGCAACTGAACCGCAGGCGAAGGCCTCCGCGTCGAAAAGGAGCGGCTCGACGATCAGTGTTCGGGCGCTTATCGTGTTGGCTCTCGTCGCGGTCGTCGTTTACGGTCTCGATCAGCTCACCAAATTCCTCATCGTCAGCAATCTGACGGAGAACGAGCAGGTGAAGGCCATCGGAAACCTCCTCCAGTTTCACTTCGTCAAGAATTCGGGTGCGGCCTTCTCCATCGCGAGTGGGTCCACCTGGGTCTTTTCGATCGCCGCATCCGCCGTCACGATCTTCATCCTCGGATTCGCCCGACGGATCCGCTCGGTGGGGTGGGCCGTGCTGTTCGGCATGCTGCTCGGGGGTACTACCGGAAATCTCACGGACCGGCTCGCCCGGGCGCCCGGCTTTGGCGTCGGGCACGTCGTCGACTTCATCCAGGTGCAGGGCTTCCCCGCCATCTTCAATATCGCGGACTCGTTCATCGTCGCGAGCATGGGACTATTCATCCTGCTGACGATCCGGGGGATCGGACTCGACGGCCGGAAGGCTTCCGATCGTCCCTCCACCGGTGCGGTCGGGGCGCCCGCCGAGACCGAACGACCGATCGACAGCACCGACATCGACAGCACCGACATCCCTAGTAGCGACATCCCTAGAACCGACCCCAGATAGGCACTCCCATGGAATCGCGAAGCCTCCCCGTACCGGACGGGCTCGCTGGGGAGCGTGTCGATGCGGCTCTCGCGAAGCTGATGGGCTTCTCCCGGAGCTTCGCCGCTGAGGTGGCCGAAGCCGGAGGAGTGGTCGTCGACGGAGTCACTTTCGGAAAGTCTGACCGACTGCGGGCCGAGAGTTGGCTCGAGGTCTCCTGGCAGCCGAAAGTCGCTCCCTCGATCGTGCCCGTCATCGTGCCGGACCTCGGCATCGTCTATGACGATGACGACATCGTGGTGGTCGACAAGCCGGTAGGAGTGGCTGCTCATCCCTCCGTCGGCTGGAGCGGCCCGACCGTGCTCGGAGCCCTTGCCGGTGCGGGGTTTCGCGTCTCCACTTCCGGCGCAGCGGAGCGCGCCGGTATCGTGCATCGACTCGATGCGGGCACGAGTGGCTTGATGGTCGTAGCGAAAAGTGAACGTGCCTATACGGAGCTCAAGCGGCAATTCCACGACCGCGAGGTCGACAAGATCTATCACGCGGTCGTGCAGGGACATCCCGACCCGCTGTCCGGCACGATCGACGCGCCGGTCGGGCGGCATCCCTCGTCCAGCTGGAAGTTCGCGGTCACCTCCGATGGCAAGAACTCTGTGACGCACTACGAGACGCTCGAGGCCTTTCCCAGCGCCTCGCTGCTCGAGGTGCATCTTGAGACCGGCCGGACGCACCAGATCAGGGTTCACATGGCCGCCCAGCGGCATCCCTGTGTCGGCGATGCGATGTATGGCTCTGACCCCACGATCTCCGGCCGGCTCGGCCTCAGCAGGCAGTGGCTGCACGCGAAACAGCTCGGCTTCACACACCCGGGAACGCGTGAGCGGGTGCTCTTCTCGAGCGAGTATCCGGCCGACCTGCAACACGCGCTCGACGTGCTGCGCGGCGACTGACCGAGGCTTAAGCTAGATGCCCACCCCCGGTCAGTAAGGCTCAGGAATTGCCCCCAAGCAACGATTCATTCGTGCACCTGCACGTGCATAGCGAATATTCGATGCTCGATGGCGCGGCCCGGATCGGCCCCCTGATGGCGGCGGCCGCCGAGCAGAAGATGCCGGCGATCGCCATGACCGACCACGGAAACATGTTCGGGGCGTACGACTTTTGGAAGCAGGCCACGGCCAACGGGGTGAAGCCGATCATCGGCACGGAGGCCTACATCACTCCGGGCACCGCCCGCCAGGATCGCACCCGCGTCAAATGGGGCGCGAACCACCAGAATCAGGACGACGTCGGCGGTTCGGGCTCCTACACGCACATGACCCTGCTCTCCCAGAACAACGAGGGGATGCACAACCTATTTCGCCTCTCGTCGCTTGCATCGATCGAGGGCTACTACTTCAAGCCACGGATGGACCGTGAGTTGCTCAGCCGGTACAGCGCGGGCATCATTGCCACGACGGGCTGTGTGGGCGGCGAGGTGCAGACCCGCCTGCGGCTCGGCCAGTATGACGAGGCCCGAAGGGCCGCCGCGGACTTTCGGGACATCTTCGGGGAGGGCAATTTCTTCGCCGAGGTGATGGACCACGGAATCGATATCGAGCGCCGAACGATGGAAGATCTGCTGCGCCTCGCCAAAGACCTGAAACTTCCGCTGCTTGCAACGAATGACCTGCACTACACGCATGCCCACGACGCCACCGCCCACGCGGCGCTTCTCTGCGTGCAGTCCGCGTCCACCCTGGATGACCCCAACCGGTTCAAGTTCGATTCGAACGAGTTCTATCTCAAGTCGGCCTCGGAGATGCGGCATCTGTTCCGCGATCATCCCGAGGCCTGCGACAATACGCTCCTCCTCGCCGAGCGATGCGATGTCTCGTTCGAACACCGCAATCTCATGCCGCGCTTCCCGGTGCCGGAGGGCGAGACGGAGGCCACCTGGTTCGAGAAGGAAGTGGACGCCGGCATGCTGCGGCGCTTCCACAATGCTCCCTCTGAGGCGCACCTCGCCCAAGCGAAATACGAGGTCGACGTCATCAAACAGATGGGATTCCCCGGCTACTTCCTGGTCGTCGCGGACTTCATCACCTGGGCAAAGGCACAGGGAATCCGGGTCGGGCCTGGACGCGGATCCGCCGCGGGGTCGATGGCCTCCTACGCGATGGGGATCACCGAACTCGACCCCCTGGCACACGGCCTCATTTTCGAGCGGTTCCTCAACCCGGAGCGAGTATCGATGCCCGATGTGGATGTCGACTTCGACGATCGGCGACGCGGTGAGGTCATCCGCTATGTAACGGAGAAGTACGGGGACGACCGCGTCGCCCAGATCGTGACCTACGGCACGATCAAGGCGAAGCAAGCGCTGAAGGACTCCGCCCGCGTGCTCGGGATGCCCTACTCGGTGGGCGAGAAGCTCACTAAGGCGATGCCCCCGGCCATCATGGGGAAGGACATCACCCTCAGCGAGGTGCTCGACAAGGCCGCCCCGCGATGGAAGGAGGCCGCCGACTTCCGTGCCGTGCTTGAAACGGACCGGGATGCCGCGACGGTATTCGAGACCGCGCGGGGCATCGAGAATCTCAAGCGCCAGTGGGGAGTGCACGCCGCGGGGGTGATCCTCTCGGCGGAACCGCTCATCGACGTGCTGCCGATCATGAAGCGCGAGGACGACGGCGCGATCATCACCCAGTTCGACCAGCCACCGCTGGAGTCGCTCGGGCTCATCAAGATGGACTTCCTCGGGCTTCGAAACCTCACAGTGATCGAAGACGCGCTGCGGATGATCGAGAAGAACACCGGGAGCACGCTCGTGATCGAAGACCTCGACCTCGACGGCGACCAGAAGACCTACGACCTGCTGGCTCGAGGAGACACGCTCGGCGTGTTCCAGTTGGATGGTGGGCCCATGCGCTCGCTGCTCAAGCAGCTCAAACCCACCAACTTCGAAGACATCTCCGCGGTGATCGCGCTGTACCGGCCGGGCCCGATGGGAATGAACTCCCACACGAACTATGCCCTGCGCAAGAATGGGTTGCAGTCGATCGACGCGATCCACCCGGAGCTCGCGGAGCCGCTGCGGGAGAGCTTGGGCATCACCTACGGTCTCATCGTGTACCAGGAGCAGGTGATGTCGGTCGCCCAGAAGGTGGCGGGGTTCACGCTCGGCCAGGCCGACGTGCTGCGGCGGGCCATGGGGAAGAAGAAGAAGTCGGAGCTTGACAAGCAGTACGCCGACTTCGAGGCCGGTATGAACGGCAACGGGTACAGCGCCCAGGCCGTCAAGGTGCTCTGGGACACCCTCATGCCCTTTGCCGACTATGCCTTCAACAAGGCCCACAGCGCCGGCTACGGCGTCCTGAGCTACTGGACCGCCTATCTCAAGGCGAATCATCCCGCCGAGTACATGGCGGCGCTCCTGACGAGCGTCGGCGATTCCAAGGACAAGCTCGGGATGTACCTGAGCGAGTGTCGGCGGATGGGCATCCGAGTGCTGGCTCCCGATGTGAACGAGTCGAGCGGGGACTTCACCGCTGTGCCCGCCGAGGTGGGTGTCGGAGACATCCGCTTCGGGCTCGGCGCGATCCGGAATGTCGGTACCAATGTGGTCGAGGCGATCGCGAAGTCTCGCGACGAGAAGGGCCGATTCGAGTCGTTCCACGACTTCCTGCGTAAGGTGCCGATCCAGGTGGCCAACAAGCGCACCGTCGAGTCGCTCATCAAGTCGGGCGCGTTCGATTCGACGAAAGCGACCCGACGAGCGCTGCTGGAGATCCACGAGGATGCCATCGACTCTGCCGTCAGCGACAAGCGCGCCGAAGCCAACGGCCAGGTCGGTTTCGACTTCGACAGCCTCTGGGACGAACCGCAGGCGGTCAACCAGGTCCCCGATCGCCCAGAGTGGTCGAAGCGCGACAAACTGGCCTTCGAGCGCGAGATGCTCGGGCTGTATGTGTCGGATCATCCGCTCGCCGGTCTCGAGCTCCAGCTCGCTAAGCATGCCGGAAACAGCATCACGGAGGTGCTGGGCGGCGAGGTCGCCGGCGACGGCGAGCACGTGACGATCGCGGGCCTCATCACCTCGGTGCAGCACCGCACCGCGCGCAATTCCGGCAACCAGTACGGGCTGATCACCGTGGAGGACTTTGCGGGGGAGATCACCGTGATGTTCCTCGGCAAGGCCTATCAGGAGTTCTCGCCCGCGCTCACGAATGACGCGATTGTGGTGGTTCGCGGACGCGTGAGCCTGCGGGACGACGGCATGAATCTGCACGCGTCCAGCATGTTCACGCCCGATCTCGGTCAGAGCCTCGGCTCTGGACCCCTCACGATCTCGATGCCGGAATTCCGGGCGACAACGGATGTGGTGACGCAGCTGAATGACGTGCTGATCCGGCATTCGGGCGACACCGAGGTGCGACTCAAGCTCGTCAAGGGCGAGACCGCGCGCGTGTTCGAGATCCCGTTCCCGGTGTCGGTCAACGCCGATCTCTATGGTGACCTCAAATCCCTCCTCGGGCCGAACTGTGTGGTCTGAGCTCAGGCCTGCCAGCGCTGTAGCGCGATTCTCCGCAAGCTGATCGGGGTGGGCGCGTTGCGCTCTCGTCGTTGAGTCGAACGAGATGGGTCGGCTCGGGGTGCCAGTGGCGAACGTCACCGTCACGCTCGCCGCATCCTCCACCGCTACCGGTGCAACCGATGCAACCGGTGTTGCCCGCAGGTCCCTGAAACCTGTGTACCCCCGCGCGAAATGCAGGAACCGGTGTGACTGGTGTGACGGAATAGGGCTGATGAGGTGCGATGGATGCTGGGACTCCTGCATTTCGAGACGGCACTGCACTCGGACCGGCGCGCCTACGAAGACCGGTGGGGAATGCTCGAACCTACAAAGAGAGCAACGCGGCTAGACCGGATCGCCCGGCTTCAGGTAGGTACGTTCGTGATAGAGCAGGGCGGCATCCGGTTCACCGAGGGCTCCCTCTTCGATCTGAACCACGACCACGACGTTGTTCGCTACAGGGAAGCGCTCGACGATGCGTCCCACCATCCAGGATGTGACTCCTTCGAGGATCGGGAGTCCGTGGGGACCTGGCGCCCAGTGGTCACCTTCGAAGCGCAGTTGGTGGTCGCCCGACATCCGTTGCGCGAGATGACGCGTCCGCTCGCCCATGGTCTGGATAGCCACCCAGTCTGTGCCGGAAACGGCGGGCCAGGCGCTCGCGACCTGCGCCATGTTGAAGGTCGCCAGTGGAGGGACGGCGGCGAGCGAGGCGAGGGATGTCGCGGTGAAACCGACCGGCGCGCCTTCCGGGGTAAGCGCGGTGATCACGACGACTCCCGCGGCATGCCGGCGAAAGGCATGCTTGAACGCGGCGATACCGTCTGGTTCTTCCGGTGTGGCCGCGGGGAACATCTCATCCATTCAGGTGTATCAATTCTGTGTCGACTGCCCTGCCCCGCTGGGCGACCAGCGGGCTCCCACGAAGGTGCCAGAGAGGGTCCCCTAAGATTGCAACGCCATGATTCAGACCATTGATCTCCGGGGCCTCAAGCCTAGTCGCGCCGAACTCCTCGCCCTCGTTCCCCGGTCCCTTACTGACATCTCGGCCGCGACCTCCATCGCACAGGACCTGATCTCCGATGTTCGCGAACGCGGCGAAGCCGCACTCCTCGACCAGGCCGAACGGCTCGACGGGGTACGTCCGGCACGCGTACGGCTGGATGTCGCGGATATCTCGGCCGCCGTTCGCGCCCTGAGCGTGCCGGTGCGCGATGCTCTGGAGGAGTCGATCGTGCGGGTTCGTGCGGCGTCAGAGGCTCAATTGCCCACGCCACGGGTCACGACCCTCGGTCCGGGTGCAGAGGTCGTCCAGCGCTGGAGTCCGGTAGCACGCGTTGGCCTGTATGTGCCCGGTGGCAAGGCGGCGTATCTCTCGAGTGTCGTCATGAACGCGGTACCCGCCCAGGTTGCCGGGGTGTCGTCGGTGGCGCTTGCCTCGCCGGCGCAGCGGCAGTTCGACGGGAGCATCCACCCCACCATCCTCGGCGCTGCCGGTCTTCTCGGCATCGACGAGGTCTACGCCATGGGCGGTGCTGGAGCGATCGGCGCGTTCGCCTGGGGGGTGCCGGGGCTCAGCCTCGATCCCGTACAGGTCATCACCGGACCCGGCAACGTCTATGTCGCCGCCGCGAAACGCATCGTGCGCGGGCAGGTCGGCATCGACGCCGAAGCTGGCCCCACCGAGATCCTGGTGATTGCGGATGCGACGGCCGATCCCTTTCTCGTCGCCATCGACCTGGTCAGCCAGGCCGAGCACGACGAACTGGCCGCCGCAGTGCTCGTCACCGACTCCCTCGAACTTGCCGACAGTGTTCAGTCGCAACTGGCTCGGCTCGCAGTCCTCACCCCGCATAGCGCTCGCGTCGACACCTCTCTCCGAGGTGTCCAGTCCGCTGTGGTGCTCGTCGACGACATGGTTGCTGCGGCAGCCTTCAGTAACGTCTATGGGCCGGAGCATCTCGAAATCCAGACCATCGATCCCGGAGCGGTGCTCGATCTGATCGAGAGCGCCGGAGCCATCTTCCTCGGCCCGCACTCGCCGGTGAGTCTCGGTGACTATCTCGCCGGCTCGAATCACGTGCTCCCGACAGGCGGGCAGGCCCGATTCACCCCGGGCCTCGGCACCTACACTTTCCTTCGGCCACAACAGGTCATCCGCTACGACCGGGATGCGCTGAAGGCCGTGGAGGACAAGGTCGTCGCGTTGGCAACCGCCGAGGATCTGCCCGCGCACGCCGCCGCGATCACCGCCCGCTTCTCGAGACCGTAGCCTCCGGCGGATCGGCCGCACGCGGTATCCTGTCATCACCATGTTCTGCCCCTTCTGCAGGTATCCCGACTCCCGCGTCGTCGATTCACGAACGAGCGACGATGGGATGTCCATCCGCCGCCGTCGTCAATGCCCGGACTGCGGACGGCGTTTCTCCACGACCGAGACCGCGAGTCTCAACGTGGTCAAGCGCAGCGGAGTCGTGCAGCCATTCAGCCGCGAGAAGATCGTTTCTGGGGTGCGCAAGGCATGCCAGGGACGTCCGGTTACCGACACCGACCTCGCCATGCTCGCCCAGCGGGTGGAAGAGACCATTCGGGCAACCGGCGCGTCCCAGGTGGACGCCAACGACATCGGTCTCGCGATCCTGCCTCCGCTGCGTGAGCTCGACGAGGTCGCCTACCTGCGCTTCGCGAGCGTATATCAGGGCTTCGATTCGCTCGAGGACTTCGAGGCAGCCATCACGCTTCTTCGCGTCGAACATGATGCCGCAGCAGAGATCGCTGAGAGCAGAGATCGCTGAGAGCTGAGGTCGCTGGGGGCCAAGTGCGCCGCCGGGCCGGTAGCCTCGACGTGGCATGTATCGATTATTTTTTAGGCTCGTCCTCACTCGGCTCAACCCGGAGACCGCGCACCATCTCGCTCTCGACGTGATCCGCTGGCTTCCTCGCATCGGGCTCGGGGCGATCCTGGGTCGTCTCAGTCGCCCGGTATCGACGCTTGCCGTCGACACCCTCGGCTTGCGATTCGCCTCACCATTCGGCGTCGCGGCCGGATTCGACAAGGATGGCCGAGCAATCCGAGGGCTGGGCCAGCTCGGATTCGGCCATGTCGAGGTGGGGACGATCACAGCCATCGCGCAGCCCGGCAACGAGCGTCCGCGACTTTTTCGACTGATCCAGGACCGCGCGGTCGTCAACCGCATGGGATTCAACAATCGTGGAGCGGCGGATGCTGCGCCGCGATTCGCCCGCGAGCTCGCCCGCGGCATCCGTCCCATCATCGGCGCGAACATCGGTAAAAGCCGCGCGGTCGACGTGGACGACGCGATTGCCGACTACGTCGTCAGCGCCCGACTGCTCGCTCCGGTGAGTGATTACCTCGCGGTCAACGTGAGTTCCCCGAACACTCCCGGTCTGCGCGGACTGCAAGAGCTCGACAAACTCGCCCCGTTACTGACCGCGGTGAATGACGCGGCGGCTGACACTCCCGTGCTCGTGAAGATCGCGCCCGACCTCACCGATGATCAGGTGGGCCGTATCGCCGAACTCGCGGTGGAACTCGGCCTGGCCGGCATCATCGCCACCAACACGACCCTGTCCCGCGATGGCCTGGTGACGGATGCTGCGATCGTTGAGGCTGCCGGCGCGGGCGGACTCTCCGGTACGCCGCTTGCGGCACGATCGCTCGCTGTCCTGCACATCATCCGTGCGGCCGTTCCCGCGGACTTCTGTGTGATCTCGGTCGGGGGGGTGGACACCGCTGCCGACGTCGCCGAACGCCTCGCCGCCGGAGCAACCCTCGTGCAGGGGTACACCGCATTCCTCTATCGCGGGCCGATGTGGGCGCGGTCAATCAACCGCGGACTGGCGAGACTCGCCCGCTTGGACGGGCACCCGCTTTGACGATTTGCCCGCGCGCATCCGGGCCACAACGGACAAACCGTGCCAGCATGCCGGCCCCGTTTGTCCGAAACGACCCGGATTGCGGGCACGGTGGCCGAGCGAGCGCGGTGGCCGAGCGAGCGCGGCGGGCGCGCGAGCGCGGCGGCCGCGCGAGCGAACTCCCTACGCCGGGAAGGCTCCGCGCTTCACCTGCGGCTTCGGAAGCCGCATCGGGCGCAATTGTAGGGCGCGCATGGCGGTGTACCAGCGGTTGCCCTTCTGCGCCTTGTCCGCGCCGAACTTCGCCGTGAATTTGCGCTGAATGAGAACCCCGGCGACGATGCAGTCGATCACGGCGATCAGGAAAAAGCCCCACAGGGCCAGGATCGCGATGTTTTGGAGAAGGGCGTCCTTGATGAAGGTGAGGATGATCACCAGGAACATCACCGGGATGATCAGCTCGCCCACGCTCCAGCGCGCATCCACATAATCGCGGATGTAGCGACGTTGCGCACCTTTGTCCTTGGTCGGAAGATATTTCTCTTCCCCGTTCGCCATGCCTACGCGGGCCTTCTCGCGGGCCTCGTTCATTTTGGCGCGGGATGCCTTGTTGCCGGCCTTCCGGTCACTCGAGACGAGCGGACGCAGGTTCGCCGCTTCGCGCTCTCTGCGCGTCGGGGTGGCATGACCCTTACCGCTCGAGATGCTGTCGGTGTTGAGGTCGTATCCGCTCGCCGGGTCGGTCTTACTTGAGCTGTCTGACTTGGCCACTGAGAATCCCTACCGGTCGATTTCTCTTAAGATTACCTTCATGTCTTCTCCAACGCCCACACGTCCAGAACTCCTGCAGACTCTTCGCGACTCAGTCGCAGGTGGGTTCCCCGTCGCCGTCGCCGACCTGTCGAAACTGGTGCGCATCCCCTCGGTTTCCTGGGCGGCCTTCGATCCGCAGCAGGTGAGCGATAGCGCGGATGCCGTAGCAGCGCTGGTCACTGGACTCAACGTCTTCGAGACGGTGCAGGTGGCTCGCGCCCCGATCGGTACTGACACGGATGCCCCGCTCGGCCAACCTGCCGTGCTCGCCACCCGAGCAGCCCGCAACGGTCGGCCCACGATCCTGCTCTACGCGCATCACGACGTGCAGCCGCCCGGCAAGGACGAGGACTGGGATTCCGCTCCCTTCGAGCCCACCGTGCGCGGCGATCGCCTCTACGGGCGTGGTGCCGCCGACGATAAGGCCGGCGTCATGGCACACGTTGCCGCCATCCGCGCCTTCGTCGAGACCGTGGGCGAGGACTTCGACCTCGGACTCGCTCTCTTCATCGAGGGCGAGGAGGAGTTCGGATCTCGGTCATTCACCAACTTCCTCAGCGCGCACCAGGCAGAACTGGCCGCCGATGTGATCGTCGTCGCGGACTCCGACAACTGGGATATCAATACTCCCGCCCTCACCGTTGGCCTTCGCGGCAACGTCACCTTCCGGCTCACGGTGTCGACACTCGGGCACGCCTCGCACTCCGGTATGTTCGGCGGAGCGGTTCCGGATGCCATGCTCGCCACCATCCGCCTGCTCGCCACGCTGCACGACGAGCACGGATCGGTGGCCGTCGAGGGACTCACCTCACGGGAGGCCGATACCCCCGACTACCCGGAGGAGCAGCTGCGACACGAGGCTGCGCTGCTCGACGGGGTCACCCCGATCGGATCCGGCACCATCCTCAGTCGCCTCTGGTCGAAGCCTGCCATCACGGTGACCGGCATCGACGCACCCTCGATCGCGAATGCCTCGAACACGCTCTCGCCCTCGATCAGCGTGAAGATCAGTGCTCGCATCGCCCCCGGACAACCGAGCACGGATGCGTTCGCCGCACTCGAGGCCCATCTTCGCGCCCGTGCTCCGTTCGGCGCACACATCGAAATCGACGATGTCGACACCGGTAACGGATTCCTGGTCGACACGACCGGCTGGGCCGTCGCTGAAGCGAAGACCTCGATGACAGACGCCTGGGGTGTACCGGCGGTCGAGACCGGCATCGGTGGGTCTATCCCGTTCATCGCCGACCTTGTCGAGATGTTTCCCGCCGCGCAGATTCTCGTCACCGGTGTCGAAGATCCCGACTCGCGAGCCCACAGCCCCAACGAGTCGCTGCACCTCGGTGTCTTCCAGCGAGCCATCCTGACCGAAGCGGTGTTGCTCTCCCGTCTCAACCTGCGCGCCTGAGACCGCGCCGAAGGTCACAGGAACAATAGGTGGCTTCTGGTGCTTACACTTGGAAGCAGATCTCATCGACCCTAAGGAGTTGTCATGACCGACACCACGCTGACGGAAATCACGTCCGTCGAGACGACGTCCGAGACCTCGGCCGCGCACGGCGTCGGTCTCACCGACACCGCCGCTACCAAGGTGCGCAGCCTCTACGAGCAGGAGGGTCGGGATGATCTTCGCCTTCGTGTGGCCGTCCAGCCCGGCGGATGCTCAGGACTCATCTATCAGCTCTACTTCGATGAGCGACTGCTCGACGGTGATGCAACCGTCGACTTCGACGGTGTCGAGATCGTCGTCGACAAGATGAGCGTGCCGTACCTTGACGGGGCCACTATTGATTTCGAAGACACCATACAGAAGCAGGGCTTCACCATCGATAATCCCAATGCGTCGGGCAGCTGCGCCTGCGGAGACAGCTTCAACTAGCCTTCGGGCCCCGGCCGACGGGACGTTTACAGCTCATTCCCACGCGGCGTCCAGAGAAGGGAATCGTCATCGGCGGTTCCCTTTATTTGGTGCTCGATCTCAGGGAATTCGCCGGTTCGGGTGGGTATTCCGGTCCGGGAGCACGCGTCCTGCGGAGTAGGCTGGAAGCACCAAATGAACTGGGATTCAACCCAGTAGTTGTCCTGTAAGTCCGTGTCATCCGAGAGGTTCCAGGTGCGCTCCAACCGACGTCTTCGATGGGCAGTAGCTCCAATTGCGCTCACGCTCGTCGTCATCCTGGCAGGTTGCAGCCAGTCGCAACTCCGGGGTTTCTTACCTCCAGGTTCCGAGGGAGCGACCAACCACACCGCTGGTGTCACCGGCCTCTGGGTGACCTCGTGGATCGTGCTTCTCGCCGTCGGGATCATAGCCTGGGGTCTTATTATCTGGGCCGCAATCGTCTACCGCCGTCGCAAGGGCCAGACCGGCTTGCCAGCGCAGCTGAGGTACAACCTCCCGATCGAGATCTTTTATACGGTCGTGCCGCTGATCCTCGTGCTAGGTTTCTTCGCTTTCACGGCGAAGGAGCAGAACTCGATCGAGCATGTCGTGAAGAACCCCGACGTCAAGGTAGAGGTTTATGGCAAACGATGGGCGTGGGACTTCAACTACCCCGGTGTCGGCCCCGGTGGGAAGGGCGTGAACTCACCGGGCATCCAAGCCCAGGAGCTTCAAAACAGTGACGGCAGCGTCGACCGCTCCAAAATCCCCACTCTTTACCTCCCGGTCAACAAGAGCGTCGAGATCAAGATTCGTAGTCGCGATGTCTCGCACTCGTTCTGGGTGATCGACTTCTTGTACAAGAAAGACAACATTCCTGGCAAAGACAATTACGAGTACGTCACGCCGACCAAGCTCGGCACCTTCAAGGGGAAGTGCGCAGAGCTCTGTGGCGACTACCACTCGCTGATGTTGTTCCAGGTGAAGGTCGTTACCCAACCCGAGTTCGATAACTACATCCAGAGTCTCGCCGATAAGGGCCAAACCGGCATCCTCGGCCCGGAGTACAACACGAATACCAACCAGCCTGGCAACAAAGCACCGACGGCCGAGAAGTAGAGCGAAGATCATGAGCACAGCGACAGCACCTGCACCGAACGTAACGACGACCACGGGTCCGAGCCAGTTCACGACCTCAGGCGTCGGCCCGAAGGGCAATATCCTGGTGGGCTGGATCACCACCACTGATCATAAGAGAATCGGGTACCTCTACCTGATCACCTCGTTTATGTACTTCCTCCTCGGCGGCGTGATGGCACTCGTCATCCGTGCGCAGCTATTCGAGCCCGGCCTTCAGGTCGTTGCGACGAAGGAGCAGTACAACCAGCTCTTCACGATGCACGGCACGATCATGCTGCTGATGTTCGCGACGCCGTTGTTCGCCGGTTTCGTGAACTTCTTGATGCCGATCCAGATCGGAGCTCCGGATGTCGCGTTTCCGCGTCTCAACGCCTATGCCTACTGGCTCTACAGCTTCGGTTCGCTCATCGCCGTCGCCGGCTTCCTCACCCCCCAGGGTGCGGCTGCGTTCGGCTGGTTCGCCTACGTCCCGCTGTCGACCACGACCTTCTCGCCGTCTCTCGGCGGTAACCTCTGGGTCTTCGGCCTGGCTCTCAGTGGATTCGGGACCATTCTCGGAGCGGTGAACTTCATCACGACGATCGTCACAATGCGCGCGCCCGGAATGACCATGTTCCGCATGCCGATCTTCGTCTGGAATTCCCTCGTCACCTCGATCCTGGTACTGATGGCCTTCCCTGTGCTCGCGGCCGCGCTTTTCGCGCTCGGTTCAGACCGGGTTTTTGGCTCACATCTCTTCAACGTCGAGGCCGGTGGTGCGATCCTCTGGCAGCATCTCTTCTGGTTCTTCGGGCATCCGGAGGTGTACATCATCGCGCTGCCCTTCTTCGGTATCGTCTCCGAGGTCTTTCCAGTGTTCAGTCGTAAGCCGATTTTCGGGTACAAGACTCTCGTCTACGCGACAATCACCATCGCGGCGCTCTCCGTCACGGTGTGGGCGCACCACATGTATGTCACCGGCTCGGTCCTCCTCCCGTTCTTCTCCCTCATGTCGATGCTCATCGCCGTGCCGACGGGAGTGAAGATCTTCAACTGGGTCGGGACGATGTGGCGGGGCTCAATCACTTTTGAGACGCCAATGCTCTGGGCGATCGGATTCCTCATCACCTTTGTATTCGGTGGTCTCACCGGGGTGATCCTTGCCTCACCGCCGCTCGACTTCCATGTGTCTGATACCTATTTCGTCGTCGCCCACTTCCACTATGTGGTCTTTGGAACCGTCGTCTTCGCCATGTTCAGTGGCTTCTACTTCTGGTGGCCGAAATGGACCGGCAAGATGCTCAACGAGCGTCTCGGAAAGATCCATTTCTGGTTGCTGTTCATCGGTTTCCACACCACTTTCCTCGTGCAGCATTGGCTCGGGGTTATGGGGATGCCGCGTCGCTACGCGACCTACCAGCCGCAGGACGGCTTCACCTGGATGAACCAGCTGTCCACCGTCGGTGCGATGATCCTCGGTGTCTCGATGCTGCCCTTCATCTTCAACGTCTACATCACCGCCCGCACCGCACCGCGCGTGACCGTGAACGACCCGTGGGGCTACGGACGCTCGCTGGAGTGGGCGACGTCCTGTCCGCCGCCGCGTCATAACTTCACCTCGATTCCGCGCATCCGTTCCGAGTCTCCGGCTTTCGACTTGAACCACCCCGAAGCCAGGATCGCGGTCGGGATCGGCGGGGTCGGTGCATTCACAGATGCTCCGGACACCGGGACCTATGACGCTGCCGACGGACAGGTGAAGTAGCAGCCACGGACGCTCAAGCCGAAAAAGCTCTAGATTCTCTGCACCTTCTTCATCGCAGCGGACATCATCTAAGTGATTTGGAGCATCATCCAGCACAGTGCCTGGTACGTTGCCCAGCCCGCAAGTTCGGAGGGCGGAGGGCGGAGGGCAAGCATCTTCCCGTCGAATGAGTTGGCTCCGTCACCATCGGGCTTGCGGCTGTCCTGTCGTCGTTCGTGGCGTTCTACCCGGGTCGCACCAACAGGTACGTTTCGTCTGGGACGGGCAAAACGAACCGGGCTCCCTGATCTGACGACGTCACCGGGTTACCACCCAATTCGGACCGGATTGAGCCCACAAGTGATCATTCCCTGATGATCGTTGGCGCTTCCGGCACGCCCGCCCCTCAGCGGCGCACGATGGATCGCAACTGCCTCATCGCGACGGAGAGCGAGGCCATGTCGTCCTGGCCGAGAGCGTTGACCTCCTCGAACACGCTCCTGACCCGTTCGAGCTGTTCCTGGTTGAGGGCCCGCCAGGCAGCGACACGCTCCTCTGCATCGCCGGTGGCCGTTGTCTCCAGCACCGTGGTTGTGATGTCCGCGATGGTTGAATACAGGTCGTCGCGAAGGGCCGCGCGGGCCAGCGCCTGCCAGCGGTCCTTCCGCGGCAGCCTGGTGATGCGCTCGAGGAGATCGTCCACCTCGAAGCGGTCATAGACCGTGTAATAGACCGCCGCGACATCGGCCATCGGAGCGCGCTCCCGTGCCGCGATCTTCGCCACGTCCAGCAACACGAAGGCCTCGAAGAGCTCGCTCCAGCGGCGACCGAGACTCCCCGGCAGGCCCCACCCCTCGGCCCGCTCGAGCAGCAGGCGGAGGCGCTTCAGGTCCCCGCCTTGGACATAGTCGACCAGGTTCGCGCGCAGCAGGTCGACCTGCGGCTTGTACTGCGCGACCACGTCCCCGACCGACTGCGACCCGCCCTGATTGACCTGCCAGCGCACCGCGCGGTCGAGCAGCCGACGCAGGTCCAGGTGGATGGCCGTCCAGTGCTCCGTCGGAAACGACGACGGCAGGGCATTCAACTCATCGACCATCACGTTCAGCT
>JBKJLH010000207.1:0-68230 GCA_046597035.1 Lacisediminihabitans sp.
CAGAGCCGTTCGGTAAGGCCGACCACCTGCGGCACAAGGGCAACGCTCACGCCGAGCAGCCCGAGCCCGACGAGCGCAACCACGAAGAAGCCGTTCAGCACCGGGGGTCGTCTTATCCACGAGGTGAGCAGAGCCATGGCCGCGAGCACGGCGAGAAATCCGGATGTCGCGAACAGCACATGTACGAACCCGACCGTCGTGCGCGGGGTCATCCCGTACTCGCCGGGGAGGTTCACGTCCGTCGGGAAAAGCACCAGGGCCGCCGAGAACAGCCCCGCAAGCGCGAGAAACACGGACCCTACTCTCCGCACTGGTGACGCCGGAGCCAGCAGTGCGACCGCCACCACTACACATCCGCTCATCGCCGCCCTGGCTAAGAAGTTGAGGTTCATCGCCCAGCCAAATGGCCCGACGGCGAGGTCGCTCTCAGCGTCGGTCAGCACCGAGAAGTGCGGCGGAAGAAACTGGAGCACCACATCGATCAGCACGTACAGCAGCACGAGGGCCATCGCCGTGGTCGCGAAAGCCCGGCGAACCCGAGCGGCGATCGGCGGTGTCATCCCCCCAGCCTCACCCATAACTCCGGCAAAAATGTTCGCACCGGCCGCAGTATCCCGGCAATCCGGGCAATCGCGCCGGCGCACCCGCAGATTGCAGGAGTTATGCACGGGGCAGGGCGGCGAAAGGGCCCCGGTCGAATGACCGGGGCCTCTTCGGGGGACGACTCGTGGAAGACGACTAGCGCGCGGCGCTGCCGTCGGTATAGTCCTCGTCGACCTGCTTCCAGGCGAAGAGCGCACGCAGCTCCTTGCCGGTGGCCTCGATCGGATGGGCGGCACCCTTGGCGCGAAGCTCGAGGAACTCGGGTGCTCCGGCATCCTGGTCGGCGATGAAACGCTCGGCGAAGGCACCGGACTGGATGTCGGCGAGAACGGCCTGCATATTCTCCTTCACGTGGGGGTCGATTACCCGCGGACCGGAGACGTAGTCGCCGTACTCGGCGGTGTCAGAGACACTCCATCGCTGCTTGGCGATGCCGCCCTCCCACATGAGGTCGACGATGAGCTTGAGCTCGTGAAGCACCTCGAAGTAGGCGATCTGCGGCTGATAGCCGGCCTCGGTGAGAGTCTCGAAACCGTACTGCACGAGCTGAGAGACGCCACCGCAGAGCACGGCTTGCTCGCCAAACAGATCGGTCTCGGTCTCTTCGGTGAAGGTTGTTTTGATACCGCCAGCGCGGAGGCCGCCGATTGCCTTTGCATATGACCAGGCGAGCTGCCAGGCCTGACCTGAGGCATCCTGCTCAACGGCGACGATGACGGGAACGCCACGACCGGCCTCGAACTCGCGACGCACGGTATGGCCCGGTCCTTTGGGGGCGACCATGATCACGTCGACGCCCTCCGGAGCGGTGATGTAGCCGAAGCGGATGTTGAAGCCGTGGCCGAAGAGGATCGCGTTACCGGCGACGAGGTGCGGCTGGATGTCGGCGGCGTAGAGTCCGCGCTGATGCTGGTCGGGCGCGAGGATGACGATGACATCGGCCCACTCGGCCGCCTCGGCAGAGGGCAGAACGGTGAAACCGGCCTCTTGCGCCTTCACGACGGACTTGGAGTCGGGCTTAAGCCCGACGACGACCTCCACCCCGGAGTCGCGGAGGTTCAGCGCGTGCGCGTGACCCTGCGAACCGTAGCCGATGACGGCAACCTTCTTGCCCTGGATGAGGTCGAGGTCGGCATCTTTGTCGTAGAAGATTTCGGTCACGTGTTGGTTCTCCTTCTTGGTTGGTTTATGACGATCTCGACACGGCGGCGGTCGATCTACTCGATCTCCGGGCGCGGTGCGCGTGCTCCTAGTTCTTGAAGACGCGTTCGGTGATACTTTTCGGTCCGCGTCCGATCGCAAGGAGGCCCGACTGCGCGATCTCCTTGATGCCGTAAGGCTCAAGCACCCTGAGCAGCGCCTCCACCTTCGCGGTGTCGCCGGTGACTTCGATGACGAGGGCGTCGGTCGCGACATCCACAATGCGTGCGCGGAAGAGGGTGGCGGCTTCGAGGATCTGACTGCGGGTGGTGTTGTCGACCCGCACCTTGATCAGCATGTGCTCACGCTCGACCGTCTGCACGGGATCTAGCTCGACAATCTTGATCACGTTGATGAGCTTATTGAGTTGCTTGGTGACCTGCTCCAGCGGCAGCTCCTCAACGTCGACTACGACGGTGATACGGGAGAGCCCGGGGATCTCGCTCGCGCCCACAGCGAGGCTCTCGATGTTGAAACCACGTCGGGCGAACAGCCCGGCCACGCGGGTGAGCAGTCCAGGTTTATCCTCGACGAGGAGCGAGAGCACGTGGGTCATCGGCCTACTCCTGGTCCCACGACGGGGCGTGGTCTTTCGCGTATTGCACGTTGGAGTTGCCGACCCCCTGGGGCACCATTGGCCAGACCATCGAGTGCGGACTCACGATGAAGTCGATCACCACCGGGCGGTCGTTCGTTTCGTTCGCCAGGCGGATCGCGGCATCCACGTCTTCCCTGTTGCGTACGCGGATGCCGAGCGCGCCGTACGCATCCGCCATCTTCACGAAATCCGGGATCATCACCGTGTCGTGGCCCGTGTTGAGGTCGGTGAACGAGTGGCGGCCGTCGTAGAAGAGGGTCTGCCACTGGCGCACCATGCCGAGCGAGGAGTTGTTGATGATCGCGACCTTGATCGGAATCTTGTTGATAGTGCAGGTGGCGAGTTCCTGGTTGGTCATCTGGAAACATCCGTCTCCATCGATCGCCCAGACCGTGCGCTCGGGCTCGGCGACCTTCGCGCCCATGGCCGCGGGAACCCCATAGCCCATCGTGCCGGCACCTCCCGAGTTGAGCCACGAGTTGGGACGCTCGTATTTGATGTATTGCGCGGCCCACATCTGGTGCTGCCCAACGCCCGAGGCATAGATGGCCTCGGGTCCGGTGATCTCGCCGATGCGCTGAATCACGTACTGCGGCGAGAGCAGACCGTCTTCCGGCTCGTCGTAGCCGAGCGGATATCGGGCCCGGAGCAGATCGAGACGTTCCCACCATGCGGTCAGATCCGAGGTTGTGGTCTTGACCGCCTCACGATAGGCGATGGTGAGATCGGCGATGACGTCCTTGGCATCGCCGACGATGGGTACATCGGCGAACCGGATCTTGGAGATCTCGGCCGGGTCAATGTCAACGTGCACGACCTTCGCATTCGGCGCGAATTCGCTCGGCTTGCCGGTGACCCGGTCGTCGAAACGGGCACAGAGGGAGATGAGCAGGTCGGATTCCTGGAGAGAAAGCACTGCGGGAACCGTGCCGTGCATGCCGGGCATGCCCAGGTTCAGCGGGTTGGAGTCCGGGAAGGCACCACGGGCCATCAGCGTCGTGACGACGGGCGCTCCCACCAGTTCGGCCAGCTCCAGCAGTTCAGCGGATGCCTTGGCGCGGATTACACCGCCACCCACGTACAAGACCGGACGCTTGGCCTCGGCGAGCAGCTGCGCCGCCGCCTGGATCTGCTTGCCGTGGGCCTTCAACACAGGGCGGTACCCCGGCAGATCGACCTTGGGCGGCCAAATGAATGGCGCGCTGTTTTGTTGGCAGTCCTTTGTGACGTCCACCAGCACCGGGCCGGGACGACCGGTCGTCGCGATGTGGTAAGCGGCCGCAATGGTGGCCGGGATATCTTCTGGCTTCGTCACGAGGAAGGCGTGCTTCGTGATCGGCATCGTGATTCCCAGGATGTCGACCTCCTGGAAGGCGTCGGTCCCCATGAGTGTGGAGAACACCTGGCCGGTGATCGCGAGCAGAGGCACAGAGTCCATGTAGGCATCCGCGATCGCGGTCACCAAATTGGTGGCGCCCGGACCGGAAGTCGCGATACAGACCCCGAGTCGGCCGGTGGACGACGCGTATCCCTCCGCGGCATGACCGGCTCCCTGTTCGTGGCGGACGAGAATGTGCCGGATACCCGTCGATGACATCAGCTCGTCATAGAACGGCATGATCGCGCCGCCCGGAAGGCCGAAGACATCCGTGACGCCGAGATTCTCCAGGGAGCGCAAGATGGCGCCCGATCCGGTGAGGATCTCAGGCTCGGTGCTCTTCTTTATTGGTGCTGCTGGCACGGGAACGGTTTCCGTGGACATTGAATCTTCCTTGCACGTCAATAGGTTGCGAATGGTATGGGGCGAGTTGACCCGCCACCGGGTCAGCCGGTGATTGCGCCTTCTGCAGCGGAATGTACGAGCTTCGAGTACTTTGCGAGAACGCCACGGGTATAGCGCGGAGGAAGCGGAGCCCAGCCAGAGCGGCGAACGGCTAGCTCGGTTTCTTCGACAAGTAGATCGAGAGAACGAGCGGCGATATCGACCCGTATTAGATCACCATCGCGAACGAAGGCGATGGGACCTGCGTCCACCGCTTCGGGTGCTATGTGTCCGATACACAGTCCGGTTGTGCCGCCTGAGAATCGTCCGTCCGTCAAGAGTAGTACATCCTTGCCGAGCCCGGCTCCCTTGATGGCGGCGGTGATGGCGAGCATCTCACGCATTCCCGGACCGCCCTTCGGGCCCTCGTAGCGGATCACGACGATGTCGCCTGCACCGATCTTGCCCTCGGTGAGCGCGTCCATCGCCGCACGTTCACGCTCGAACACTCGGGCCGGACCCTCGAAGACTGTCGCGTCGAAGCCGGCAGTCTTGACGACCGCACCCTCCGGCGCGAACGACCCGTGCAGGATGGTGATCCCCCCGGTGACGTGGATCGGATTGTCGAGAGTGCGGAGAACCTTCCCGTCGAGCGGCGGTATCTTCAACTCCGCTAGGTTTTCGGCGAGCGTCTTACCGGTGACCGTGAGAACATCGCCGTGGAGAAGTCCGGCATCTAGCAGCGCCTTCATCAGCACCGGGATACCGCCGCGGCGATCAAGATCGTTCATCACGAATTGGCCGAACGGCTTCATGTCGGCGAGGTGCGGGATAGTGTCGCCGATGCGGTTGAAGTCGTCGAGGGTGAGGACGACATTCGCCTCCCAGGCGATGGCGAGCAGGTGTAGCACGGCGTTGGTGGAGCCTCCGAGAGCCATCACGACGGCGATGGCGTTTTCGAAGGCCTTCCTGGTGAGGATGTCACGGGTCGTGATTCCGAGGCGGAGCATGTTGACGACAGCCTCGCCACTTTTATGCGCGAAGTAGTCGCGGCGGCGGTCGGCCGCGGCCGGACTCGTGGAGCCCGGCAGGGCCATCCCGAGCGCTTCGGCGACGCTCGCCATGGTGTTAGCGGTGTACATGCCGCCGCAGGCACCCTCGCCAGGAGCGATCGCGCACTCGATGGCGTAAGCATCCTCGTCGCTCATCGTCCCGGCCTTGACGCCTCCGACCGCCTCGAAGGAGTCGATGATGGTGACCTCCTTCTCGGTGCCGTCGCTCAGACGCACCCAGCCGGGGGCGATGGAGCCGGCGTAGAGGAACACGGACGCGAGGTCGAGGCGGGCCGCCGCCATCAACATGCCGGGAAGGGACTTGTCACAGCCCGCGAGCAGCACGGAGCCATCGAGTCGTTCGGCCTGCATGACCACTTCGACCGAGTCAGCAATCACCTCGCGGCTCACCAGGGAGAAGTGCATGCCCTCGTGGCCCATGCTGATGCCGTCACTGACCGAGATGGTGCCGAACTGCAACGGGTAGCCGCCACCGGAGTGGACACCTTCCTTCGCGGCCTGCGCCAGGCGATCGAGGCTGAGATTGCACGGGGTAATCTCGTTCCAGGAGCTCGCGATCCCGATCTGCGGCTTCTCCCAGTCGGTGTCGCCCATGCCGACCGCGCGCAGCATGCCCCGGGAGGTCATGGCCTCGATGCCGTCGGTCACGGTGCGAGAACGAGGCTTCCAGTCAACTGTTTCGGGCATGTAACCGAGTCTAGAACGCCGCTGCCGGTGGATTAGCTCCATCGACGCCGTGAGACAACCGCACAGGCTGGACGCGGCAACCGCCACTACTGCTCGTGAACGTCGCCCTCGCGGAGGTCGGCGAGCAAGTTGATCGCCCGGGCCACATCGATGGGGCCCGGAACCCGGAAGTTCGCGAGTGTCGTGCCGAGCCCGCTTTTGAGACCGACGTCGTCTGCTCCGAGCGCGGCGAAGGCATCCTCATCCGTCACGTCGTCGCCCGCGTAGAAGACTGCCGTGGCCTTCGTATATGTGCGTAGATGCTCGACGGCCTCACCCTTGTTGGTGGACCTCACCGAGAACTCGAGCACATTCTTGCCACTGCGGATGGTGAGATCATCGAGCTCTGCAGCGGTCTCGCTGCGGGCCACCAGGTGAGCAATCCGGCTGTTGTGCTCCGACGCGAGCCGGGTGTGCAGCGCGAATCCGGCGGGCTTCTCTTCAAGCCAGACCTCGTCGAAGGAGTTCGCGACCTCAGTGAGCACCTCGCCAAGCAGGTCGATCCGTTCGAATTCCGTGGTGTTCAGCGTGACGCTGTCGCCGGGGTCGTCGAGTCTCAGCTCGATTCCGTGCGAGCCCACCAGCAGCACACTGTCGGGCAGATCGGATACCGTGATGAGACTGTCGAGGGCACGTCCCGAGACGAGGGCCACTCGCGTGTTGGGCATCTCGGCGAGGCGAAGTACGGCGGCGCGCGCCTCAGGCAGTGCACGAGCGTGTTCTGGAGCATCCACTTCCGGCGCGAGAGTGCCGTCGAAATCGAGTGCGATGAGTAAGCGGCGAGTTCGGGCGAGTTCCCGGAGCGCTCCGATGAACGGCTCGGGCAGTCGGGAGAAGTTGGGCGGGGTGTCGACATCGACCATCAGGAGCGCTCGTGCCCCTCGGATCCATGGTGCGCGCGACTCCCGAGCACAGCCAGGAATTCGCGCGACCAGCGCGAAACATCATGCTCGAGTACACGTTTGCGCAGCGATCGCATGCGTGCCGTCCGTTCGCTTTTCGGCATCGAAATGGCATGGAGGATGGCCTCTTTCACACCGTCGATGTCATGCGGGTTGACGAGTAACGCCCGCTTCAATTCATCGGATGCCCCGGCGAACTCGCTCAGGATGAGAACGCCACCGTCGTCGAAACGGCAGGCCACGTACTCTTTGGCGACGAGGTTCATGCCGTCTCTCAATGCGGTCACGAGCATCACATCTGCGGCGAGATACAGCGCCACCATCTCATCCCGGGGGAATCCGTGGTGCTGGTAGCTGATGGGAACATGCGCGATCGTGCCGTAATCACCATTGATTCGGCCGACCGTCAGTTCGATTTCATCGCGCAGCGCCATGTAAGCCTGCACCCGCTCGCGGCTCGGGTTGGCGACCTGCACGAGCGTGACGTTCTCGGAGCTCAGCTTGCCCTCGGCCAGGAGCTCCCCGTAGGCCTTGAGTCGATGGGTGATGCCCTTGGTGTAATCGAGCCGATCGACCCCCAGCATCACCGTGTGCGGATTCCCGAGCTCGGCACGGATCTGCCTCGCCCGTTCCTGCACCTCGGGGGTGCGCGCGAGCTCTTCGAAACTCGCGCTGTCGATCGAGATGGGGAACGCTCGGGCGACCACCGTGCGAAATGTCCCCTGGCGCTTGATCTCGCCGAACACTCGCACACCGGGAGACGCGTCCACGAGTGGCACCTCCACTTGGTAACCCTTGGTGGCATAGCCCTTCAGCCGGCGTACCGCGCGCTGAAAGTTACTGGCATCAGCGACCCTCTGGAAGCCGATGACATCGGCCCCCAGCAGCCCCTCGATAATCTGCGTTCGCCACGGCAGCTGCGAGTAGATGCCATACGGCGGGAAGGGGATGTGGTTGAAGAATCCGATGGTGAGATCTGGCCGGATCTGGCGTAACAGCTTCGGAACGAGCTGCAGTTGATAGTCCTGGATCCAGACCACCGCTTCGCTCGCGCTGACCTCCGCTGCGGCATCCGCGAACCGCTGGTTGACCTCGACATAGCAGTCCCACCACTCGCGGTGATAGCTGGGCGGCGCGATCACGTCGTGGTAGAGCGGCCAGAGGGTGTCGTTGGAAAAACCCTCGTAGTAACGCTCGATCTCGAGGGCGCTCAAAGCTACCGGGATGATATGGATGCCATCGCTGTCGAATGGGTCGAGTTCCAGGTCGGGTTGCCCGCCCCAGCCGATCCAGGCACCCTCGTTTTGCTGCATGACCGGCTCGAGAGCCGTGACCAAGCCTCCCGGAGAGCCGCTCCAGCTTGCCGTGCCATCGCTTGCGACAACACGATCGACAGGGAGGCGGTTGGACACGACGACGAAATCGTAGGGGCCGCTTGTCGTTGGAGTCACTGTGCCGTCAAGATTACCGCACCGCGCGCAACTAGCATTGCCCGATGGTTACTTCCCGGCTCTACAGTCACGGCACGCTGAAGACCGAGGACTTTCCGGTCGAGGATATTTCCGATCACATCGCCGAGAAGGGATGCACGGTCTGGGCGGACTTCCTCTCCCCGAACGAGGCGGAGCTGGCCTCCATCAGCGAGGAACTGGGGCTGCATCCACTCGCCGTCGAGGATGCCGTGCATTCCTCCCAGCGTCCGAAGCTCGACCGCTATGACACTCACCTGTTCCTCGCCGCCTATGCCGTGACGCTAGACACGGTAACCGGCGAGCTCGAGACTCACGAGATCAAGGCCTTCATCACGCCCCACGCCCTCGTAACAGTGCACGGCCCGGATTTCGACATGGCCAGGGTGGTCCGGCGGTGGGACAGCGACAAGGACCTCGCGAAACACGGGGTGGCCTACCTCCTGTGGGGCCTTCTCGACGAGATCGTCGACGGCCATTTTGAGACCGTTCAGCAACTGGATGCCGCCTCGGAAGAGCTCGAGGATGCGCTCTTCGACGACCGTCCGCGCGACAAGGAGGTGCAGCGGCGCTCCTTCGAATTCCGCAAGTCACTGGTGCTTCTGCGCCGTATCGTGCTTCCGATGCGCGAGGTTGTCAACACGGTGCTTCGCCGTGATCTAGAAGCATTCGACAAGGAAATGACACCCTACTTCCAGGATGTCTACGACCATGTTCTGCGCGCCACAGAATGGACGGAGTCACTGCGCGACCTCGTCTCGACCATTCTCGACACCAACCTCAGCATCCAGAGCAATCGCATGAACCTGATCATGAAGAAGGTCACGAGTTGGGCGGCCATCATTGCAGTACCCACGGCGATCACTGGATTCTTCGGGCAGAACCTCATGTTCTCCGGGTTCGGCACGACGTGGGGCGTCTGGCTCTCGACCGGACTGATCGTCGTGGCATCCCTCGGTCTCTACCTGCAGTTCAAGAAACGCGACTGGTTGTAATGGGGGAGGTCGCGGCGGAAAGACCGACGACCGCAGCCATGGACCGCCAGAGCACGAAGGCCGCGATGATCACTGCGCTATTGAACGCCGCGAGATACGGCGTTTCGGCGAAGGTACCGGGCGACCACCGCGCTTCTCGTGGTCGGAGCCGCAGTGGTTCGTTCGTCGAGTGGAGTTGTCATTGGTTCCCCTGTGGAAAGTCGAAATGGATGGATCTCGTCCTGATAAAGCTAGGAGACGGCGGGTAGTCAGCCCTGGGTGAGTGACAGACCGAGTGTTGCGAGGGTGACCGTGATTGGTGCCGCAACCAGACCGAGTATGGCGTAGCGACCCCAGGAGATCTCGACATCCAATGCCCTGAGCCGTTCATGCCAGAGGAGTGTGGCGAGGGATGCCCAGGGAGTGACGAGCGACCCGACGTTCACACCGATCAGCAGTGCGATACGGCGCACCGGGTCCCCTGCGACCGGCTCGAGCGCGAGATAGGCGGGCAGATTATCGATCGTATTCGCGCCGAGAGTGGCCACGCCAGCTAAGCGAAGCAGGCTGAGCGGGTCGTGCCCGGTGCCGGAGACCGTGGCTAGCACCATCCCGAGCCCGAGCGAATGGGCCGCCTCCACCACGAGGAAGAGTCCGGATGCCAGCAGCACGAGCTGCCACGGAAGCAGGCCGAATCGCAGTACCGACCGTCGTCGCACGAGGAAGAACCCGCCGAGAACGAGCGCCGCGATCACCGTCGGAATCCAGACCGCCACACCCGATACCAGCGAGGGGATGAGTAATGCCACGACCACGCCGCTAGCGATGAGGAGCACACGGTCGTGTTCCGCATCGCGCGCCTCTGCGCGATAACGCACGAGAAGGTCTCGGCGGAAGACGATGAACAGGATCATCGCGGGAACCACCACCGAGATCAGCGCGGGTACCGCGGTAAGACCGGCGAACTGGAGCGGCCCGATACCGTCGAGCTCGTGCTCAGCGAGGAGGTTGGTGAGGTTTGACACGGGCAGCAACAGGGATGCGGTGTTCGCCATCCACACGGTAGTGAGGGCGAAGGGCAACGGCGACAGTCCCGCATGCCTGGCAAGCATCACCACGACCGGCGTGAGGAGGACCGCCGTCGTGTCTAGCGAGAGAAAGATCGTGCTGACGACCGCGAAGGCGAGCACAAGCAGCCAGAGCAGCCAGGCGCGGCCGTGGCCCCAGCGCGCGGTCTGCTCCGCGACCAACCGGAACAGGCCCGCCTCAGCGGCGAATTCGGTGACAACGGTGACCGCGACCACGAACAACAGGATCGGCCAGACGCGCTCGCCGATGGATATGGCTCCTGCCACAGGTAGGACGCCGATCGCGATCGCGATCCCGCCGAGCACGAGCAGAACAGCTCCGAGTACCGCAGTTCGCACGGGCTTCCTTCCGCTACTCGGCGCCATTCAGGCGGTCAACTGTATACCGGGGTGTGCCCCCTCCCCGCGGCGGAGTACCGTGGAAATATCGACCGAAAGGGCACACGTTGCGCAAATTCATCTTCAGCGGCAGTCTGATCAGCGCCGTCTTCGGCGGGTTGAGCGCCCTCCGGTCGTCCCGGAAATCTCCCCGCGACTGGCGGCTGGCGCTCCTGTGGATCAGCTGGGCCATTACCGTAGTAATTGCGGTGGACTCGGTGTTGGAACAGTCGCGCGCAGTCGACGAGTTGAAGGAGTAACCATGCACAATCCACTCATCCCGGGAATGTACGACATGGGCGCCGGGGCTCTCGGGTTACTTGGATTGGTGGTCTGGGGTTTCTTCTCGCTACTCGCCCTCGCCGTCGTCATCGGCCTTGTCTTCCTCCTGGTGCGCTTCCTCCTCGTCGCAACGCGCGCTGCGCAAATCTATGTCGCGAAGAACGAGCCACCGAAGCCGCCAGCCGCGCCGCGCCCCACTCCAGCAGCGCCGAGCGCGCCGACTGCTGCCGCGCCGCCACCCGTGTCTCCGCCCGCAACGGCCGCGCGCCCGGACTCGGCCGGGATATCCACGACATCCATCACCCCCACCACCGCCACCACGAAAGTCGCGCCCGTTCTGCCGAACGACCCAGCACCCACGCCGACGCGGACTATGCCCACGCTGACTCCAGCGGCGCCCACGACTCCCGCGGCGGAGTCCGCTACCGCTGCCGCGAAGACTCCGGTCGCCAAGACGTCGACCAAGCCACGCACCCCGAAGACACCGCCGACCGCCTAGCGGCACGGCCATCCTTGGGGGTCACCGCGAAGCCGCGCTCAGGCCAGGAATCCGCGCAGCAGTGCCGCAGACCCTTCGAGATGCTCCTGCATTGCGGATGCCGCTCGCTCGATATCCCCGGTGAGGATGGCGATGACGATGCGCTCATGCTGCTGATTCGAGTGTTCGATGTTCGGCTGGAGCAGCGGAATATCGTCCAGTAGTCCATTCACCTGCATGCGATTTTCGGCGAGCAACGGCACGAGCGAGGGGGCTCCGACAAGCTCGCCGATGGTGAGATGCAGGCGCGAATCGAAGCGCCGATAGTCGTTGACCGTCGCGCCGGCTGTCTCTCCCAGCCGTGTCCAGAGCAGCTCACGATCGCCGGACGTAAGACTGCGACCCGCCGCAGACCGAGCAGCCCCCACCTCCAGGATTTCGCGAAGGACCAGTACGTCGCCGATCTCGTCCGCGGTGCGAGGGGCGGATGCTGCGATCCCGTCGATACCGGAGCCTGCAACCCGGAGTGGCGGAGCATCAACCACGAAGGTGCCGCCGTACCGTCCCCGCCGCGACACGAGGAACCCCGCATCGGACAGCGAGCGGATGGCATCCCGCACGGTGCCACGACTCACCGAGAATCGTGCCGCCAGGTCGCGCTCCGCCGGCAGGGCCTCGCCCGGGGGCACGATGCCGAGGCGGATGCCCTGCAACAGCCGACTCACCGTCTCTTCAAACGCGTTGCCCGCGCGCACGGGTCGGAAGAGGGCGTCACCGGCGACATCCGCCCTCAGCAGTCCTCCGCCCTCGTTCATGACTACAGTGGCGTCACGTAGGCGGCACTGATGCCGCCGTCCACCAGGAAGGTCGTCCCGGTGATGAATGAGGCGTCATCGCTGGCGAGGAACGCGACCGCGGCGGCGAGCTCCTCCGGCTCGGCGAAACGTCCTTTGGGAATGTGTACGAGGCGGCGCTGGGCGCGCTCGACGTCCTTAGCGAACAGTTCCTGCAGCAGCGGCGTGTTCGCAGGGCCGGGGCACAAGGCATTCACCCGGATTCCCTGGCGGGCGAATTGCACGCCGAGTTCGCGACTCATCGCGAGCACGCCGCCCTTCGAAGCCGTGTAGGAAATCTGGCTGGTCGCCGACCCGAGCACCGCGACGAACGACGCCGTATTGATGATCGATCCGGACTGCTGGGCGACCATGTACCTGAGCGCGGCCCGGCAACACAGGTAGACCGACTTGAGGTTGACATCCTGCACATGTTGCCAGGCCGGCAACTCTGTCGTCTCGATGGAGTCATCGTCGGGCGGAGAGATTCCGGCGTTGTTGAACGCGATATCCACCGAGCCGTAGGTCTCGTTCACGGTCGCGTAAAGAGCGTCGACCTGAGACTGGTCGGTGACGTCCACGAGTACGAACAATCCCTCGACCTCGGCAGCGGCGGCGGCACCCGCTACCGGGTTGAAATCGGCGATCACCACGGTCGCGCCCTCGGCGGCGAATCGACGGGCCGTGGCGAGGCCGATACCACTCGCTCCCCCGGTGATGACCGCGACTTTTCCCGCGAGCCGCTGAGTGAGATCGATCTTCGGTACTGCCATCTGGTGCTCCTAATCGGTGCTGATGAAGACGTTCTTGGTCTCGGTGAAGGCGGTGGCGGCATCCGGTCCGAGCTCGCGCCCGAGACCGCTCTGCTTGAATCCGCCGAAGGGGGTGGAGTACCTCACCGAGGAGTGGGAGTTCACCGAGAGGTTGCCGCTGTCGATCGCGCGGGAGACGCGGATGGCTCGGCCGACGTCCCTCGTCCAGATCGAACCGCTCAGCCCATAGATGCTGTCGTTCGCGAGGGCGATCGCATCCGCCTCGTCGTCGAATGGCAGCACAGTGACAACCGGTCCGAAGATCTCGTCCACCACGACCCGGTCGGTGCGCGAGCCGGGCAGCAGCACCGTCGGAGCAAACCAGTAGCCCGCACCGCCCGGGGCGCTGCCACGGAAGGCGACCTGGGAATCATCGGGCACGTAGGACTGCACCTTCGCCAGGTGAGCCGCAGAGACCAGCGGGCCCATCTCGGTGTCGTCCGCGAGTGGGGAGCCGACCCGCACGCCCTTCACGGCCGGCTCGAGCAGTTCGAGAAACCGGTCGTAGACGCTGCGCTGCACCAGGATGCGGCTGCGCGCGCAACAGTCCTGGCCGGCGTTCTCGAACACCGCGTAGGGAGCCGTCGCGGCAGCTTTCTCTAAGTCGGAATCGGCGAAAACAACGTTCGCCGACTTACCGCCGAGCTCCAGTGTCACCGCCTTCACCTGGTCGGCACAGCCGGCCATCACCCGCTTGCCGACCGTGGTCGAGCCGGTAAAGACAACCTTTCGCACGTCGGGGTGGGTCACGAATCGCTCGCCGATCACGGATCCCTTTCCTGGCAGCACCTGGAAGAGCCCCGGCGGTAGGCCAGCCTCGAGGGCAAGCTCGCCGAGACGGATCGCGGTGAGCGGCGTCCATTCCGCGGGCTTCAACAGCACCGCATTGCCTGCGGCGAGGGCGGGAGCGAAGCCCCACGCCGCGATGGTCATGGGAAAGTTCCACGGCACGATCACGCCAACGACGCCGAGCGGCTCGAGGAAGGTCACGTCGATGCCACCGGCCACCGGGATGGTCCTACCGATCATCCGTTCCGGGGCGGCGGCGTAGTAATTGAGCACGTCGCGAACGTGGCCTGCCTCCCAGCGCGCCTGCGAAATCGGATGGCCGGAGTTCGCCACTTCGAGGTACGCGAGATTCTCGAGGTCGCCCTCGACCGCCGTCGCGAAATGTCGAAGCGCAGCGGCTCGATCGGAAGGCGGGAGCGCCACCCAGGCCCTCTGGGCGCTCATGGCGTCGGCGACCGCCTCATCCACCCGCTCGAGACTGGTGTGCTCCACGGTCTGAAACTCCACCTCGGTGGCCGGGTTGACCAGAGTAATCCCGGTCATCGCGTCACCTCCGCACCGTGGTAATCCCGCGCCGCCTCGACGAGGCCGGCGAAGAGCCGCAGGTCGTCTCCGGTCTGCTCCGGATGCCACTGCACGGCCACGCCGAACGGCACACTCTCGAGTTCGACGGCCTGGATCACGCCGTCGTCGGTGCGCGCCGTCACACGCAGGCCCTCGCCCACCCGATCGATTGCCTGGTGGTGGTAGACCGCCACCTCGATGGGATCCGTGCCCACGAGTCGACCGACCGCGCTGTCCGCATCCACTACTGTCACGTCGACCAGGCTGAAGGTGCCGCCGCCCAGCTGGTACTTCTCGGTGCCGATCACCTCGGGAAGGTGCTGGTGCAGGGTGCCCCCCCGAGCGATGTTGAGCACCTGGGCGCCGCGGCAGATACCGAGGAACGGCACCTCCCGGGCGATCGCCGCGGTGAGGAGCGCATCCTCCCACGCGTCACGGTCGGTGCGCGGAATATCGGTCGTCGGATGCGGTTCCTGACCGTAACGGGCCGGATCCACGTCTTTTCCACCCGTGATGAGCAGTCCATCGAGGCCGTCGAGCACCCGGTTTGCGATGTCCTCAGAGACAGGTTGTGGCGGAAGCAGAACGGCGATGCCGCCCGCTCGGGTGATTGCCTCGAAGTACAGCTTCGGAAGGAAGGCCGCCTGCACATCCCACACTCCGGTCTGCGCCTGCTCGAGATACGTGGTCAGCCCGATGACCGGCGCCGGTCGCGATAACGCAGTCTCGACACGCTCGCTGGCGCTCGCTACTCGACCCGCAGTATTTTCAGAATCGCTCAAAGCCGCGCACCCGCTCCCAGTCCGTGATCGCGGCATCGTAGGCCTGCACTTCGATGCGCGCGTTATTCAGGTAGTGCTCCACCACATCCGCTCCGAACGCTTCGCGCGCGATCTCGGACCCCCCGAAAAGCTCGGCGGCCTCTCGCAGGGTGGTCGGCACACGTGGGGCATCGCTGACATACGCGTTGCCCTCGAACATCGGTTCCAGCTCGAGCTCGTGCTCGATGCCATAGAGGCCGCCCGCGATGAGGGCCGCGGTCGCCAGGTACTGGTTGACATCACCGCCGGGCACACGGTTCTCCACGCGCATTCCGAGCCCGTGTCCGACTACGCGGAGGGAGCAGGTGCGGTTGTCGAGCCCCCATGCGACTGCCGTCGGCGCGAAACTGCCGTCGACATAGCGCTTGTAAGAGTTGATGTTGGGGGCGAAGAAGAGAGTGAGCTCGCGCATCGTCTTCAGCTGTCCGGCCAGAAAGTGGCGGAACATCTTCGACATTCCGAGCGTGTCACTGTCGTCCGCGAAGACCGCCGATCCGTCGGTGCCTCGGAACGAGATGTGGATATGACAGGAGTTGCCCTCCCTCTCGTTGAACTTGGCCATGAAGGTGAGCGACTTGCCGTGCTTGTCAGCGATCTCCTTCGCGCCGTTCTTGTAGATCGAGTGGTTGTCGCAGGTGGTGAGGGCGTCTTCATAACGGAACGCGATCTCCTGCTGCCCGAGGTTGCACTCTCCCTTCACCCCCTCGCAATACAGCCCAGCGCCCTCCATCGACACGCGGATGTCGCGCAGCAATGGCTCCATCCGCGTCGATGCCAGCAACGCGTAGTCGATGTTGTAGTCGCTCGCCGGAGTGAGGCCCGTGTACCCCTTGCTCCAGGCATCCCGGTAGCTGTCGTCGAACACGATGAACTCGAGCTCGGTGCCGACGTAGGGCACGAGCCCCTTCTCGGTGAGCCTGGCGATCTGCTTCTTGAGGATCTCCCGGGGCGAAGGATCGACCGGCCGCTCGTCGAGCCAGGTGAGATCAGCCATAACGAGAGCGGTCCCGGGAATCCACGGTACGAGCCGCAGCGTCGACAGGTCGGGCATCATCGCCATGTCGCCGTAACCCTTCTCCCACGACGAGATCCGATAGCCGTCGACGGTATTCATCTCGACATCCACCGCAAGCAGGTAGTTGCAACACTCTGCGCCGTGGCCGCTGATCTCTTCCTTGAACAGGCGAGCGGATGCCCGTTTGCCCACCAGACGCCCCTGCATGTCGGTGAACGCCACGATTACCGTGTCGATCTTTCCGTCGTCGATCAACTGATTCAGCTGGTCGGTAGTGAGCATTCCCGTGCGAGCGGCCATAAGGGTTCCTCGTATCCTGGAGCATTTGTCGACCATTGCTTCATGCCGACGTGACCACGATCCTAGAGCGTGTAACGCACTATTTACATCTAAAGGTAGACACGAAGTACCAATAGAGGCCAAGCTCTCCGATAAGCACGACGCGGTGGCTCATCGCGCCCGACGATCCCCTCCTGGAGGAACACATGTCAAAGAACACGGTCTCCGGCGTCACCTACACGAAAGCCGAAGACGGGTACTTCGAGAAACGCACGCTCAAAAGAAGTGCCGGATTCTGGGGCATCTGGGGACTGGGTGTCGCGGCCGTCATCTCGGGTGAATTCTCGGGATGGAACCTCGGGGTGGCGGATGCCGGCTTCGGCGGTATGGCGATCGCCGTCGTCATCGTCATCGTCATGTATTTCACGATGCTCTTCTCCATCGGAGAAATGGCGGCCGCACTTCCCCACACCGGCGGCGCGTACTCCTTCGCCCGCGCCGCGATGGGTCCGTGGGGTGGATTCGTCACCGGTCTCGCCGAGTCCATCGAATATGTCGTGACCACGGCCGTCGTTGTCTACTTCGCCGCGCAGTACGCGAATGGTGCGCTCGATGCCTTCTTCGGTTTCCAGACTCCACCATGGGTGATGTGGGTGATCCTCTATGCGATCTTCCTGGTGGTGAACGGGCTCGGAGCCGCGATCGGGTTCCGCCTCGCGATCATCGTGTCGGTCATCTCCATCGCCATCCTCGCCGTCTTCGTGATCATCGCTTTCGCGACCGGATCGTTCAGCGTCGACAAGCTGTGGGACGTGAAGCCGGATGTCGGGCAGACCACGTTCCTTCCGCACGGTTTCGGCCCGGTCCTACTCGTTATCCCGTTCGCCATGTGGTTCTTCCTCGGTATCGAAGAACTGCCCCTCGCTTCGGAAGAGACGAAGAACCCGCAACGCGATATCCCGAGGGCGGGCATCGTCGCGCTCGTAACCCTGCTCATCTGTGCGGTTGCGATCTTCATCGTGAACACGGGCGTGAACGGGGCAGCCGAAATCCAGAAGTCGGGTCAGCCACTACTCGATGGATTTGACCTCATGGTTCCCAAAGGACTCGCCGGACTCCTCGCGATCTTCGCACTCATCGGGCTTCTCGCCTCGCTGCAGGGCATCATGTTCGCCTACGGTCGAAACCTCTACTCGCTATCACGTGCGGGGTATTACCCCAAGGCCCTCTCGATCACTGGAAAGCGTCAGACCCCGGTCACCGCACTTGTGGTCGGTGCCGTGATCGGTTTCGTGCTGCTCATCATCGTGGACCGCACGGCCGCCGTCGGCGGCGCTGCGGCGAACATCGGCGGATCGATAGTCCTCAATATCGCGATCTGGGGAGCTGTCGTGTCGTACATCATGCAGATGATCTCGTTCGTGATTCTCCGCCGGAAGTTTCCGAACGCCAAGCGGCCCTATAAAAGCCCAACGGGCATTGCGGGCGCGGTCATCGCTGGCATTATCGCGGCGGTCATCTTCGTCGCTTTCCTCTTCAACCCGGGTTACCAGATCGCCATCGCGGCAATCGCGGTCGTCTACATCATCGGTCTCATCGTGTTCGGCCTCGTCGGACGCAAACGTCTTGTGCTCTCGCCCGAGGAGGAGTTCGCAATCAGTGGCGGTCTCCACGGCGACCCGCAAGCCGAGGGTTATGACGCGATGGAAGAGGAGATGTTCACCGAGTAGTGCCCTCCCTGTCGAATAAGGCTCCGGATGATGCATCCGGAGCCTTATTCGGTTCGGCGTGTCAGCGGCCCTGTTCCAGTGGTCAGGCGCATACTGGGTAAACTATCTACCTGAACTTGAAGGGTGAGTCGTGATGGAATCACGCAGGCACAGCGGCACGATCCCGTCCGATCAATCGGCAGGGCTCGAAGAACTCGTCTTCGAACTAGTGCGTGAGCGATTGCTGAAAGCCGTCGGCGCCGGCGGCATGTGGACTCTGCAGTTCCGCGCCAGCACCGACACCGACTCGCTGTTCGGCGAGACCATTTCTGAATATATCGCCCGCGACATCGCCAACCATCTCGCGGCCCCCGCGGAAGCGGTCGACGGGGCACATGCCTCAGTGGAGCTCGCCGAAACGGATGTTGACGATGCCGCCCAGAACGCCGACGACGACGCGGTCATCGTCGGAAGTGGCGTCGAGAGCACCGAGTGGATCATCGCAACAGTTCCGGCCGAAATCGTCGCCGCGCCTGTCCTCGAGGTCGCTGTCGCGGCCGTAGAACATGACGTTTATGACGAGCACCGCATGTTCAAGCCGCGCAAGGCCGCCTGAGCGGAAGAGCCGTGCAAACCGACGCCCGCGTGGCGTCCGTTCGCCCGTTAATGACTGATCGCCGCCCCTCCGAAGAGTGGCGGCGATCGAGACTCAGTCCCGATTCCCGAACCGAAACAAACCCGAATGCATCGTGCCAAGAAGCGCCCCCGCGCCCGACACACGATCACCAGGAGACTCAGGGTATGTGTTTCCCCCCGCATCTGACCTAACGGTACCAGCGCAACACCGAGTGTGTCTCTAGTAGGGAATACCCCAATACGGGTGGTTAATCCTGCCTAGCTGAATCGCTTGCGCACGGCCTTCGCGTCCGTGGTGCGTGCCTTCTTCGCCCGCTCTTCCGCCGAGCACAGAGGAGGCAGCGCGCGGGATGCGAACAGCGATGGGCCTGAATTTGATTACGTTGACCCCCTCCGCCCCGGGTCGACCCCCGTGCAGCAGATGCTCGGCAAGGTCCCCTCGAAATGAGGCTCTGTCACCGACTGCTCGACAGAGTCCGATCGGGTAGGGCTCGGTCAGCTGATTCGTGCAATTAGTGGAGGGATGTTAGCGTTCGGGCACCGAACAAAGGACGTTGTCGTGCCCTTCATCCTCACCCCATTGATATCGATCATCGTCGCTGTGGTCGTCGTGTTCCTCATCGTGCTCATCTACGCGAAGTCGATCTACAAGAATGCCGGGCCGGACGAAGCGATCCTCATCACCGGCAAGCGGGCCAGGGTGAAGACCGTCGATGGTGTCGCGAAGGAGGAGTCGGGTATCCGTATCGTCGTGGGATCGGGTGTCTTCATCACCCCGTTCTTCCAAAAGGCGTTCAAAATCAGCCTGCGGTCGCGCGCGATCGAACTCGCTGCGGTGGCACAGGATGCCCGCGGTATCACCCTCACCGTCGAGGCGGTTGCCATCGTAAAGGTCGGCGATACACACTCCGCCATCCTCGCCGCCGGGCAGCGCTTCATCGGTAATGACAAGAACATCGACGGGTTCGCCCTCGAGGTGCTTTCCGGATCGCTGCGCTCCTCCATCGGTGGAACGGATGTTCAGACAATCATCCAGAAGCGCGACGAGCTGGGTGCGGCCGTGCTCTCCACCGCACGCGAGTCCCTGCTCAGCCAGGGTTTGGACGTCGATTCTTTCGAGATCAAGGGCATCTCCGACGACAACGACTACATCCACAACATGGGTCGCGCCGAGCAGGCGTCCGTTCTCAAGGCGGCGGAGGTGGCCGAGGCCCAGGCCGGGCAGGCATCGCAGGAGGCGTCCATCGCAGCCGAGCAGGCCGTGGCGATCGCGCAGAATACCCTCGCACTCAAGCGTGCAGCTCTTCAGCTCGACACCGACAAAGCCACGGCAGAGGCGGCGGGCGCGAAGCCGCTGGCCGAAGCGAAGACCCAGCAGAACATCGTGCACGAACAGGAAGTCACCGCGCAGGCTGCGGCCAAGCTCCGCACGGCCCAGCTGGCATCCGAGGTCAACGCGGTCGCGGATGCGGATGCCTATCGTGTGAAAGTCGCGGCGAACGCGGCGGCAGAGGCACGGGTTATCGCCGCCACGGCCGAGCGCGACAGCCGTATCGCCAACGCGGAAGCAATCCGAGCAGAGGGCCAGGCCACGGCCGATGCGATCCTCGCCAAGGGTCAGGCCGAGGCTGAGGCGACCAAGCTCGCTGCGGAAGCCGTCGCCCAGAGGTCCGAGGCCCTGATCCAACTGCGGCTCGTCGAGATGCTGCCGCAAATAGCCCACGAGCTCGCCGCCCCGATGGGCAATATCGACCAGCTGACAGTCGTGTCGACCGATGGTGCGAGCCAGCTGACCAAGAACGTCGCCGGCGGCTTCACCGAGATCGACGCCGTGCTCAAGTCCACCACGGGGATCGACCTGCGCGGCCTGCTCGGCAGCTTCGCCGGCGGTGCCGTGGGCGCTGCCGAAAGAGTATCCGCGGAGGCCGCCCGAGCCGCCATGGCTGCACCATCACCGTCCCCGCAATCGCCAGCCGCACGCGAGCCAGCCGCACGCGAGCCAGCCGCACGCGAGCCATTGCCAGGAGAGCCACTGGCGCAACAGCCGCACGCAGAGGACTGAGGCTTTCCGCTCCAAACCGAAACTGTGGAATCTCCTGCCAGAGTGCGGGCGGTCAGATCGCGGTGGGGAGTAGATCGATAAGCAGTGCCTCAACCCGTGACTTGATCTCGTCGCGGATCTGTCTAACCGCATCTATCGACTTCCCCCTCGGGTCCGTGAGTTCCCAGTCTTCGTAGCGTTTGCCCGGGAAGATCGGGCATACGTCACCGCAACCCATGGTTATGACCACGTCAGAGTCTGCGACCTGCTCCGTTGTCATGAGCTGCGGTACGGCCTGCGAGATATCGATACCGTCTTCGGCCATTGCCCGTATCGCCACCGGGTTGATCTGGTCTCCGGGCTCTGACCCACCGGACCGCACTTCCACGGCACCACCGGAGAGGTGCCGCAGGTAGCCGGCAGCCATCTGCGAACGACCCGCATTGTGGATGCACACGAACAGAACCGTGGGCTTTTCCGACATCGTCATGCGGAAGTGCGGGCGCAGCAGCGCGGACGACGAGCGCGGTGCGAGTCCATCACAACTCTGTTTACGTGTCGTTCGAACACCGTGGGAGTCAAGGACGCCTCGACGACGACGCTAACGGGGTCCGATGCGACAGCACACCCACCGCTGCCAAACCTCGAAATTCGGGCGGAGGCGACGAGAGCCAGATCTACCACCATCCTCACGGGCGGTATCCAGAGCAGATATACGAGGCGTAGTGCCGATTGGCACCTACTTCTGGCTGAACCGGATGGCGCACCGGTGACGGCGTCACGTCTATCGGGCCCGAGCCGTTCCTGAATCCGCTCACCACAGTTCCCATCACAATCACCCGGTCATTCATCGGCACAGGGTAGACGTTACTGGGAAAGTAGCTCGGTGGCGTACTTATTGAGGTTCGAACCCCGCCTGAGAGCTTCAGCGCTTCGGTGCTTCAGTGCTTCAGCGCTTCAGCGCTTCAGCGACCAATTCGGCCTGACCAGGGTCTCGGATACACGGGCTGAAAATTGTCTCGCAACGCCGCGCGTGACCCCACGGGGTGCGCCGATAGATGCGAAGGAGACTTTTTGGTGTCTTATCTTTCGATCGGTAGTGTTCTCGGCATCGGACCGATCGGCATTTCCGTCCTCAGGACAGCATTGCGCTGAAGAGCAGTTGTAGTCATTGATAGTCAATGTGCTGACATAAGACTCTCGGTGAGAACGCCACGAGCACGTGCTTTCAGCGCTTTCACACCTGCTGAGATCCGATGACCTTGGTATTCCTGGCTTTCGATGTCGAGGTGCTGTTGACAAATCCGAGGGCTGTGATCCTCTCGCAGATTGATCTGGGAGCGCTCGTCGAAATGTTCGTGTTGCTCGGAGTCCTCGTCGCCGGCGTGGTCCTTCGTGGCGCGAGGGAGCGAACAGGTGGGTGTGGCCCCCGTACCGAACCGCGGTCGAATTCACGTCCTCCTGATGCCGGAAAGCGTCTTGATGGCTCGTGCAGTCGTCGCACTGGCGACCGGAAGCTACCTCCCCCGATACCGGCAGAGTCTCCTCACCCGGTTCGCCATCATGATTGTGTGCGCCAGCGCGACTGCAGCGGTGATCGGCAGCAGGCCACCCACGATTTTTGACGGCAACCATGCACAAGGCGCCGCGACGGTGCGACTGCTCGTGCGTCGGGCTACGGCGGTCGCGCTACTCATCGTCGTAACCGAATTTCTCTTGGCGACCGTGCCGCTGCATGCCCTGATCGGGTTGTCCCGAACGTCAGCGGATGCTTGAGAGCGCGCCGGTGTCGGTGTCACTGCTTTAGTGACCACAGTCCCAAAAATTGGCGCGCTCATCGAGATGCCACGTCTCGCAGGCGCGATTCCCACTACGGCGACTGCTCCCCTGCTTCTGGCAGTGCTCGCCGCTGTCGCATGACCCCCGGACCCTCGCAGCGTTTTGGCGACGGAATGATCGCCGCCCCCCGGGGCGGTCCACCGTCGGACAGGTCGGATTCCTCCTGATGCCGGTCGCGATCATCGATGCGGTGCCATTTGCCAGCCCAGCGTCACTGATGTACCTGATCGTGTACACCGTCATGGATCTGGCCCTGTACGCCGCGGTAGCCGCGCTCCCGGACCGACAATCCGCTATCGCACGGCGAGGCGCCGGCAGCGCCAACCCGGTGGTCTCCAGCGTCATACTTGTCGAGTTGCTCCGGTTCGCGCTGTCGGAGTGGACGTATCGAAAGCTCGCCGACCCTCGTGATTTTGGGACTTATGGCACTGAGAAGTGCATAAGAAAATGCGGACACTGGGTGGAGGCCACTCGCCAGTGGGCAGCAGACGTGGAGTGAGGAAGAGCAATGATGTGGGGCAATTACGGAATGAGCGGCTGGTCCTGGGGCTTCGGCGGGTTGGTGGTGATCGGCGCCGTCATCCTGATCTTCGTGCTCCTGCGCCGGCAGTCGCCCTCTCGCATCGACGCCTCATCAGCTCTTCCTGCCGTCGAAAAAAGCACCCCTTCGCCGAAGCAGATCCTGGATGAACGATACGCCAAGGGAGAGTTGACCACTGCGGAATATCAGGAGCGCATTGTGGCTCTCGGGCTGAATACCTGATCGAGACGTCGACCCGACGCTCCGCTCTCAGTCTGGGCGGTGCGGGATCAGACGTCGAATATCGCCGCGCTATCCCTCGGAACGATCGCGACTGCATCGCAACTGGACCGGATGCTGGCACGCGAAGGCTCCACCATGCCGCTCAACGGCAGCTCGACTCGACAGTGACGGTACACCCCGGCGAACGAGAACGCCCGCGGATTGGCGCTGTGTGCGCCTCCCGTTATCTCGACCGGCGACTCGACGGCCAACTCGTCCAACTACTCGGCAGGACGTCATGAACGTCCCGGCGCGCGGCCCAAACCGTGTGCGCATCGCCTTCGAAGACTTCACCGGTACCGTGGTGTCTCACTGCCACATCCCGTGTCCGCTGACAACGGGATGATGGGTGCCCGCTCGGTCGCTTGAGCATGGTTCCCGTCCCGAGATGGCACCGGTTTTCTGTTTTCACACGGCTTGGGTACCGCTTCGCCGCGCCAAGGGACGGGCTCCGCTGTGGCGAAGCACGACCCCGGGCGGTGAAATCCGCCTAGAGAGTGGCGAGAATATCGCTCATTTTTGTGATTTCAGCGGTTTGGGTCGAAGTGATGTTCTTCGCGAGTGTCACAGCGTCGGCATTCTTGCCCGAGTCGACCTCGGTCTTGGCCATGACGAGTGCGCTCTTGTGATGCACCGTCATTTGGGTGAGGAACAGCTTGCTCGCCGCAAGGCCCGTCGCGCTCTTGAGAGCATTCATATCCGAGTCAGACATCAGCGTTCCGCCCATGTCCATTCCCGACATGCTGGCCGACTTTTGGCCCCAGTCCGACAACCAGGACTTCATCTGCTTGATCTCTGGGCCCTGCGCGGCTTTGATGTCCTGCGCAAGCGCGACGGTGCGCGGGTCGACGTCGCTCTTGTCGAGGAGTATCTGTGACATCTCAACCGCCTGCTGGTGATGGGCAGCCATGTCGGCTGCAAAGCTGACGTCGGCTTTGTTGAATTCAGCTGACGCGGTAGAGGAAGAGCCGGTTGCGATCGGGCTGGCTGCGGTTGCGCACGCGCTCAGAAAGATCGAGCTGCCGACGATAGCGGCGATCACGAGAATTTTTCGTGAGGAGTACATAGGAAAATCCAATCAATAGAGAAGAAAAAGCTGACAGTGGTGCTGCTGGCGCAGCAATGGACCTGACCCCGAATTCGGGAGGGTAACCACGTGTCTCTTCAGGTTCTGCTGATGGAGAGCGCGTGAAGCGATGGTGCGATCGGAAGAACGAACACAGAAGCGTCGATCCGGGGTATCCGTGCCGCTCGTCGAATTTGCGAGACCGGAGGCGAGGGACGCTTGCTGAGAACGAGACCGATAAGGGCGACCAACAGACTCAGAGCGCAGACCATGCCGAGCAGGAGGCAGTTCATCTCACACATGCCGCTGCAGCTCGGCCCGGTGAACCCCACCGCTGAACCGAAGCTCGAAAAAGACTGAGTCGCCGACGGAAAGCTGTCAGCCGACGCCGCCGACATCGGACCTTTAGAGGAGAGGCTCGGGGTCATCTGCGAATGACTCCCGTGACCGCCCGGATCCTCCGCAGCGGCAGAGAGTGCATGCATGCCCACCAGGCCCAGCAGCAGGGCCCCGATGGTGATTGAGGCGAGAAGCAGGAGTCTGAAAGATCTGCTCGCGAAGAACTGCCGGGCGACACCCGCGCTCTCGACCACTGTCACGTTCACGCCACCATCCACGGTCTCTTACCCAGCCTGCCCCCACAATAACTCAGCGTTTTGGATGTTGGCCCGTGTGCTCGCGTGATCGCTAGATCGTGACCAGGCAGAAGCCAGCTGCGCTGATGGCGGTACGAACATCGTCGACGGGCGTGGAACTGACGATCATGATGCGCGCTGCACCGCCCGCGTTCCGGTCGACGCTCACAGTTTCAATGCGCTCGAGTGCAGAGAGCTCTGCCGTGACGCTCGTGACGCAGTGGCTGCAGGTCATGCCGTCGACCAGGTAGCGCTCCCGGATGCTGACTTCTCCTCCGGCCGCTACTGCCTTCGAGTGGGCGGCGGTGGTTCCGCAGGAGCATGCGAGGTTCTTGTCGGTAAAGTCCGAGTTCGATCTTTTGATCCGGCGGAGGTGCACATGGCGATTCTCTCCTCGTGGTCATGGATGGATCTGGATTCCCGGTCAGGCTCACCACGGAGATCTCCTCCGGGCAAATGCACACGCTATCGGTGTCCGCCGGGAAGCACCGTCGACGTGGGGGTGGCCTGCGTGCGGCCCGCCGAGTCGCTCCCCGGGAGAAGAGCCGCCACGCTGATCCCTGGCCGCAGGTCGAGTCGTCGGAGAAGTTGCGCGTTCGCTGCCACGACGACGGTGGACGCGGACATCAGCAGAGCCCCGACGGCCATCGGAAGGATGAACCCGATCGGCGCCAAAACTCCTGCCGCGAGGGGAACAGCGAGCAGGTTGTAGCCAGCGGCCCACCAGAGGTTCTGCTTCATCTTGCGATAGGTCTTTCGCGACAGTTCGATAACCGAGAGCACCGAGCGGGGGTCGTCGCTTGCGAGGATCACGCCGGCTGAGGCGATCGCGACGTCAGTTCCCGCTCCGATCGCGATGCCGACATCCGCTTGCGCGAGCGCGGGAGCATCGTTCACTCCGTCACCGACCATGGCGACTCTTCGACCCTCGTTCTGAAGCTCGACGACCTTCGCCGCCTTGTCCTCTGGATGGACACCAGCGAACACCCGATCGATGCCAAGCTCCTCGGCTACGGATTGCGCAACCGCGTCTGCGTCACCGGTGATCATGACGACCTGGATGCCGAGGGCGTGGAGGGCATCAACCGCTTGTCGAGATTCGGGTCGGATTTCATCGGCCAGACCGATCGCGCCGATGACCGTTCCCTCACGAAGTACGTGGAGGATGATAGCCCCGTCCTCTTCCCACGCCGTCGTTTCGGAAAGTGGCTCAGCGGAGTGCGATGCGAGCATGTTCGGGCCGCCGACGCTGACGGGGATACCGGAGACAGTCCCGGCGACGCCCACCGCGGTGGAGGCGTGAAAATCGGTGGCTTTCGGCACAGCGAGAGAGCGTGCGCGTGCGGCGACGATGATCGCTTTCGCAAGGGGATGCTCACTGTCACCTTCGACGGATGCGGCAAGAGAGAGCAACTCGTCCTCTGACACTCCGGCGGTTACCACCAATTGAGAAACAACAGGTTCGCCTTTGGTCAGGGTTCCAGTCTTGTCAAAAAGAACCGAGTTCACGGTTCGCATACTTTCGAGCGCCAGTCGATCTTTAATCAGAACACCGCCCTTTGCCGCTCGCTCCGTGGCGATGGACACCACGAGTGGGATGGCGAGCCCCAAGGCATGCGGGCAAGCGATGACCAGCACGGTGATTGCGCGGATGACAGCATCCTGCGGGGCTCCCAGCACGGTCCACACGATGGCGGTGACCACCCCGGCTCCGAGCGCGAACCAGAACAGCCAGGCTGCGGCGGTGTCAGCGAGGCGCTGAGCCCGTGAGGACGAATTCTGTGCTTCGGTAACGAGTTTTTGGATTCCGGCGAGGGCGGTGTCCTGTCCAACGGCGGAGATCCGAATGTGCAAGGCGTTGTCGGTAGCGACGGTGCCCGCCACCACATGGGATCCCGGCCCTCTGCTGACCGACCGAGACTCGCCGGTGATCATCGACTCGTCGACGTCAGCGACCCCCTCGGTAACGTCACCATCGGCCGGAACCCGTCCGCCGGGGCGTACGATCACGAGGTCACCGACTATGAGATCGGACGGCGACACCACCTCCACGTCGTCGCCGGTGATTCGCTCCGCCTCATCGGGCAGTAAAGCGGCAAGCGATTCCAGAGCCGTCGAGGACTGGGCCAGGGAACGCATCTCGATCCAGTGCCCGAGAAGCATGATGACGATCAGAAGCGCGAGTTCCCACCAAAAATCGAGCTGGCGATCGAGTATCCCCAGGGTCGATCCCCACGACGCGAGAAATGCCACGGTGATGGCCAACGCGATGAGCAGCATCATTCCTGGTTTTCGTGACTTCAATTCCGAGGCGGCCCCGGTGAGGAACGGCTTGCCACCCCAGCCGTACATGACGGTGCCGAGAAGAGGAGAAACCCACGCCAAGACCGGAAAGTTCGGCAGGCGATATCCCAAAATAGTGGCGAACATGTTGCTGAAGATCACGACCGGAAGTGCAACGACAAGCATGATCCAGAACAATCTGCGAAATTGGAGGACATGATCACCGTGACCGGCGTGGCTCATTGCGCCTGAGTCGACCGCTCCGTGCGACTTACTCCCGACCTCGAGGGAGGGTCCGGGTGTGGGGGTCGATCGGTGGGGGGATGATTGGGCCATTCCAACACTGTATACCCCATGGGGGTATACAGCAATGATGAACCTGATACCCGCACCCGACCCGGCACTGGTCACAAAACCGATTTCTTCGAAGTGTGAAGTTACGCGATCCACGTTGTCCAAATCTTGAGGTGGGCTCTGCCCAACAGTCGCGAAAAACGGACAGTCGAGATCAGGTCATCTGCTACCTCCGACGGGACCAGCGATTGATCCCCGTTCCGATGATGACCGCGCCTACGCTGAGCAGCAGGATGGGAGACTCGAGCGCAATGCATCCGATGCGCCGCTTGCTGCGGCGAGCAGGACACCATCCGAGCCCAGACCATCCGTACAGCTGACATCGGGTCTCCCGCCGGAGTCGATATCGGGGTGAGCAGTGCGAGCGGAAGTGGGCCTTTCAACGCGGTACTGATGCGAGTGAGCAGGGCGAGTAGCCCCAGCGCGTGGGAACGCCTGGCCGACCAGCCACGCCACAGTGGAGATGACACCAACCAGCGCGGCGACCGCCGTGAAGATCGCAACGCCGACCGGATCGGCCAGCCCATGACTGGCGAGGCTGCTGCCGACCAGCCCGGCGACGATTGTCGTCGCCGCGGTCACGAGTGCACCGGCACGCAGCACCGGGCCGCGTAACGTGTCAGAGCGCGCTAAGTCGCTGACGGCGAGGGCGTGAGTGAGAAAGGTAGGTCGTAACGCTGGGCCACGGTCTCGTCCGAGCAGTAATGCGCCTGCCCACAGGGCTGCGGTAGTGAACGCGGTCGGGCCAAAACCAGCGCAAGACCAAACAATTGGGTCTGTTCGGAGGACAGTTCATGGGGGAAACGCTCGCCCAGCGAGTCCAACCCCGACTCCGTGAGAACACCGTGCGTGACCCTTGCAGCGGCGCGGAGGTTATCTGCCCAGGTGGTTGCGACCAGCATGACGTGATCAAGCACAGTGAGATCAGGGACCATCGGTGGTGAACCGATCATTGCAGCGATCCCGGTACACCACCACAAGAGACGTGACGTGCCGCGCTGGGCGGTAACTGAGACATACAAGCGGACCGATAGCGCGTCCGAGACGCGAGGCGACGATGCTCCGGAGCTCTGCCAACTGCAGCAGATTGCCGTAACTCTTCGCACCGAAATCGATACTGTGCGCATACACGACGAGTTCCAGCGAGCCGCCTCGGATCCAGAAATCGAGGAGGCTTACGCATGGAATGTAGGCGGCGTCCGTGAGCGGCTCGAAGGTGGTGATCGTCGCAGAGCAGGACAGCGGATCGAGTCGAATTCGGTTCGTTACCCACTCGAGCTGATCTCGTCCGACCCCTGCGTAGTCCAGGAATCGGCTGGCGTAGCTACGAGCGTCCCCATAACTCCGCTGCGCTCGCGCGAGCCGTGAAGTCAGTGCGCATCCATTCGAGGCGCTCCGCGTCCGCGTATTCCACAATCACCGGATCGGATGGGTGAGGACGGGTCACACCAATAACGACCAAGATGTGATCGATCAATTAGTTTCGATAGTAGAAGGTCGAGCACCGCTTCTCAGACGCCCAACTGGCGCGCGAATCGGGAAGGGGCGTTCAGGATTCGGCTACCGGGCTTTCCGGGTGCCCATTCCGCTAGTGATGCACTACGACAGTGTCATGGCCAAGAAAAAGGTCGACGGTGTTCCTGCCTCGGACGCAATGATCGAAACTTGTCGGAAAGAGGCCGAAGCCAAGTGTCCGCTCGGGTAATTTCGTAAAAGAGGGCGACGACCAATCGGAGATGGGCCCGCGGGGGTATCCCGGTCCCCGGGATGCGACCCTCTTGAATGCGTTGGCTGCGCGTGCGGAGCGCGAGCATGGAGTCGCTCTGAGGTTATTCGCGCTGCCGTCCGCGCTGAGGCACGGTGTCAGAGCAGTTTCCGGAGCTGGTGCTGGCGAACACAGCGTCGTGGCGACAGATGTCAACGACGACACTTCAGCACGGCAGTTCCGCCCGACAATTCAAAATGGCTTCGACCCCGACGGCCGCGTTCTCGAACTCGTCATCCTTCGATTCGATACCGGTAACGAGCTTCTCATTCATGCCGTGAAGGCAGGTCCGCACTATCTCGACCTTCTGCTCTGATCGAAACGACGCGGCCTGGACAGGTTCCGCTCGGCGAGCTGATCCGGTACTGACCAAATCACCGCGGAGGTCCGTTTTGCCCGTGGAGGACGACAATCTTTCGAAGAGCAGGAGTACTCGTCGCAGGGCTCGCAGAGATCCACCTACAGATCTATGACCAGGGCCGGTCAATATGCCTTTCAGCGGCCGACGGACTGTTTGTGGACGGTTCGGCAGACAGTGGACCGGGCGACGTTCGGCAGCTCAGCGAATTCGGCAGTGGAGAGCGTTCCGGCACGTCGGGAGATTTCGGTGTGGGTGCACGGAGTGCGTGGCGGAGCGTATGTAGATTATGGATGAGGATGGCCGCTTTTCCATTCCCTTGGCGCCGCTGAGGAGTCCCCCTTTCCGGCACAATTCCCGGCCGTCGGCCGGCGTTGTCCCTGCAGCGTGAGGGCCGCACGAGTGGCTATCCACGGACACGCGATGCGGGAATTCCGACAGCGGCCCGTTGGTTCTGCTGCTACGTACGGTCGAGTATCCCGCGCGCATACGATGCCTGCCCTGCGTGTTGCAGGCAGTCGCCGATGACGCTCACAAGCCGAGCGCCGCGTCTGACGGGAGGGTTCCAATTTGGGTCGATGACCTGGTCTAAATCTGCTGAGGAGAGCCCACCGAGGTACGCGGTCGATGCCTCGGTCACCGCGCTGAGGTACCCGGTCAGCAGCGCTTCGGTGGCGATCACGCGGGTCACTTCGCCGTCGCTCATCCCGTATCCCATTTCATCCGCCCCGAACGGTAGTGCGAAACGGCCGAACCAGCCTGATGCCGTCCAGATTTGCTCGGTGCCGGCGAGGTCGGCGATCTGGACATCCTGCCCACGGGCGGTATGCCAGGCGAGCCACGCGATCGTGTTCGTTCCCGGAGCCGGACGGTAGGCGAGTTGCTCGGCACTGAGGCCTTCGATAGCTTTGCCGATGATCGGTGGGATGCGGGTGAACGAATCGCTGAGAAGCTCTGCAGGTGTCATGCCTCCACGCTACGCTCGCCCCCGGTGCAGGGTAATCGCCTTTCGTCCCAGGACAGCGGCGACCCGATCGCGCAAAGCGTCCTCGTCGATCCGAATGTCAGCACGGACTATTCGGCTGACCGGGCGAGCCGCGGACAGATCATCGCGTTACCGGCCATAGCGACATACTTTCCAGGAGGACTTGACTCTGTCGAAACGTGAACTTCTCGGCTGACGAGTATGAATGAGCAAACCGGCCCCGAGAGCGATCGGTCTACGTACCCGATGCCGATTTTCGCGAACTTCACTATTGAGGATATGGCTGCTGGCGAAGCCTTCAACAACGCCCTTGGCTTCCTCACACTCGCCGTAAGGGGCGAAGATCGGGGCAAGCTCGTCGAACGCGCAAAGACGCTGCCCGGCACAGTCGTAGCGGGACCGGTAGACACTGATTGGTTGACCACGGAGGCGGCAATCAACGATCCCGACGGTAATCAGATCAGCGTCACCGCGCCACGATTGACTGAGCATGCTGATGCCGGGGAATGGGTGCAGCAGAACACATCGGGCGACTTCGAAACTCCCACTTCGAGCCTCGATCCGACGCAGTGAACGCATCGCTCGAAGTGACCATGCCAGATTCCGGGAACAACCCTGTCGAGTGGACGATTCGCGATGTAGCCGCTGCAACCGGCCTCACCAGTCGAGCATTGCGACCCTTTGAGCAGATCAGTCTGCTCGCACCCTCTCGCATCGCCCCAAGCTGCTACCGGTTCTACGATGATCGCGAGCTGGCCAGGCTCTACCGGATGCTGTCCCTCCGCGCGCTCGATCTCCCTTTGGCCGAAATTCAGAAGGGGCTAGACAACGACGGCGATATCGCAGCGGCGATGCGAGCGTGGGAGCGTGGGAGCGTCGCGATAATCACCGCACCTCCATGACTGACGAGCAACGTGCCGAGGACGATTATCGGACCGCGGATGTCAACGCGTCGCTGCGCGCGGCACCCAAGCATGGAATAGACCCGTTAGATCCTCGGTTCCAAGCATTCGTGACGGAACACTTTGCCTGGGTCGTCACGCAGTGGGCTCGCGTCCAGCCTGCCCGCGGCGCGTATCTCGGGCTCTCGGGCTCTCGGGCTCTCGGGCTCTCGGGCTCTCGGACAGGTATGTCGCGGATGAGCGATTCGCGTCCCACTACGGCGGTCAGCACGATGCCGAGGCGATCCGTGCGGCAATTCAGCACTGGGCGAACCTGCACCTCTAACCGACCACTCACGTCGGAGTACGACGAGCATGCCACCGCCGATGACACGATCCACCACGATGAGCATTTCGCTAACGGCGGGGGAACGCCGACCGGCACTTCGGTCGCCCACGGCCGCCTGAACGAGGCAATCCTTCGTCAGAAGGTACCAGGGCCGGGCACGAAGCCATCGCGCTGCAATTAGTCAGCGAAGACTCGAAGATGACAAGAAAGCGCCCGCGGGGTCTGAAGAGCGAGCACGAGCTCCGTCTCCCGCCGACCGAGACAGTCGCAGAGAAAGCGTCTTGGTCGCACAGTGACGGTGGGGCGCGGCTTCAGAGGCACCAGACGCGACGACGATCTCGTCCCACGCAACATCCCGAACCTCACGATGGCTGAACAATCGGTAGAGGGCTCCCAAGATGCGCTCGTGGTGCTGCGCGATTGCTGGGTCTCGCCCGGAGGGGGGTGCCGCCGGCAACTTGAGGCGCGGGACGACGTTGGAGACGCCCATTTATTCCCGATCTGGTCTGCGGGCTCGAGCAGATCTGTTCTTAGCACGCGCGCTGCCTACACGTGCCGTGATCAGAAGTCAAGGAGGTCGGCGAGTCGTAGACAAGACGGTGCAGTCTCTGTTTGGATTGCCAAGTTCGGTAAGACGTGACGAAAGCACAGGCAGGGGCAAGGCAATGGAGAATTCCGAGGATATCCTCCGTGATTCCGTCCCGCTCGAGATAGCGCCGGTCACGATCGATGATTGGGAGCTCCCTGCACCGGTCTCATCGTTCGAACACGTCGCACGGTCGACGGCCAGTCGGGAGTCTCTCGTGCCGCCAAAGCCGATCTGGCCCTTCGGCCTCCGCGCGCATCCGCACCGCCAAGCCAGCTGAACCACGCCTCCTCACGACGGCGGCGTCGCGTCGGGCACTGCTGCAGGGGAGAATGGATGCATGGCTGACACGAATGAACCCGCCCCCCGCGCAACCTCCAATCGCTCCACTGTTCCTGTCTCCGACGCCTTCAGGCACTACATCTCTGCCGACTGGGCCGATCGCGACGAGGTCGACCCGCACCAGCGGGAACAGGCCTCCTGGGCCGCAGTTCGCCGGTCGCACATCTCGGCTCTCTACGCGGGAAAGCGACTGATCATCCCGGCCGGTGCGGCAAAAGTACGCTCGAATGACACCGACTACTCCTACCGCGCCCACTCCGCCTTCTCCCACCTCACTGGCTGGGCGAGCGACTCGGTACCCGGAAGTGTGCTGCTGCTCGAGCCGACGGCGGCGGGTCATGAAGCCACACTCTTTTTTCGCAAAGCTGCGGGCCGCGACTCCGACGAGTTCTATGCGAACCCCGAGATCGGCGAATTCTGGACTGGCCCACGCCCGTCGCTCTCTCAGGTCGCCACGGACCTCGGACTTCGCACGTGCGACCTTGCCGAATTCGAGCGCGTTCTCGATATCGTGGACGCCCACACCATCCTGCTTCGTGACGGCGATCGCGATCTCACCGAGGAGGTCGATACCCGGCGGATGACCGCGCACAACGCCGACGAAAACAGCACATTCGGGTCCGTCGCCACCGGCAACCCGTTCGCCGACGACGACGAGATCTTCGCCCGCGACCTCTCCGAGCTGCGACTGGTCAAGGATGCCTATGAGATCGAGCAGCTGCGCCAGGCCGTTGCAGCCACAAAAAAGGGTTTCGACGACGTCATTGCGGACCGCGAGGCTATTGTGGCCCACGTCCGAGGCGAGCGACTCATCGAGGGAACCTTCAACCGGCGTGCCAGAGCCGAAGGCAACACGGTCGGATACGACACCATCGCAGCATCCGGACCACACGCCTGCATTCTGCACTGGACCCGAAACGACGGCGCAGTGATACCCGGCGACCTGATCCTGATGGACGCCGGGATCGAGCTTGATAGCCTGTACACCGCGGACATCACGCGAACCCTGCCCGTCAGTGGAGTGTTCAGCACGATCCAGCGGCTCGTGTACGAAGCAGTGCGCGAGGCAGCGGATGCCGCGTTCGCGATCGTGCGCCCCGGCATCCGCTTCCGCGAGATCCACGCGACCGCCATGTCAGTCATTGCCGAAAAAACTGCGGAGTGGGGTTTCCTGCCAGTGAGCGCGGAGGAGTCGGTGAAGCCGGAAAACCAGTTCCATCGGCGCTATATGGTGCACGGCACCTCGCATCACCTGGGGCTCGACGTGCACGACTGCGCGCAGGCGCGGCGGGACCTCTACCTGGACGGTGTACTCGAAACCGGGATGGTCTTCACTATCGAGCCGGGCCTCTACTTCCAGCCCGATGACCTGACCGTGCCCGTGGAGTTCCGTGGCATCGGGGTGCGCATCGAAGACAACATCCTGGTCACCGAAACGGGTGCCGAGAACTTGTCGATCGGCATCCCCCGCACCGCGGATGATGTGGAGGCGTGGCTGCGCTAGACAAACTGCGCTCTGTGACGGCCGAGTGCGTCGATATCACGGGCGAGTTCGGTCGCACTGGGCTGGCACACCGCCCCCTCCGGACCGTATTGGCCCGCCTGGGGTGTCGGCACGGAGGGTGTCGGCACGGAGGGTGTCGGCGCTCGAGGGGGGACGGTGACGTTGGGGGGTGTCGGCGCACGAGGTGGATCGGCGCATGGGGCTGGTCGCGACGCACTCAGGACGTGCGCGCCAGCACTTCCTGCGCTTTCGACAGAAGGGCGGGGTCGACGACGATCTCGTAGTGACTCGCAAGCACCTGGTGGGTCGAGGTGAAGTCTCGGGTGCGACGGGTGACCGCCGTGGCGGCAACACCGAACAGGGCTCCGAAACCGGCCCCGATGATCACCGCGGCGATCACATATTGCAGCACCGTGCCCGTGCCGCCGAAGGTGAAGAGCACGCCGATGAAGAGTCCGAACCAGGCGCCGCTCGCCGCTCCGGCTCCTGCCGCACGCCCGTAGGTGAGCTTGCCAGTAACGCGTTCGACAGTTTTGAGGTCGCTGCCGACGATCGCCACCTGCTTCACCGGAAAGTCGGCTTTCGCCAGTCGATCGACCACGGCCTGGGCCTCGAAGTAGGTGTCGTAGCCACCGAGCACATCGCCCTTCGGGAGGGTCGGGATGAGACGGCCACGGCGGGCGAGAGGGCTTTGGTTGGTCATGGCTTCATTATCCTCTTCGTGCATCCGCACGGGCTAAGTTAGTCCTGTGAGCGCCGCAAGAGTCTTTGTCGCCCGTCTGGCCGGGTGCTCCGTTTTCGACCCCGCGGGAGACAAGGTCGGGAGGGTGCGCGACGTACTCGTGGTCTACCGGCAGAAGGAACCACCTCGCGTCGTCGGCCTCATCGTGGAGGTACCGGGCAAGCGCCGTGTCTTCCTCTCCATCGGACGCGTGACGAGCTTCGGCTCAGGCCAGGTCATCACCACCGGACTCATTAATCTGCGCCGCTTCGAACAGCGCGGAGGCGAGGTGGGGGTAATCGCCGAAATGCTCGGCCGCGAAGTGACCCTCGTCGACAAGTCGGGCAGCGCGAAGATCGAGGATGTCGCGATCGAAGAGAGCGGGCCGGGCGAATGGGCGGTCAGCGAGCTGTTCCTCCGACGGCCGAAGACGAGTTCCTCACCCTTCGCCAAGGGACAGACCGTCTTCTCCCCCTGGGCGGGAATGCGCGAGCGATACACCGGAGAGGCCCAGTCGGCCACCCAGTTGCTTGCCACTTACGAAGACCTGCTGCCGGCCGACCTCGCGAACGCTCTGCTCGACCTGCCGGAACAGCGGATGCTCGAGGTCGCCGAAGAGATGAGCGATGAACGACTCGCCGATGTACTCGAGGAGATGCCGGAAAGCGAGCAGGTCGACATCCTCAACCAGCTCGACGACGACCGTGCCGCCGATGTGCTCGACCAGATGCAACCGGATGACGCGGCCGACCTCATCGCTCAGCTCAGCGATGAGCGAGGCGAGGTACTGCTCGATCTGATGCAGCCGGAAGAGGCCGAGGACGTGCGGATGCTGCTCGCCTACGCGCCCGACACCGCGGGCGGCCTGATGACCCCGGAGCCGATCATCGTGTCTGCCGACGCGACCGTCGCTGAAGGCCTCGCGCTCATCCGTCGTCACGAACTCGCGCCTGCGCTCGGCGCAGCGGTGTGCGTCACACTTCCGCCTTACGAACCGCCGACCGGTCGCTTCCTCGGGATGGTGCACTTCCAACGGATGCTGCGCTACCCGCCGATGGAGCGATTGGGCACGCTGCTCGATCAGAAGCTCGAGCCGGTGAAGGCGAGTGCCTCGGCGGCAGAGGTCGCTCGAACGCTGGCGAGCTACAACCTGGTCTCACTTCCCGTTGTCGACGAGAACCACCGACTGGTCGGGGTGGTGACCATTGACGATGTCCTCGATTACCTCCTGCCCGATGATTGGCGAAGTCACGACGAAGACGATCCCCTGCTGGCGAATGACGACACCAGCACTATCCCCATAATCGCTTCCGCCGGAAGGAGGTCGTCAGGTGGCCCGTCGCTCTGATTTTCTCGATACCCCTAAGGGCCTTCGCAGTCGTTTCGTTCCCCGCATGGGTGGGCGCGATCGGGTAGGACGCTTCTCCGAGGGTTTCGCCCGCGCAATGGGCACTTCGTACTTCCTCATCGGCATGACCGTATTCGTCGTCGCGTGGCTCGCCTTCAACAGCTATGCCCCCGCCGGGTCGCAATTCGACCCGATCAGGACGAACTTCACCCTGCTCACCCTGATCTTGTCGCTTCAGGCCTCATATGCTGCCCCACTCATCCTCCTGGCCCAGAACCGCCAGGATGACCGCGACCGCGTGCAGTTCGAACAGGATCGCCAGCGCGCAGAACGCAATCTCGCCGACACGGAGTATCTCGCGCGGGAGATCGTGTCACTTCGGCTTGTCGTGCGCGAACTCGCCTCGAAGGACTTCATCCGTGCCGAGCTGCGAGCGCTGCTCGAGGAGCTCGACAGGGAACGTAAGCCGGACGGTGCCAACGGTTGAACGCCGCAGCAGACCTCGAGGCGCGGGTGCGTGATGCTCTTACCCGCGTGATCGACCCGGAGATCCGCAAACCGATCACCGATCTGGACATGATCTCAGCCGTCACCAGCACCGCGGACGGCGCCATCACCGTCGGTCTCACCCTGACGATTATCGGATGCCCCGCCGCCGCCAGTATCGAGCACGATGTTCGCAATGCCACGGCCTCCGTATCGGGCGTCACCTCGGTCACCGTAAATGTCAGCATCATGACACGAGAGCAGCGGGGCGCCCTCACCGAGAAGCTGCGCGGAGGACGCTCGCGCGAACTGCAGTTCGGCCAGCAGTCGCTCACGCGGATCATCGCCATCACGAGCGGCAAGGGAGGTGTCGGCAAGTCCACGATCACCGCCAACCTCGCCGTCGCGCTGGCAGCGCGCGGCCTCGCGGTCGGGATCGTCGACGCGGATGTCTTCGGATTCTCGATCCCGGGGATCCTCGGACTCGCCGGAACGAAGCCCACAAAGGTCGGCGACATGATCCTGCCGCCGATCAACTACGGCGTCAAGGTAATCTCGATCGGCATGTTCGTGGACGACAATGCCGCAGTCTCCTGGCGTGGGCCGATGCTGCACCGCACGATCCAACAGTTTCTTACTGACGTGTATTTCGGTGATATCGACGTGCTGCTGATCGACCTGCCGCCGGGCACCGGAGACGTGGCGATCTCGCTCGGACAGTTGCTCCCGCACGCGGAAGTCATCGTGGTCACTACCCCGCAGGGTGCCGCCGCCGAGGTCGCCGAACGCAGCGCCACCGTCGCACGTCAGACCGGCCAGCGGGTGATCGGGGTGATCGAGAACATGGCGGGGCTCGTGCAGCCCGATGGCTCCGTGCTCGACCTCTTCGGCTCCGGGGGTGGCGCGGATGTCGCGGCACGACTGTCTGTGGGCCAGGAGCAGCCTGTTCCCGTGCTCGCCGCCGTGCCACTCAGCATCGCCCTGCGTGAAGGCGGGGATGCCGGCTCGCCCGTCGTACTGTCGAACCCGCAAGATCCGGCGTCCGTGGCCATTTTGGCAGTGGCGGATCGACTCGCGTCCCTCGGGCGCGGCTTGGCCGGTCGCAAGCTCGGCTTCAGCGTCAGCTGATCCTGCACACCTCAGAAAGCGGTACTCGGCAGGTCTTTCTCGTCGTCCACGATGCCAAGCACGATCCGCTCCGCGACTGCCGCGGGATCCAAGCCCTGCGGGAAGGCCGGGGCAGTACCGGCGATGGCACGGGTGGCTAAGCCGGTCTCGGTGTGGCCCTGGCGGGAATCCAGCATCCGAATACCCGAACGCCGGAATTCACGCGACGACGCCTGCACGAAGGCGGCCAGCGCCGCCTTCGATGCCGAGTAGGCCGCGAGACCGGCCGTCGGAGACTCGGCGACGATGCCGCTCAGTGTCACGATAAATGGCTTGCGCCCGGCCGCGGCGGAAGCGGCAAGATGCGGCGCGGCTTCCCGGATGAGACGCATCGGCGCGAGCGCATTCGTCTCGAAGAGTTGCCGGAGGGTCTCATCACTCACCTCATTCGCCGGGCCGAACGCAACAACGCCGGCCGCGATGACAACACCGTCGAGACGGTCGTGAGCACCGAACGCGGCGGCAACGATCGCTGCCGCAGCCGACTCATCCGTGAGATCGCCAAGAAGGCCATCGGCTCCGTTCAGATGGTCCGGATTACGCCCGGCCCGGATCACCGTCGCTCCCCTGGACTCAAGACGTTGCGCGATATCAGCGCCCAACACACCCGATGCTCCGACGACGAGCACAACGGCCCCATTTACATCACTCATGCTGTGATCATAGAGGCCCGATCTGAGACCATGCAGGATGTTGCCCGCAGTGCCGCCCGCAGCGGTCGATCCGTGCTTCAGGTCGCTTCGGTGTCGAAGGGAACGGTCAGCGCCGAACTGTCTGCGCTCTCCGCCATCAGCCTCTTGCGCTTCGCGTAGGCGGACTCACCGCTCGGCTGCACGATCGTCAATGGCACATCCACTTTGGCATCGGGATCTTCAAGGAGGGCCTCGCGGATGATGCGCCGCGGGTCATACTGCCGAGGGTCGAGCTTCTTCCAGTCCACGTCATCGAAGTCCGGGCCCATCTCCTCTCGCAGGCGTTCCTTCGCGCCATCCGCCATGTTGCGCACGCTGCGAACCAGGCGCCCGAGCTGAGCGGCATAGTGCGGGATACGCTCCGGGCCCAACAGAAAGACCGCGATCACGAGGATCACGAGGAACTTATCTATTGTCAGGCCGCCGAACACTCGTTCAGACTAACGCTCCCAGCCGCGAACACTCCCCTACGCTGGGCTGTGACCGAGGAGCAGAATTGGCAGACAAAGAGTCGAGCTGGAAGTTCGCGGAGGACTTCATTGTCGAACCCGCCAAGATCGTGCAGGCGAGACAGCATTCCATCGAACTGGGAATCGATCCGGTAAGCCCGGCGATGGGTGCCCAGCTCGCGGTCATCACGGCCGCGACGGCGGCGACGAGCATCATCGAAATCGGTACCGGGGTCGGTGTGAGCGGACTCTGGCTGCTGTCAGGAGCCCCCGAAGCGACCCTCACGTCGATCGACTTCGAGTTGGACTATCAGCAGTCGGCCAAGAAAACTTTTCTCGAGGCAGGCATCCCCGCAAATCGAGTTCGGCTCATTGCCGGGCGTGCCATCGATGTGCTTCCCCGAATGAACGAACAGTCCTACGATGTGGTGCTCGTGGATGCCGACCCGCAATCGGTCATCCAGTACGTGGAGCACGGCCTCCGGCTCGCACGAAGAGGCGGCACGGTACTCGTGGCTCACGCACTCTGGCGCGGCCGCGTCGCCGACCCGGCGCAGCGCGACGACACGGTCACGGGATTCCGATCCCTCCTCACGGAGATCGCCGAATCCTCGGCCGTGATCAGCGCACTGTCACCGGTCGGTGACGGGTTGCTCCAGCTGACCAAACTCTAGAAAGCCAGCTCGCTGTGACGAAACAGGGCCCTAACCGGCCGCGGTCACTACTCCGGCCAGCGCGTCGTGCAGTTCTTTCGCTTCGGCATCGTTGACCGAAACGACGAGGCGACCCCCACCTTCGAGCGGGACGCGCACAATAATGAGGCGACCCTCCTTAACAGCCTCCATTGGTCCGTCTCCGGTCCTCGGCTTCATGGCTGCCATGATGGATCCCCTTTCGTGGAATGACTTCCTATTATCCCGTAAGTGAGCGCTAACCCGAAAACGAGGGCGGTGCCCCGCGATTACGGGGGTGACCCGTCCTCACCATTGACCCACCAGCAGAGATATAACCAAGCGAACTGGCCGACGATCGACAGGGCAACGACCGTGATGCGATACACCGCAGATTTCGGTCGCGCCACTGCACCAAGAAGCGGGAACAACGGCATCAGCAGCCGAAAAGTACTCGACTGCGGAAAAAACACCGCGAGAAGATAGAGCGCGTAACTTGCGCACCAGATTCGCAGATCGGGGCCCAGCCGCTTCACCGCCGGTGCGAACAAGACGGCGAAGAACGCGACGACAACAGCCACGAGAATCGGCAGGGCGAGGGCGCCGAGATTCCATTGGCCACCCCAGAATCGCGCACCCTGAATCCACGGGGTGAAGGGCACGAGGGCGCCCCATCCGACATAGCGGGCACGCCAGACGAGCTCGGTATCGGTGTAGGCGGAGGCCGATCCGGTCGCTACCCATGCGGCGATACTCCAGGCGAAACCCATTAGCAGGCTGAAGGCGGTGAGGGCGATGCCGGAGAGGACCTCCGCAGCTGGAAACGGCTCTCGCCGCCGAATCCACCATCGGTGCACAAGATGGAGACCAAGGGCACAGGCAAACGCCAGGCCGCTCGGACGAGTGAGCGCCATCAGTGCGACGACCGGAAAAAGCGGAGCATAACGGCGTTTTACGAGCAGGTAGAGGGCAAGGGCGAGGAGGAAGAGAAACATCGATTCTGCATAGGCCACTTGCAGGAGCGGCGAGAGCGGTGCCACACAGAACAGCACCACCGAGAACAGGGCGGTCTCGGCCGTCAGCGAGAGGCGCAGCAGCCGATAGATCATCAGGGCGGCCGCGAGTGAGAAGAGCAAAGAGAGCAGCACCGAGAGGACGTCCCACGGCATCCCACTCACCGCTGATACGACCCGAACGAGTATCGGATAGGCCGGCAGAAATGCCCAGGAATTCTCAGCGACGTGACCGTCGCTTGCTACCGGCAGGACACTCGGATATCCAGCAACAGCAATGTAGTGGTACCAGACGCTATCCCAGAGTTGCGAAAAGGCTAAGAGATCCGGGTGCGCCGAAGTGCGAATGGTTTTCTCTTGCCAGCTGGCAAAGACCAGCAGGAGAGACGTCGAGATCACTCTGGAGAGCAGCCAGATCACGATGACCTTTACCCACCAGGGCGTCAGCCGGTAGCGCCTGCGCGCCCGGGTCAGACGGACAGCCACGCCCGCAAGCCGCGTTCGCACTCGGTGATCTGGTCGACGGCCACCCGCTCGTCGTCCGCATGCGCCAGCAGCGGGTCGCCCGGCCCGTAATTCACAGCGGGAATGCCGAGAGCAGAGAAGCGGGCGACATCCGTCCAGCCGTATTTGGGCTTCGCCTCCCCCCCCACCGCCGCGAGGAATTGCTGCGCGAGCGGCGCGTCGAGGCCGGGGCGCGCGCCGTCCGCGGAGTCGGTGACACAGAGGTCCATTCCGGCGAAGAGCTCGCGGAGATGGCCTTCCGCCTCTCTGCACGTCTTATCCGGTGCGAAGCGGTAGTTCACCGACACGACGCACTCATCGGGGATCACGTTTCCGGCCACTCCCCCGCTGATGGCGACGGCATTCAGCCCCTCTCGATAGACCAGGCCGTCGACTTCGACCGAACGCGGCTCGTAGGCGGCCAGGATATCGAGGATCGGCGCCGCCGCGTGGATAGCGTTCACACCGACCCAGGCTCGGGCAGAGTGGGCGCGCTTTCCGGTGGTGCGCAGCTCGACCCGCATCGTGCCGTTGCAGCCCCCTTCGATGAGGGAGTTCGTCGGCTCTCCGAGGATTGCGAAGTCGCCGGCCAGAAGTTCGGGACGGAGTGCGGCCAACCGACCGAGTCCGTTGAGATTGGAGGCGACCTCCTCGTTGTCGTACCAGATCCAGGTAAGGTCGACCGCGGAATCGTCGAGCTCGGCCGCGAGCTTGAGCTGAACGGCGACGCCTGCCTTCATATCGACGGAGCCGCGCCCCCAGAGATAATCGACGCCGGCGTCCGTCTCGAATCGGGTCGGAAGGTTGCGGTTGAGGGGAACGGTGTCCGTGTGCCCGGCGATGACCACGCGGCGGCGGCGGCCGTGGGTGGTCCGAGCGACGATCGCATTGCCATCCCGCGTGATCTCCAGATGGCCGAAGGGGGCGAGCGCCGCCGCAATCGCGTCGGTAATGGTCCTTTCATCTCCCGATACCGATTCGAGATCGCAGAGCTGCCGAGTGATCTCGATCGAGGACGCCGTCAGGTCGATCTCGGGAACGGTGGTTTCGGCTGTGGACATGCGGTCAGTTTATAAGTCGCCCCTCGCTAACCTTGAGCCATGACTGATCGACCCGCCTGGGGCTACGGACTCGCGACCATCGCCGGCGACGGCACTGTGCTTGACACGTGGTTTCGCATCCCCGCACTTGGATCGTTCCCCGCCGGGCGCGATCCGCACATCGCACCGGCGGACTTTGCCTCCGTCGTGGGTCGTGATGCGCGCCGCAATGTCACCGTCGATTTCGTGATGGTGCAGATCGACCTGGATGCGGCACCGGCATCCACCCCGGACGCGTACCTGCGTCTCCACCTTCTCAGCCATCTCGTGGTGCAGCCCAACACGATCAACCTCGATGGGATCTTCGGCCACCTGCCGATCGTCGCCTGGACGAACGCGGGCCCGGTGCATCCGCTCGACTATGCGGACCAGCGGCTCACGTTGCAGAGGCTCGGGATCTCGGCGCACTCGATCGACAAGTTCCCCCGGCTCACCGACTACGTCTCGCCAGACCGGGTACGCATCGCGGATGCCTCGCGCGTTCGTCTCGGGGCACACCTCGCCCCCGGTACGACCGTGATGCACGAAGGTTTCGTCAACTTCAACGCGGGCTCACTCGGGTCATCGATGATCGAGGGACGGGTATCGCAGGGTGTCGTCATCGGTGACGGATCGGATGTCGGCGGCGGGGCATCCATTATGGGCACACTCTCGGGTGGCGGCACCGAGCGCGTGACGGTCGGCAAGAGAGCGCTGCTGGGTGCGAATTCGGGGATCGGTATTTCGATCGGAGATGACTCGGTCGTCGAGGCGGGGCTCTATCTCACGGCCGGCACCAAACTCACGGTGCTCGGGGATGCTCCCCGCACCGTGAAGGCCGTCGAGCTCTCGGGCGTGCCGGGCCTGCTGTTCCGCCGCAACTCACTCACGGGCGCTGTCGAGGTACTCGCGCGCAACGGCCGCGGCATCCAGCTGAACGTCGCCCTGCACGCCTGAGCGACGCCCGACTGGGCCGACTCTCGCCCCTCCGCTCCGCCCGCGACCGCCGACGACCGCCGACGAACCCCTGGACCCTGCCTGAAATGCAGGACCGGGCGAGGCTGCCGCGGCAGATGCGCCCCATTGGCCACACCAGTCACAGTGAGTCCTGCATTTCGAACCACAGTGCCTGCCGCCAACTCCTCCACAGCGGTGGGAGGACGGAGCGTCCCCACCGATGTACAGCTCTGGATGATCACCAGCCTTACGGCGGGGCACTCTCGGCGTCATGGAACTTCTCACCTGTATCCGTTCTCTCGGCGGAATTGCGCCCACGTATCGGCTCATCCGGATGGGCTGGACGGGCCGCGCGCTGGCAGCCGCTGTTCACCGAGGCGCAATCGTGCGCGTTCGGCAAGGCTGGTATTCGTCCGCATTCGAGTCTGCAGAGAATCTCGCCGCATGGCGTGTGGGAGGACGGCTCACCTGCATGAGCGGAGCAGCCCATTTCGGCCTCGCAACGCGGTCATCCGCTGCTCTTCACGTTGCCGTCTCCCCGACTGCCTCTCGCCTTCGGGAGCCTTCGAACATGCGTCACCGGCTCACCCCTGAATCTGGCACCATCATCCACTGGCGGCCTCGGCGAAGCGGAAGCGCCTTCGTCGAGTCGCCGCTCAGCTGTCTCGTCGACATGTGCAAATGCGAATCACCCGAGTTCGTCGTGGCTGCGGTTGACAGTGCACTACGTGCCGGTCTCATCAGTCGCTCAGCATGGCTGCGCGCACTGGCGCACCTCCCCATGCGGCTCCGACTACAGCTCGCAGATGTCGACCGGCGATCCGAATCGATAATCGAATCCATCACCAGATTTCGATGCCGGGCTTTGGGCCTAGCCGTCCGAATCCAGGTAACGCTCGCCCCGGGAATTCGGGTAGACATTCTGATCGGGGACAGGCTGGTGGTCGAAGTCGATGGTCGCGAGTACCACTCCGACCCCGCGGCATTTGAACGGGATCGAGTCCGGGACGCGCGGCTCACGGCGCTCGGATACCGGGTGCTGCATTTCAGCTACAGCCAGGTGATGCACGACTGGCCCTCCGTTGAGGCAGCGATCCTCGCCGCGGCTGGCCACCGGAATCATCGCCTGCACGCCTGAGTCCCGATCGACGAGAAGCCTGCATCCCCCTTGCCGGCACGTCTGAAGTGCGAAATGCAGGAAGATACGTGACAGATGGGGCCTGTGAGGCACGGCTGCCACACCAGTCACACCTCTTCCTGCATTTGCGACGAGGGGAGACAGCATGCGGGGTTGGATAGGCGTCTCTGCCGCGTGAAGGCCCTACCGCGCGGGCCAGTCGCGACGGGGCTCGCCGATGTAGAGCTGCTGCGGTCGGCCGATCTTGGTCGACGGGTCGCTGTTCATCTCTCGCCAGTGGGCGATCCAACCGGGCAGGCGTCCGATGGCGAACAACACGGTGAACATGCGGGGGGGGAATCCCATCGCTTTGTAGATGACTCCGGTGTAGAAGTCCACGTTGGGATAGAGCTTGCGCTCGATGAAATAGTCATCCGCCAGCGCGACGGCTTCGAGCTCCTTGGCGATGTCGAGCAGGTCATCCTTGACACCGAGCGCCGCGAGCACCTCATCCGCGCTCTCCTTAACCAGCTTGGCCCGCGGGTCGAAGTTCTTATACACCCGGTGACCAAAGCCCATCAGACGCACGCCGTCTTCTTTATTCTTGACCCGCTCGACGAACTTCTCCACCGATTCGCCCGACTCCTTGATCTGGCCGAGCATCTTGAGCACGGCCTCGTTGGCGCCGCCGTGCAGCGGCCCGTAGAGGGCGTTGATGCCGGCCGAGATGGACGCGAACATGTTGGCCTCGGTGGAACCGACCAGCCGCACAGTGGAGGTGGATGCGTTCTGCTCGTGATCTTCGTGCAGGATCAGCAGCCGTTCGAGCGCCTTCGAGACGACCGGGTTCACCACATACGGCTCGGCCATATTGCCGAAGTTGAGCTTGAGGAAATTGTCGGTGAAGCTCAGCGAATTGTCCGGATAGAGGAACGCCTGGCCCAGCGACTTCTTATGCGCGTAGGCCGCGATGATCGGCAGCTTGGCCAGCAGCCGGATGGTCGAGAGCTCCACCTGCTCCGGGTCGTGCACACTGAGCGAGTCCTCATAAAAGGTCGACAGGGCTGACACCGCACTCGAGAGCACCGACATCGGGTGCGCGCTGTGCGGGAGAGCGTCGAAGAAACGTCGAAGATCCTCGTGAATGAGGGTGTGACGGCGCACCCGGTCCTCGAAGGCCTCCAGTTCCGAGGCAGAGGGCAGCTGACCGTAAATCAGCAGCCAGGCGACCTCGAGATAGGTGGAGTTGGCCGCGACATCCTCGATGGCGTACCCGCGGTAACGCAGGATGCCTTTATCGCCGTCGATGTACGTGATCGCGCTCTTCGTTGCGGAGGTGTTGACAAACCCATGGTCGAGCGTCGTGTACCCCGTCTGACGGGTAAAGGTGGAGATGTCGATGGCGGAGGCGCCATCCGCGCTCGTCGATATCGGGAACTCCGCGCTGCCGCCCGGAAACTCGAGGGTGGCCTTGTCGGAGGCAGGGTCAGTGGCGGCAGGATTCACCACTACAGCCTAATTGGCTGCACACACACCCTCGGCACCCCGGTCGACAGCGGTATACACCAAGGAACCAGCAGTCGAGTTAGAGGAAGCCTACTAAAAACTGGTGGCGGCCAGCCGACCGACAGCGGAGTCTATGGCGGCATCCGTGGCCGTCAGCGCTATCCGAACATGTTTCGAGGTCTCTACCCCGTAGAACGTACCGGGTACGACCAGGATGCCGAGATCCGCCAGCCGATCGACAGCAGCCCAGGCGTCGCTGCCCGCCGTGGCCCACAGGTAGAGCCCGCCCTCGCTGTCGTCGATGCGGAATCCGGCAGCCTCGAGAGCCGGACGGAGGCGCTCTCGACGCGAGCGATAGCGTGCCTTCTGTACCCGCACATGGTCGTCATCTCCGAGGGCGGTGATCATTGCCGCCTGAATGGGTCCCGGCGGAAGGGTACCGAGCTGCTTGCGCACCGTGAGCAGGTGCGAGACGAGGATGCTGCATCCGGCTACGAATCCGGCGCGATAACCCGCGATGTTGGACTGCTTGCTCAGCGAATAGACGCACAACACCGAGCGGCGGTCACCGGCGATGACCCGCGGATCGAGGATGCTCGGGGTCGCGACCCGGTCGTACTCACCCTGCCACCCGAGCTCGGCATAGCACTCGTCGCTGGCGATGACCGCGCCGAGTTCCCGGGCACGGGATACCGCGAGGGCGAGCTCCTCGACCGAGAGGATGCGGCCGTTCGGATTGCCGGGACTGTTGACCCAGATGAGCCGCGTGCCCTCCGGCCACTCTGCCGGGTCGTCGCTGGAGACGACGGTCGCGCCCGCGAGCGCCGCCCCCACCGCGTAAGTGGGGTAGGCGAGCGATGGCTGCACAACGACGTCGCCGGGACCGAGCCCCAGCCAAAGTGCGAGCCCGGCGATGAATTCCTTCGAGCCGATCGTTGGCAGCACATTGTCTACGGTGAGATCCTCGACGCCCCGACGGCGGCCGAACCACTCGACGATCGCCTCTCGGAGGGCAGGCGTGCCGGCAGTGAGGGGATAGGAGTGGGCATCCGTCGCTGCGGAAAGCGACTCGCGAATCAGAGCCGGCGTCGGATCCACCGGTGAACCCACCGACAGGTCGATCCCGCCCTGCGCGTGGGCTTTCACCCGGGCCGCGTAGGGCGCGAGAGCATCCCAGGGCCAGTCCGGCAGGCTGAGGGCCACTATCAGGCCGCGGGAACCTGAGGCGGAAGGGCGTTGATGATGGCATGATCCTTGTGGATTACGCCGACCTTCGCCGCGCCCCCGGGAGATCCGACCTCATCGAAGAATTCCACGTTGGCCTTGTAGTACTCGGCCCACTGCTCAGGAACGTCATCTTCGTAGTAGATGGCCTCGACCGGACACACCGGCTCGCACGCACCACAGTCGACGCACTCGTCGGGGTGGATGTAGAGCATACGGTCGCCCTCGTAGATGCAGTCGACGGGACATTCATCGATGCACGCTCGATCTTTGACATCCACACACGGGAGGGCGATGACGTACGTCACGGTCGGGGAGGTCCTTTCTGGTCAGGCCTGGTTCTTAGCCTATCCCCCGTGAAGGTACCGAAATTCGGCCAGGCGAGCACGACACCCGCGATGATGAGCGAACCGTAAGTGAGGGTGTACCCGGCGGCATTCGCGGGAACCAGAACAGAGCCACCGGTGGACTTCACCGAGAGCAGAGCGATGACCACGAGGAGCCCTACAGCGGCAGGTCCAGCCACCATCCGACCCGAAAAGACGATACGGAGGCCGACAAGGAGGGAGGCGATAATCAGCAGGGATGCGACGATACCAATCGGCGGTATGCCCCCGAAAATACTCGGTGCGAACTGGTGGTTGACCACTGCGATTCCGCCGAGGGCCGCCCCGACGACGACGGCAAGAACCCCGGCGAGCAGTTTGACGGTGAGGCCCTGGTCTTTCCACGCCACCGGGCCCGGTGGCGTGAGCTTCTGCGGCGTGAAGCCCTCAACGCGCTCGATCGGGCGACTTGGTCCGCTCGACAGCGAGAAGCGGTCGCCCTCGACCGTGATCTGGCTGCGATGGGCGCGGAGCGCTGCGGTCTTGCGGTCGAGCACGGAAGACACGTCGATGCGCAGGGGCGAGTTCTCGGCATCCGAGTCGACGGTCCAGAACGGCACCCCCATCACCTCGGCCGCGTGCCGCGCTACCGCGTGGGCTCTGATGTGGTCCGGGTGTCCATAGCCGCCATTCGAGTCGTAGCTGACTACGGCGCCCGGCTTCACGGCGTCGATCACGGTGGCGAGGTCGGCGGCGAGCTCACCGAAGTCTGCTGCGCAGAAAGAGTCAGCCTCGATGGATTCGGCCGGCTCGGCACCGTCCGCGCCCCAGCGCATCCCCGAATCGGTGTAGCGTCGCGGCTCGCGTTCGACCCAGCGCGCTGTGGATTCGCCGAGAAAGCGGTGATCGACGACTCCGAGTGCCGTCATAGCCGCGGCGAGCTCCGTCTCGCGCACCTCGGCCAGTCGCGGACCGTCGCCCTCAAGTGCAGCAAGGTCTGCCGGGATGACCTCCCCCAGTTCTCCCCTGGTGCAGGTAACGACGGTGACCTGAGATCCCCGCTCGACCATCAGAGCGAGGGTACCGCCGGTCGTGATGCTTTCGTCGTCGGGATGCGCATGCACGAAAAGCACCCGCTCGAGAGATAACGGTTCACCGGATAAAAGGTCTGATTCCACCTGCCGAATTTACCCCAAGACGCGCGCGGCGCTGACATTACTCCTCACATCACTCATTCCGAGTTGGTAAGGTTAGCCTTACCAACTTTCAAAAGAGGAATCTTCCGTGTTCGCAAACTTTCTCATCGGCCTGCGCGAGGGCCTCGAGGCCGCACTCGTCGTCGGTATCCTCGTGGCCTACGTGATCAAGATCGGTCGCCGTGACGTGCTCCGCCGCGTCTGGATCGGCGTCGGTTTGGCCGTCGTGCTCGCACTCTCCATCGGTGCAATCCTCACTTTCGGGGCGTACGGGCTGGGCTCCGAGGCTCAGGATGCCATCGGAGGCACGCTTTCCATCATCGCGACGGGTTTTGTCACCTGGATGATCTTCTGGATGCTGAAGACCGCACGCAACCTGAGCGGCACCCTGCGATCGGACGTCGACAGGCACCTCGCCGGAGCAGGCTGGGGGCTCGTGCTCGTGGCGTTCCTCGCGGTGGGACGCGAAGGCGTCGAAACAGCGCTGTTCCTCTGGGCTGCCGTGCAGGCAACCGGATCGACCACCTTCCCCCTCATCGGGGCTGCGCTCGGCATCCTGGCCGCACTCCTCCTCGGCTATCTGATCTACCGGGGGGTGCTGAGAATCAATCTGTCAAAATTCTTCACCTATACCGGGCTCTTCCTCATCGTCGTGGCCGCGGGCGTACTGTCCTACGGCGTTCACGACCTGCAGGATTCTGGCATCCTGCCGGGGATCAACTCCCTTGCTTTCGACGTCTCCTCGGTGATCCCACCGGCCAGCTGGTACGGCACGTTACTGAGGGGCACGATCAACTTCTCCCCCGCCACGACCTGGCTCGAGGCGATCGTCTGGACCCTCTACATCGTTCCGGTGCTCACCCTGTTCATCCGGCGCATCCGTGCAGCACGGCCGACGAGCTCCACTCCCTCCTCGCCGACGCCGCTCGTGACCGCGCCCCTCGTGACCGAACCGCTCGTCACCGAAGGGACTCGCTGAGCCTGCGGGCGAGTCTGGCTTGTGCTGTTCGCTGAGGACTGCGACGGGGCCTACTTTCTGTCACCCTTGGTGACGGTGTAGTTGAGTACGAAGCCCTTATCACCCGTGACCTCCACCACGGCGACGTTGAGGTTGCCCTTGTCGCAGACGAGCGCGCCACCGTCGGCAGTCGTCACCGTGAGCGTCTTGCAGGTGAAGCCCCCCGAGGTGAGGGTTCTGAGCACACCGTTGATCGCCGAGGTGCTGGATGCGCGCACGGTCACATTCCAGATCTTGGACTTCGCGTCGCCGACGCCGGCACCGGAGAGTACCTCGCCAGAGGCAAGCGGAACCTCGGCGGGAAAGTCTTTCGGCACACTCTTGCCCGGAACATCCACCGTGCCACCGGTAACGTCGTGGACAAGATTCTGCACCGAGCACCCGGAAAGAGCCGGGCCGGCAAGCAGGGTGATCGCGAGGGCGATCGTGATGGTGAGGCGCTTCGGGGAGTAAGACATGCCGCCAAGCCTAGGGCCGGGGGCATGTCCCAACTACAGGACCGCTACGCGTTCTGCTTCTTCAGGCGCGAGACCCGACGGGCACGGTCGCCCGCGGCCAGCTCAACCTTGCGGATGCGCACGAACTCGGGAGTCACCTCGACGCATTCGTCTTCGCGGGCGAACTCGAGGCACTCCTCGAGGGTGAGCTTCCGCGACGGGGTCATGCGTTCGAAGGTGTCAGAAGTGGACTGGCGCATATTGGTGAGTTGCTTCTCCTTGGTAATGTTCACGTCCATGTCATCAGCGCGCGAGTTCTCACCAACGACCATGCCCTCGTAGACCTCCTGGGTGGGCTCCACGAAGAACGACATGCGCTCCTGCAGCGCCACCATGGCGAACGGCGTGGCAGCACCGGAGCGGTCCGCGACGATCGAGCCATTGACGCGAGTGGTGATCTCCCCCGCCCACTGCTCGTAGCCGTGCGAGACGGCGTTAGCGATTCCGGATCCACGGGTAATCGTGAGGAACTCTGTGCGGAATCCGATGAGTCCACGCGACGGTACGACGAACTCCATGCGCACCCAGCCGGTGCCGTGGTTCGACATGCCCTCCATGCGTCCCTTGCGCGAGGCGAGCAGCTGGGTGATGGCGCCGAGGTATTCCTCCGGGGCATCCGTCGTCAGGTGCTCGAACGGCTCGTGGATTTTGCCGTCGACGCGCTTGACGACCACCTGCGGCTTGCCGACAGTGAGCTCGAAGCCCTCGCGGCGCATCTGTTCGACGAGAATGGCGAGAGCCAGCTCCCCGCGGCCCTGTACCTCCCAAGCGTCGGGGCGTCCAACATCGACCAGCTTGATCGAGACGTTACCGACCAGTTCGCGATCGAGGCGGTCCTTGACCATGCGGGAGGTGAGCTTGTGGCCCTTCACCTTGCCGATCATCGGGCTGGTGTTGGTGCCGATGGTCATCGAGATGGCCGGGTCGTCCACCGTGATGGTCGGAAGCGGGCGAACGTCGTTGGGGTCGGCGAGAGTCTCACCGATCGTGATGTCCTCGAAGCCAGCCACGGCCACGATGTCACCCGGGCCTGCGGATTCGGTCGGAAAACGATCGAGTGCACGGGTGATGAGCAGCTCGGTGACCTTCACATTATGGACGGATCCGTCGTGCTTGACCCAGGCGACGGTCTGACCCTTCTTGATGGTGCCGTTGAAGACACGCAGTAGGGCGAGACGGCCGAGGAACGGCGAAGCGTCGAGGTTGGTGACATGGGCCTGGAGCGGATGCTCGTCGTCGTAGCGCGGCGCGGGGATGTGTTGAAGGATCGCGTCGAACAGCGGCTCGAGGTCGTCGTTATCGGGGAGTGTGCCGTTTTCCGGCTTGTTCCAGCTCGCTGCGCCATTGCGGCCGGATGCGTAGACGATCGGTACGTTGAGGATCGCGTCGAGGTCGAGGTCGGGGAAGTCATCGGACATGTCGCTCGCGAGGCCGAGGAGCAGATCCTGACTCTCGGTGACGACCTCGTCGATGCGGGCATCCGGGCGGTCCGTCTTGTTGACGAGCAGGATGACCGGAAGGTTGGACTCGAGCGCCTTACGGAGCACGAAGCGGGTCTGCGGCAACGGGCCCTCGCTGGCATCAACGAGCAGCACTACGCCGTCGACCATGCTAAGACCACGTTCGACCTCGCCGCCGAAGTCGGCGTGGCCGGGGGTGTCGATCACGTTGATGGTGATGGGACCGTCGGTGGCGTGGATGCCCGAATAGGAGACCGCGGTGTTCTTCGCGAGGATCGTGATGCCCTTTTCACGCTCGAGATCGTTCGAGTCCATGGCGCGCTCTTCGAGATGGGCGTGCGCGGCGAAAGAGTTGGTCTGGCGCAGCATGGCGTCGACGAGGGTGGTCTTGCCGTGGTCGACGTGAGCAACAATTGCTACGTTTCGCAGGTCATTTCGGGTGGCGATAGCCATAGGTATACGTCCAGGTTTGTCTCGAGAAGGAGGGAGGCCACGATCGTTCAGTGACGGCAGAATCACGTCAGTGGTGCTCCGCAGCGCCCAGTCTACCGTGTGCCGCACCCTTAGCACTCTTTACTGGCCGGTACTGACCGGCGACCAGTCCCAGAGGTTCCACAGCAGGCCCGGCGGGAGCGGGGACGGGGCCACTCCGCTGACGCGGCTGCTGATCGCTGTGACCGCCGGGAACTGGTAGAGCGTCACTCCGTAGGCATCGGCCCAGAGCAGCGCATCGATCTTCTGGAGGATGCCGACCTGCTGACCGCGGTCGAAGGTGACGTCGAGCGAGCCGAGGAGCGCGTCCACCTTCGGATTCGAATAGAAGTTGTCATTACCCACCCGCGAGTCGCTGCCGAAGGCGGCCGAGACCGCGCTGACCGCACGACTCGAGGGCCTGAGTGCATAGAGCGAAGCGTCATAGGCACTATCGGTGCCGAGCAATTGGCGCCATTCGGTACTCGAGCAGTCGGTTACGGTGAAGCCCGCTTGCACCGCGGACTTCCGTATCGCCACGAATTCGGCAACCCGCCGCGGGTTCGACGGGTCGAAAAGCACGCAGACCTGCGGGTTCGCCACACCCGCCTTGGCGAGCAATGCCTTCGCGCCCTCGATGTCCACGGTGGCGTAGGCGCTCGAGCCGTTTGTACTCATGGATGTCGCATAACCCTGTTCCCCCGGAAGAAATACCTGCGACGACCGCAGCCGGGCCTTCTCCTGCAGCGGCACGATCAGTTCGTCGAGGAGCTTTCGTCGCGGCACCGTCTTCAGGAACGCCTTCCGCACGATCGGGTTGTCGAAGGTGCCGTTTCGCGAGTGGGAAAACTGCAGGTCGAGGTGCTCGTAGGGGCCGTCGGAGTCACTGAGCACGGTGGTGTTATCGAGAGAGAGCAGCGCCTTTGCGACATCCGCGCTCGGCTGGGGCGCGATCACGTCCACGCGACCGGTGCGGAGCGCAGCGACCGCAGCGAGTGGATCCGTGATCACCGTCAGCGTCACCGTCTCGAACTTCGGCCGGTGGTCGCCACTGTATTCGGGATTCGCGCTCAGGGTGGCGCCGGTTGCGGTCAATCCGGTCAGCGTGTACGGCCCCGTCCCGATGACGAGGCTCCGGTCCTTCGGCATCGTCGTGAAGTTGAAACCGGTGTCCCAGAAGCGGGCGATCTTCGCCAGTTTCGAGGTGTCGTCCTTCCGGATCGCGGTGACCAACGCATCCTTCGCCTTTTGAGCTCCCGCGATACCGAGAGCCTTCTCCGCGACCACGTGCGCGGGTAGACCCACTTCGAAAACGAGCTCCCAATCCACGAAGGGGCGGTCATAGGTGAGCGTGAGCGAGCGCCCGTCGCGGCCGATATCCGGAGTCTTCGTCACCAACTGAAGGCCGTCGCCGCTGAAGCCGTCGAAATGCACAACACCGGCGGGGAACGGCTTCGTGTAGCGACCGGTGTCAGCGTCGGCGTAGGGGTCGCTGTCGAAGCCCGGACTGTTGAGCGCCCCGGAGTTCGCTGCCCACGACAAAAGAAGGTCGGCCCCGTCGACGGGAGTACCGTCCGACCATTTCACGCCGTCGCGAACCGTGTACTTAACCCGGAACGGATCCCGCGAGACGACCTGGTAGGTGCCGAAGGACTCATCCTTCTGCAGGGCCGGGCGGTTGTCGTAGTAGTTGAACTGCGAGTTCGTCGCCGTGACGATGCTGCTGTTGGCCGCAACATTTCCGTACGACGTCTTCGCGTTATAGGACGAAAATAGCTGGCTCACGGCGACACGCACCGTTGTTCCCGACAGCGTCGGGGTCGAACATCCGGACAGGCCGATAGCCACAACGATCATCGCCGCGAGAGCCGCTGGTAGTCTCTTGCGCATCCGCTCCATGCTAGCAATCGGAGCGGCTACATACAGTGGACAGGCCCTATTCCGTAGAACCCAACCGCAACAGTTCGCGCCGCGACTCGCGACGTTCACGCTGAAGGACGGGGTCAGGAAGCGGCACCGCGGCCAGCAATCGCTGCGTGTAGGCCTCCTTCGGGTGGCGCAGGATTTCATCGCGGCTTCCCACCTCCACCAGCTTGCCCTGGTGCATCACCGCGATGCGGTTCGCAAGCACATCGATCACCGCGAGGTCGTGGGTGATGAACAGGCAGGCGAACTGCATCTCCCGCTGGAGGTTCTGCAGCAGTTCGAGTACCCGCGCCTGCACGGAGACGTCGAGTGCGCTGGTCGGCTCGTCCGCGATGAGCAGTTGCGGCTTCAGCGCGATAGCACGGGCGATACCGACGCGCTGCTTCTGTCCGCCTGACAACTCATGCGGAAAGCGACCGCGGTAGGCCCGGGGCAGCTCGACGCTGTCGAGCAGCCTCTCGACCTCGTTGAACAGTGCTTGGCCCTTCATCAGCTTCGCGAGCAACAGAGGCTCACCGATGCTCTCGCCGACGGGCATACGCGGGTTGAGAGAGGATGCCGGATCTTGAAACACTATGCCGGCTTTCTTGTGCAGCTGACGGATCTCGTTACGGCTCGCTTTCGAGATGTTCTGCCCGGTGACGGTGAGAGTCCCCTCGGTGATCGGCAGCAATCCGATGGCGGCGCGCCCAAGAGTCGTCTTTCCCGACCCCGACTCTCCCACAAGGCCCACAACCTCGCCGGCGCGCACCTGCAGGTTCACATGGTCCACAGCGCGGAAGGCCGCGACCCGCCCATGCTTCGGGTATTCGATCACGACGTCGTCGAAGTCGAGCACGACCGGGCGAGTGTCCCGCGCGGCGGCGATGCGGGAATCCTCGGCCAACCGTTCTGTAATCACGATCCGCTCCCGAAGCTCGGGGGCCGTTTCACCCTCCGGCGGTGCGGTCCTCTCGAGCTCGGCACCCTCTCGTTGTCCGAGGTGCGGCACGGCAGCCAGCAGGGCCCTGGTGTACGGGTGCTGCGGTTTGGCGAAGATCTCGAGTGCGGTTCCCGTCTCCACAATCACGCCATCCTTCATGACGGCGATGTAGTCGGCGATGTCGGCAACGACACCCATGTCGTGCGTGATCAGCAGGATCGCACTATCGAGGCGATCGCGGAGGCTGCGCAAGAGATCGAGGATCTCGGCCTGCACGGTCACGTCGAGGGCCGTAGTTGGTTCGTCGGCGATGAGCAGAGTCGGGTCGCAAGAGATTGACTGGGCAATCATGGCGCGCTGGCGCTGACCCCCAGACAGCTGGTGGGGGTAGGAGTTGAAAGCCTTGAGCGGGTCGGGTAGTTCGACCATGCCCAGTAGCTCGATCGCGCGTTTCTTCGCCTCCGACGGGGCGATCCCGTAGTGCACGCGAAGCGTCTCGATAATCTGTGCGCCGACCGTGTAGACCGGGTTCAACGCCGTCATCGGCTCCTGGAAGATCACTGCGATCTCCCCACCCCGGATACGACGCATTTTGTTAGAACGAATGCCAGTGATCTCCTCTCCGTTGAGTTTGATGCTGCCTCGGATGCGGCTGTTGTTTGGCAGTAGGTCGAGAAGCGCCATCGATGAGGCGCTCTTTCCCGAACCGGATTCGCCGACAAGGGCGAGAACCTCGCCCGGCATGATCCTGTAGTTCATATGCCGGGCTGCGGGGATCCATCGGTTTTCGACTCCGAAGTCGACGTTGAGATCGGTCACCTCGAGAACCGGGATTGCAGCATCCGTCGAAGCAGTCGCGGGAGTCGCAGTCATGAGTGTGCCTTTCGTGCGGTCTGTGTGGCGGTGTTGCGGCAGGGTAGGGCGTGAGGATTTCCGGCCGAGCCTGAGACGATGGGGTCATGCCACAGTTGCCCGGTCCCGAGCGCGAGACGATCACCTCTCGATTCAATCGCACGATAGCGATCGGAGTCTGGGCGATCTCGCTGGTCATCGCCGTGTCGCTGTTCTTTATCGACCGTCCGCAACAATTGGCTTATCTGGTGCCACTGGCCTTCGTGAACCTGTTGGTCTGGGAGGCTCTCTGGCGGCCAGAACTGGTGGTGAGCGACGACGGGATCGCCGTGACCAACCCATTTCGCTGCGTGCAGGTGCCGTGGAACGCGCTGGTGAACATCGATACCAAGTTCGCCCTCACCCTCTTCACTCCCGGACGAAAGATCGAGGTGTGGGTCGCTCCGTCGCCCGGTCGTTCGTTCGGTTATCGCAGCGCGGCCGTCGCCGAACGGGAGATTCGACGGACTGCGCCGCACAGCACAAACAGGGTTCGCCCTGGCGACCTGCCGACGAGTGAGTCGGGCGCGGCTGCCGAGGTGGTGCGTTCCCGCTGGGAACTGCTGCAGGTGTCCGGGCAGATCGAAGCCGGTATCGCCGACATCACGAAGGTACTGGCACGATGGCACTGGTACTCGACAGCCGCTCTCACCGCGCTGCTCGTCGCCTCGGTGCCTGCGCTGCTCGTCGCCTAGTCGGGTGATCCTGATGGGAGTCACTTCACGCCGGGGTAATTCAGATCGTCGTCGTCGCCCGCTCTCACGTTCTCATCTTCGGCGATGCTCAGGCGCTCCTCCTGCATGCGACGCAGCTTGAAGCGACGGTGGCGCGGGTCGAAAGCATCCCTGAGACCATCACCGACGAAGTTGACAAGAAGCGCGAGTGACACGATGAAGAGCGCGGGCCACCAGAACAGCCAGGGCCGAGTTTGGAAGGCCGACTGGTTGTCGGAGATCAGATTTCCAAGGGACACATCGGGTGCCCTGATCCCAAAGCCGAGGTAGCTGAGCGCGGTCTCGAGCAAAATGGCAGAGGCCATGATGAGCGTCGCGCTCACGATGACCACACCGAGGGCGTTGGGTAGGATGTGACGGAAGATGATCCGCGCATCCGACGCTCCGGCCACACGGGCCGCCTCGACGAATTCCCGTTCGCGAAGCGACAGGAACTCTCCGCGCACGAGACGGGCAATACCCATCCACGAGAAGAATCCGAGCATGACGGCGAGTGTCGGTGCCCCGAATCCACCGAACGCGTTTCCGACCACCGCACCGATCACGAGGGCAGGGATCACGATGAAGACGTCAGTGATTCGCATAAGGATCGCATCGGTCTTACCGCGGAAGTATCCGGCGATGGCGCCCACGAACACACCGATGACGGTCGCGATCGAGCCGAGCACCACCATGACGAGAGCGGAGTTCTGGATCCCCCGCATCGTCATGGCGAAGTAGTCCTTGCCGATGCGGTTCTGGCCGAAGGGATGGTTGCCGATCTCTATGCCCGTGCCGCCGAGCCAGGTCGGCAACAGGGACATCGTCGGTTGCCCCTGATTCTCCTGGTTGTGGAGATCGGTGTATCCGTACTTCCACCAGCCGTGGACCGGGCCGAGCCCGATGGCCGAGATCGAGAAGAGCACAATGACGAAGATCAGGATGAGTGCTCCGACAGCGACCTTGTTGGCGAGGAACCGTTTGAATGTCAACCGGCCCTGGCTCTCGGGCGGCTTGTTCTCGGAGATTATGGCCTCTGCGGCCAGTGTGGTCGAGTCGACGTCGGACATCAGCGCACCCTCACTCTCGGGTCGAGGGCCGCATAGGCCAGGTCGGCAAGGAAGTTGAACAGGATCGCCATCCCGGCGATCACGATGAAATACCCCATCACCGGGTTGAGATCTCCACGCCCGAGGCCAGCGAAAAACAGTTGGCCCATCCCCGGGATGCCGAAGATCGACTCTGTGATGATCGCGCCACCGAGAAGTGCGCCGATGTCGAAGGCGACGAGGGTCGTGATCGGGATGAGCATGTTGCGGAAGGCGTGCCGTACGACGACGGTGCGTTCGGGTAGACCCTTTGCCCGAGCGGTACGCACGTAGTCCTGCCCCATCGTCTCCAGCATCCCGGCCCGAGCGTATCTCGTGTAGCTCGCAAACGAGATGAGCAGCAGAGCAACTGTCGGGAGGAGGAAGTGGGTGAAAGTGTCGATGCCCGACACCCACACATTGCCGCCGAGATTCGGAGTCTGGTTGCCGACCGTCGCGATCGGACGATTGTTGGTATCCCCAAGGTACTGCGGCCACGACTGCATGAAGCGATCGAGCAGCACGAGACCGCCGGAGAGCACCGCCGTGATCGCTCCGACCCTCATCGACTGTGTGCGGTCGTAGCCCCCCATCAGAAAGCCGGTGACGATACCGACGATGACGGTGGCGATCGCGAGGATAACGAGAGTGCCGGAGGAGGAGATATTGAACAGTCCCTGCAGGCTGAAGTACGCGGCCATCGCGACGACCACGTTGATGCCCGCGGTGATGAGTGCCCGGCGGTTGCGGAGCCCTGCGACCAGCGCAGTGGTTCCCACGCCGATTCCCGCGGCGAGAACCAGCACACCGATCGGTCCGAGGCCTGGGTGTAGAAGCCATCCGGAGAGGGAGATCGCCGAGAGGACAATCGCCGAAAGCAGGGTGGTCACCCCACCCACGACAAGCCTTCGACGGATCTCGCCTCCCACTATCGATTGCACGACAAGGCCGAGAACAATCCCGATGACGATCACCATCCCGATCGCGATGACCGGCTTATCGAGAAAGTCATTGAACCCGATTGCGATGAACTCTTTGAGAAGCACGGCGACGAGGAACGACGGGAGAGAGAAAAGGAAGAAACTGGTGAAGGTTACGACGTTGTCGAGTCCGCTGTACTGGCGCAGCGCGGTAATGATGCCGAGCGTGAGGCCGAGGATGATGGCGAGCACGAGGGCACCGGTGACAAGCTGGACGGTCGACTGCATCGCGTGGGGCAGAATATCGATGACCTTGGCGTTGGAGATCGTCGAGCCGAGATCGCAGGCGTTGGCGAGCGGAATCAGGCACTTGGCGGCTCCGCCGATCCAGAGGAACCAGCGCAGCGGAGGCGGGACATCGAGCTGCAGGGCCTGGATGCGGGCCTGGATCAGCTTCTCCTTGTTGAGAGCACTGCTCGATAACAGGTCGTCCAGGGGGTGAGCGGAATACGCGGTCAGCATGTACATGATGAACGACGCTGCGGTCAGCACGAGGACTGAGACGAGAATTCGCCGCAGGATGAAACTCACCATCGAATAGATACCTTGCTGGTTTGGTTGACCGGTGCGAAAGGCTTCGTCGCCCTTCCCACATTAGAGATATTAGGGCGGTACATGGTCCGTTCGTGACGGCCGGGCCTTCAGAACCTGGTCTCGTCCGCCGGGTTATCACCCCCGCGGCAATGTGCGATGACCTGCGGCTCTTCGGATGGCGAAGGCCGCAGGTCACCGTGGTGGGACTTCTACTTACCCTTGACGGTCCACTCCCAGAAGTTCCAGAAGGGGCCGGTCTGGCCGGCGAAGTAGGTGTCGACACCGGTGATGCGACTCATTGCCCCGATGATACCGGGTGACTGGAACAACGGCAGACCGTAGGCATCCGAGAACGCCTGCTTGTCGATCGTCTGAACGATCGGCACGATCTTCTTGGGGTCGAGCACCGACTGAGTCGAGAGAGCCAGCTTGTCCGTGCCCTTGTATGCGTTGTAGTTACCGCCACCGGTGGTCGACCAGATCTGTGGAATACCCGCGTAACCGTAGCCCGGGTTGACCCAGCCGAAGAGAACGGCGTCGTAGGTTCCATCGCCGAGCTTCTTGCTCCAGTCGGGTGATCCGGCATCCACGATCTTGAAGCCGGCCTTGGTAGCCGAGGCCTGGATGGCCTGGAACTCATCGATTCGATTCGGATTCTTGGTGTTGTACATCAACTTGATCGTCGGGGTCGCCCCGGCGAGGAGTGCCTTCGCTCCGTCGATGTCGACCTTGTCGAAGGCGGAGGACCCGTTGCCCTTGACCGAGTCGGCGTATGGGGGCTGCTGCGGCAGGAACTGCTGCGAATTGAGCACCTTCGCCTTGGGGTCGACCGGCGTGACGATCGCGTCGAGGATCTGCTGGCGCGGGATGGTCTTGAGGAACGCCTGGCGTACCTTGAGGTCCTGGAACACCGGGGCGTTGAAGGATAGATCGAGGTGGTCGTACGACGCCTGCGCCCCGACGATCACCTTCGCGCTCGTCGCCTTGAGGGCGGTGAGTGTGTCGGCAGACGCCTGCGGGTTGATCACGTCGACCTCGCCGTTGGCAAGCGCGGAAACCTGAGCGTTGGCGTCCGGGATGTTGCGCAGCACGATCTTGTCGACCTTGGACTCGTGGTCGCCCGTATAGAACTTGTTCTTCACCAGGGTGAGGGACTGGGTGGGAACGAAGTCGGACACGACCATCGGGCCGCTTGAGACCAGAAGGGACTTGTCGGTCGGCATCGCCGTGACGTCGTATCCGCGGTTGACGAACTCGGCGGCCTTCTGAAGCGCCGGGTCGGCAGCGGCCGGCTTGGCCGGATCGCCCTTTGGCAGCTTCTTGAGCAGTGCAGTGAGGTCGGCGGCGCTCTTGAGGCCCGCCTTCTCGGCAACGACATGAGCAGGCTGGGCGATCGGGGAGTAAATCGCGTAGTCGACGTACGGGGCGGAGTACTTCATCGTCATCGACAGGTCATCGGAGCTGATGATCGGGAAGGACGGACCGTTGAGTGCAGCCGTGCTTCCGGCGGTCGAGAAATAGTTGGTGCCGCTGGTGACCTTGCCGGAGCCATCGACGGTTCCGGAGTCGTAGTAGCCGGTGCTGATCGCCCAGTTGAGCGCCATATCGTCCGCGGTGATCGGCTTACCATCGGACCACTTGAGGCCCTTTTTGAGGGTGTATTTGACCGTCAGCGGGTTGTCCGAAGTCTTCTCGAGCTTACCGAAGGAGGTGTCGTAGACGACTTTGAACTTCGGGTCGACGGTGAAAAACGTACCGGTCGTCATGTAGTAGACGAAGCCATTCGTGTCGAGGTTTCCATCTGGAGTGTTGTAGTTGAACGACGTGAAGTCGTTAACCGTCGCCACTGTGACGGTGCCGCCCTTCGCTGCGCTGGGGGTCGGCGTACCGGATGTCGTGCATCCGGCGAGCGCAAATGCCGTCGCGCCCGCGATGGCGACGACGGCAATCGCATTGCGCGCCAATTTTCCTCTGATTTTCACTTTTCCTCCTGTGCAAGATGTACAAGCAGCAGCACCCTTGTAAGGGTGCTGACGCGCTGGTTAGAAGAAACCCTAAGCAGGGAGTACTGCTTCCGCCAAACCGTAGGGCCAAACGTTACACAGTGGTAACAGTCCTAACAAACTATTGCGCCCGGGAGGGATTCGTTGCGTGTAATCGGAATATTTCGCACATATATTGCAATTTTGAGGTATCTCAAAGTGTGAACTGGCCGAAGTGAGAACATATCGTCCAAACCGTGCCAATCGTCAGCAGCGTCAGTAGTCGAACGCCCCAAGGCTGAACACGATCATCATCAGGCCGGAGCACCGGTCTTCAGCAGATCCGTGAGTCCGACGCGCGGGGCAGGGAAGTGACAATAGACCTCATGGCCCGGCGCCTTCTCGGTGAGCACGGGAAGCTCGGTACGGCAGCGATTCTGCTGTACATCGGTGAGTTCTTCGCGGAACTTCTGGCAGCGGGTATGGAAGACGCAACCGGTGGGTGGGTTGCTCGGACTCGGCAGGTCGCCGATGAGCAGGATTCGCTCGCGACGCCGTTCCTTGCGTGGGTCAGGCACGGGAACCGCCGACATCAGGGCGTGAGTGTAGGGGTGCAGCGGCTCGGAGTAGAGCGTGTCACGGTCGGTGATCTCCATGATCTTGCCGAGGTACATCACCGCCACACGATCGGCGATGTGGCGGACGACAGACAGGTCGTGGGCAATGAAGACGAAGGCGACTCCGAACTCCTGCTGAAGGTCCTCGAGCAGGTTGACGACCTGCGCCTGCACCGAGACGTCGAGCGCCGAGACCGGCTCATCACAGACGATGAGTTTCGGACGCAGTGCCAGGGCGCGGGCGATTCCGATGCGCTGTCGCTGGCCACCGGAGAACTCGTGCGGATAGCGGTTGTAGTGCTCGGGGTTCAGTCCGACGCGTTCCATCATCGCCTGCACCTCCGCTTTGATGCCATGTTCGGTCTTCACCCCCTGGATGCGGAAGGGTGCACCGACAATCGTTCCGATGGTGTGCCGGGGGTTCAGCGAGGAGAAAGGGTCCTGGAAGATCATCTGGATCTGACTGCGATACGACTTCATCTCGCGAGGCTTGAGCCCGGCGATGTTGCGCCCGTCGAAGCGGATCTCGCCAGCCGTCGGCTCGAGGAGCTTGCTGATGACACGTCCGGTGGTCGACTTGCCGCAACCGGACTCCCCGACGAGACCGAGAGTCTGGCCTTGATCAACCGAAAAAGTCACGCCATCCACCGCCTTGATCGGCTTACCGCGGCGGCCAAGAAGGCCTGAGGCGCTCCCCGGGAAATATTTCGAGATGTCATTTACCGACAGGAGCGGCTCGGCGCGCGGTGTCGCTGCTGGCATGGATCGAGCGGCAGTGTCATTGGTCACAGCGAAGGTTCTCTCTTTGCGAAGCGTAGATCGGCATGGCGGGCAGCATTAGAGGCTTGGAGAAATTTCGGTGAGCCAGATCTGCTGGCGCTGCGCCGGGGGAATGTGGCACCGCACCGCGTGGCCGGGGGTCGCGCCCTGCTCGAGATTCGGATGAACGGTGCGGCACCTGTCACCGTCGACCCGATCGGTGAACGGACAGCGCGTGTTGAACACGCATCCGCTCGGAACGTTGATGAGTGACGGTGGTGACCCGGGAATAGGAGTCAGACGCATCTGGCGCTCGCGGTCCATTCGCGGCATCGAGCGCAGCAGGCCCCAGGTGTATGGCATCTCCGGTGCATAGAAGAGCTCATCAACCAGACCCGTCTCGACGCACTGCCCCCCGTACATCACGAGCACTTTGTCGCAGGTCTCAGCAACAACACCGAGATCGTGGGTGATGAGAATGACGGCGGAGTTGAGCTCATCGTGGAGTTCTTTGATGAGCTCGAGAATCTGGGCCTGAACTGTGACGTCGAGAGCCGTGGTCGGCTCATCGGCGATCAGCAGCCGGGGTTTGCAGATCAGTGCCATCGCGATCATCGCACGCTGGCGCATTCCTCCGGAAAACTGGTGGGGATAGTCGTTGTAGCGGCTCGGGGCATTCGGGATTCCGACCTTTTCAAGCATCCGAATGGCTTCAGCCCTGGCATCCTTCTTCGACACCTTGGTGTGCACGAGGTACGCCTCGCTGATCTGCGTACCGACGGAATAGAACGGATGCAGGGATGAGAGAGGATCCTGAAAGATCATCCCCATTTCGCTCCCGCGAAGATCGCGCACCTCGTCTTCCGTCGCAGCGATGATTTCGCGCCCGTCGAGCCAGATCTCGCCGGTCACCATCGCATTCGAACCCTTGTGCAGGCCGAGAATCGCGAGACTCGTGACCGACTTGCCCGATCCCGACTCTCCCACAATGCCGAGGATCTCCCCCCGCTCGAGTTCGAAGGAGAGCCCATCGACGCTTTTCACGAGGCCGTCAGCGGTCGGAAAGTGCACTCGGAGATCTATGACCTCGAGGAAGGGACGTGTGGTTCCGTCGGTGCGGAGCGCCGGAGCGCGAAGCGCGGGATCCGAAAGAGGAGTAGTCATTGCTGGCCTTTTGCTGCTAGACGGTGACGCGAGGATCGATGGACGCGTAGAGGATGTCGACTATGAAGTTGGCGATCACCAGCACCACGGCCGCGATGATGGTGACTCCGAGAATCACGGGGAGGTCCTGTTGCTGGATGGCTTGGATCGAGAGATAGCCCAGCCCTCGGAGGTTGAACACGGTCTCGGTGATGACCGTCGACCCGACCAGAGTTCCGAGGTCGATACCGAAAATTGTGACGATCGGAGTGATCGCCGCACGAAGTCCGTGTCGCACAATCACCGTTGAACGCCCGAGCCCCTTCGCCCTCGCCGTTCGGATGTAGTCCTCCCCCATGGTCTCGATCATGGTGGACCGTGTGAGTCTGGCGTACAGGGCTCCGAACAGGAAGGCAAGGCTGACCCAGGGCAGGATCATACTCCGGAGCCACTGGGCTGGATCCTGCGTGATCGAGGCATAGGAGACATCGGGAAGCCAGCCGAGGGTGTACTCGAAGATGAGAAGCAGCAACGGACCGGTGAAGAAGATGGGGAGCGACACCGCGGCAAGGGAGCCGGTCATGCCGACCCGATCGACGAACGATCCCGGCTTCAGTGCGGAGAAGGTTCCGACGGTGACACCGCCGATGAGCCAGAGGATCGCCGCACCGATACACAAGCTGATGCTGACGGGTGCTGCTCTCGCCATCATGGTGCCGACCAACTGATGCTGACGGAACGAGTATCCGAAGCACGGGGCAGAGCACTGGATCGGGGTGCTCACGCCATCGGTAATGGTCTGGCCGAAGAGGATACCCGACAGGAAATGCCAGTACTGAGCGTAGAGGGGAAGGTCGAATCCGAAGCGATGGATCAAGGCCTTCATCTGGATGGAATCGGGTGGGAAGGGTATTTTGCCGATGTAGTAATAGACGGGTGATGTGTGCGAGAGCGTCGGAACGATCTGGAAGATCAGGAACGTCACCACGCTCACGATCCACACCACAACAATTGCACCCAGCAACCGGGTGACGATAAATCGGATCATAGAGTTTTTCCGCAGAGAAAGAGGAGGCCGGCCGGAGCGTGGCTCCGACCGGCCACCGTTGGGTTTTTGGCGTACTACTTGCCGCCGGTACCGACGTTGACGAAGTCGTAGAGTCCGAACGCCAGGGCGTTATCGCAGGTGACATTGGTCAGGCGCGGGTTGCGGTAATAGAGAGACTTTCCAAAGAGGAGCGGGAGGTAGACCGCATCCTTCATGACCTGGTCGTCGAGGGTCCGGAAGTCTGCGTTGCTGGACTTGCCAGCCGGTGCAGCATCGAGGATCTTGTTGACAACTGGGTCGTTCAGGCTGGGGTAGTTCGTGTTTCCCGTTGGAATAATGTCGGCGCCGTTGGCGATCGAATTCCAGAATCCGTAACCGGTGGGGAAGTCAGCTCCCCACGCCGCCTGCGCGATGCCGATACCCTGATTCACGATGTTCGTCGGAGAGCCGATGAACGTCGAGTAGTAGCTCGAGCTTGCCGACGTCGTCTCGGTGACTTTGATGCCGACTCGAGCGAGTGCGGTCTGCAGAGAGGCGAAGACCTTCTGTGCGGCCTGGCTCGGTGTTGAGTACGCCACCTTGGTGGAGAATCCGTTGGGTTGGCCACACTTCACCAGCGCTGCTTTCGCTTTGGCGACATCACCCGTGTTGTCTTTTCCGCTGTCATACATGTTCGCAGTGGCGCTGTGACCGGAAATAGTCGGTGGGGTCATCGAGCCCGCGACTACACCGGCGGTTGTCCCGCCCTCGGCCTGAACGATCTCGGCCTTATTCGTCGCGTAGAAGATCGCCTGGCGGCAGTAGACGTTCGGGATGACCGACGGCATGACCGTCAGATAGCGGGTGAACGCCGTCGTGGGGTCATCGGCGTTGACCTTGACCTTGGGGTTCGTCAGGATTTTGGACTGCAACGTCGTTCCGATGTTGAGGTCGGCTCGGGCATCGGCGGTGCCGGCAGAGAGCTTGCTGTCGATGTCATTGATATCCGAGTCGATCGTCAGGTCAATTTCGTTGGCCATCGGCTTGCGAATCTTGTCCGTCGACTGCTTCCAGTATTTGTTACGCACGAAGGTGACCGACTGGGTCGGCACGTATTTCGTCAATTCGAAGGGACCCGAGGAGACGGGCTGCTTGCCGTAGTCTGCCCCGACGAATCCGGTGCCACCCTCGACCTTGTATGGTACCGGAGCAGAAGCAGCCATTGCCATCAGATAGTTGAAGTCGGAATACGGGGTCGAGAGATTGAACTCGATGGTGGAGTCCGTCGTGACGATGGACGCGAGGTCACCGCTCTTGTACGGGCCGAGGTAGTCCGCCGGGTGTGTGATCGTGCCGATGAAGTAGGAGGCCGGGCCACCATTGATGACGTCGGTCGCGAAAAGACGTTCGACGCCGTACTTCACGTCCATCGGGGTGATGTCGGCGCCGTTCGAGAATTTGAGACCCTTCTGCAGGGTATAGGTCCACTTGGTGAAGTCGGCGTTGTGCGTTCCCATGTCGGTCGCGAGATCGGGCGCGAGAACCGGTTTCGTGCCGTTGACCTTCTGGTAGCCGAGGAGGGATCGGGTGAACAGCCGTTGCATATTCCAGCACCAGCCGTAGTAGGTGTTTTGCGGGTCCCACGAGTCGCAGTCAGTCGCGGAGAGCAGCTTGACGGTGCCGCCCTGCACCGTTGACGGGTTGACGATGCCCGCGACGGCCGCGTTGAAGCCCGATGCTCCATTCGTACCTGACTGCGTTGTCGGGCCGGAACAGCCGACGAGTGCCATCGCCGTGGCAGCCACAAGGCCAACAAGAACCATGCCTCTTCTTTTGATCTTCATCGAAAGATCTCCTTTTATTTGCGGTGTTGTTGCAGTTTTTACCTGCGTGGAGTGAGCCCGGAGGCCCCGTCGCTGAGAAGTGAGCGTGGTGCGGCTCAGATCCTGGCGGACGTCACTATTTTTATCAGTATTGATTTCATTGGGTCGACTTCGGGTCTAACGCATCGCGCAAACCGTCCCCAAACAGGTTGAAGGCGAGCACGGAAATAAAGATCACCAGCCCCGGGAAGATCAGGTACATCGGATCGACCTGGAAGTAGTTTCCAGCATCCGAGAGCATTTGACCCCAGGACGGGATGGGCGGCGGAACTCCGACACCAAGGTAAGAGAGCCCGGCTTCGCCGAGCATGTAGTTCGGGATGGTGAGCGTCGTGTAGACGAGGATCGGTCCGATCAGGTTCGGCATGATTTCGCGAGCCATGATCCAGCCGTTACCCGCGCCGAGGCTGCGCGCGGCATCCACGAATTCTTTTTCACGGATCGACAACACCTGGCCTCGAACGATGCGTCCGATGTATGGCCAACCGAAGAAGCCGAGAACGAAGATGATGATGCCGAATCGCACTACTGCGGCGCTGGTCAAAATAGACACGACGGCGATGAGGGAGATAGAGAGAAGGAGTGTCGGAAAGGAGAGCAAGACATCCATGATGCGGGAGATGAGCGTGTCAACCCAGCCACGATAGAACCCGGCAATCAATCCGAGACTCACGCCGAGGATCAGCGACAGCGCCGTAGCTGAACCCGAGATGATGAGGGAGACTCGGGCACCCTGCATCAGCTGGGTCATAATGTCCTGGCCGAGCACCGGACTGACTCCCAACCAGTGGCTCGAACTGATACCACCGAGGACGCCCGTCGGAAGGTTCGTGGCCGGGTCGAGTAACGATCCAGCCCCGACGGCGTGATGCTTGAGGTAATTCTGACCGTACAGCGACGATAGCTGATCTGCGAATATCGCGATGAGGATCAGAAGGATAATGACCACGCCAGCGGTCATCGCGACCTTGTCTTTGCGCAGCCGTCGCCAGGCGATGGACCAGAGCGAGCGACCCACAATGGATGATTCCGTGGTGGTCTCGTTCGTGAGCGCACTTACGTCGCTCTCCCCGAGGACCTCG
>JBKJLH010000070.1:0-15735 GCA_046597035.1 Lacisediminihabitans sp.
GGGCTGGTAACGTAGACGTGCACTTGGGCCCCCATAGCTCAGGGGATAGAGCACTGCCCTCCGGAGGCAGGGGCGGCAGTTCGAATCTGCCTGGGGGCACCACTTTCGCTTGCCAAGTTATCTCGGATTTTGACACTCATGCTGGACAGGCACGTCCTTTACTGCCTGCCGCGATAGCGTCACAGCTGGCTAATCGCTTCCTGAACTCCCACTGGCCTCATTCGACTCGCGCAGGCTGATTCGACCCGGGAATCGGTTCACAGAGCATAGAGTCCTTAGGTGGTGCCTCTCCTGCCCAAGTTTTCGCGTTCGCCGGTATGGCGCCAACAGCGGTACTCGACCTCTTCGCGGAGTGGGCCTCACTGGTGAGCGCCGGATCTGTACCGTGTCGCAGTTAGCGTCACGACGATCAAGAACCATGGAGTGATCGGTGCGTCGTCCAGGCCAATACGGAGGCATTACATCGCCCGCCCCCCTTCCGCGATCAGCGGCGCAATTTGCTCCGCAACATGCGCCCGTCGTCTACCGACGTCGCCGCGTCGTGGTCGCCGTGACCGCCTTCGCCTTATTGGCCATAACCGGAACCGTCGGATTCGGGCTTTACCAATACAACGATCTTTCCAACGGTATCCACCGATCGACAATTAACGTTCCCGGTGTGAAGCAGAACACGGGGGCGACAAACATCCTCATCATGGGGCTGGATAGCCGCCTTGATGAGAACGGCCACCAACTCCCGGCCGTCGTATATGACGCTTTGCATGCGGGCGCCGGTTCCGACGGCGGGTACAACACAAACGTGCTCATACTGATCCACATCCCGGGCAACGGAGATCCGGCCGTCGGGATCTCTATCCCCAGAGATGACTACGTCGCCCTTCCCGGCCATCCCGACGGGGTATCAAAGTCCAAGATCAAGGAAGCGTATGGCCTCCAACTGGATCAAACGCTGACCCAGCTTGTGAAGGCCGGCTCACTCAGTCATGCGGACGCCTACCAGAAAGCCCGCGACGCTGCCAGGCAAGCAGAAATAAGTACTGTGTCCCAATTCCTTGGGGGTGTCCCCATCGACCACTTCGTCGAGGTCACCATGGCGGCGTTCTATCAAGTCGCCGAAGCGGTGCAACCCATCACGGTCTGTCTAAACGAACCCACCTCAGACCCATACTCCGGCGCAAATTTTCTCCGCGGGCGACAACAACTCACCGCGACACAAGCTGTCGCGTTCGTCCGACAACGCCGCGACGAGAACAATCCAGCATTGAATTTCACCGATCTCGACAGGGAACGAAGACAGCAAGCATTCATCATCTCCCTCGCCTTCCAGCTCAAACAACACAACACCTTCACGAACATCGGAACCCTGGAAAGTCTCGCGGGTGTGGCCAAACAGAACATCGCTGTCGACTCCGGGCTAAACCTGTTGAGTTTCGCCAGCGATGCTCAAAGCTTTGCCGGAGGCAACATCAGCTTCGTCACTCTCCCCATCACCGGATTCGCGACAATAAGCCGACAAGACGTCAACACCGTCGACCTGCAACAAATTCGTAGCCAAGTTGCCCAGCTCCTCACACCGCCCACAACTGCCACCCCCACACCGCAGTCGAGCACGCCCGCATCGCCGACACACAGCCCGTCCAGCTCGGCCCCAACCACACAGACACCCGCACCCAACACCCAACCCTCCATCCAGGCCGGATCCATACCCTGCGTCAAATAAAGACCGCCAACATCGTCACGCAAACCCCTCTGATCGTGATGCGCGATCAGAACGTGGCTTGCGAGGGAGATGACTGCAACTACCCCGAGTCCGGTTGTCACTTCTGCTTCACCAGGAGGACAGCCTGGATATCCGCGAGCTCGAACGATAAGAGGTGACCATCAGTAAGATCACCCACCGCAACCGCCATGATCGCAATGCCATTCGCCGATGCCTGGCTTGGCACGTCACCTCAAGGGGCGACGCAGTCGCGTGACCCCCGATTCCGGGACGGATCTGGCTGGGTGGTCGAAACCTTAGTTGGCGAGTTCGACACCTCGTGCACGCATGAACGTCGCAGGGTCGATGGTGGAACCATCGTGGTAAATCTCAAAGTGCAGGTGGCAGCCCGTGGACCAGCCTGTGTTCCCCACCAAAGCGATGTTCTCACCGACCTGCACGCTCTCCCCAATATGCACGAAAATGCCGCCGTCGACGATGTGCCCGTAAGCGGTCCAGTAGCTACCATCTCCGCTGTCCCGGATGCGCACATAATTGCCGTAACCCCCGTAGGGGCCGGCGAGAACGACAGTTCCGCCGTGCGCCGCGTAGATCGGCGAGCCACATCCGGGGGCAAGGTCCGTTCCCTCGTGCAGTGCATACCTGCCGGTATACGGGTCGAGACGGTAGCCGTAGGGACTCGACATGTGCCCTGCTGACGGGCGGGTCCAGCCGTCGCCCGAGACAGCGCCCGCGTCGGCGGCACCACCGCTGCTGGCGCTGGCAGTCGAGACGCTGCCAGCAGCGGCCGCCTGGGCGGCAGCGCGGGCAGTAGCTTCGCGGGCAGCATCAGCAGCGCGGGCTGCGGCGGCAGCACGGGCTGCGGCGGCGGCGGCTTGGCGCGCCGCTTCAACACCGGCGGTGTAGGCGGCTTCGGTCTGGTTGGTGTTCGACACCAGGATGGCCAGTTGGGCGTTCAGCTCGATCTGATGTCCCTGTTGGTCGGCCAGCGCCGCGGACGCCGCCTGAGCCGCCACTGCTGCAGCGTCCATAGCCTTCTGCGCCTGGGCCGCCAGCGCCTTCAGCGCCTCCCTGGCACGATCGGCCTGGTCGGTGAGCGTCCTGGCGACATTCTGATCCTGAACCGCCTTGTCATACATCCCCACCGACTGGTCCTTCACCATGCTGGCGATACCAAGTCCCGCAAGGAAGCTCTTCGATCCGGCGCCATTGAAAAACAGCGTCGCGCTGAGGTCACCGCCGCCAGCGCGGGCGAGCCGCGCCGCGAGCTCGCCGGCCTGCTGCTTCGCCCTGTCGGCCTTGGACTGGGCGGAATCCGCCTGGCTCTTCAGCGCAGTGGCCTTCATCGACGCGTCGTCATAGTTCGACTGGGCGACCTGCGCGTCCAAGCCCCTCTGCACTGACGCCGCCTGCGTCGAGGTGACCACGGTCTGTAACGAATTGAGCAACTGGTTGAGCGTCGCGATCTCCGCCTGCTTGGCGGCCTCGCTGCTGAGGGCAGCCTGCACATCGGCATAGCTCGGATAGTTCGTGGCGAATGCGGCAGTACTCGAGCCGGTAATTGATCCGGCCACGAGCATCGACATCACGGCGAATGCCGACATCCAGCGCGTCGCCCATCGTGGCGGTCGCGATTGCGCCGCAATTCCCCTGCGAGTGCTTGCCATCAGTCCCCGATACCGTGACAACGAATCGCTTCAGTCACTCCAGTCACACTGTTACCATTGGCAACTCTAACAAGCAAGCGACCGAATGGCATAAAAAAGCGCGCTTGCTGCTGACAAGGGACGGTTTGGCGCCATCAGGATCCATAGGCGCACTTTTGTTCGGGCTTCATTTGTTCGGGCTTCATTTGTTCCGGGAGCTTTGCACGGGAGGTCATCCTGTGATCATCTTTTCCCGATATTCGTGACGTCAAAACCCACACAGGAACTATCGAGCACCAACAATCCCTTCGTTCCCATTTCCTTCGAAACCCAGTATCGCGAGCCCGCGTCCCTCCATGTTTTGATTGCGCGTCGCCTGGCAGGCGGCATCAGTGTGCTCCTCCCTGGTGTTCACTCCGCAAGGAATTAGCCTCGCGATTGACGCAGCGTGCTCTCCGGTGTTTTCGACAGCGACCTCAGACACCGCCTCCCGGGCCTTATTCCGACCAACTCCAGATACTGCGACATCGATCTCCGCCTCCGACCACCACATCGACGATCAGGCCAACGTCGAAAAAGGCGAGCTGGCACGGCGATTCCCTCAAGCCGGACCATCTGCGGTCTGAGTTTGAGGGTGCTCTAGGCGCTGTAATGCGGCGCGTTCATCGATTTCGACGGGCGCCCGCAGAGGGCAACCACGGCATCCAGTTCAACGCTGTGGTCGAGGTCAACAACGCGGCTGTGCACTGATGGCGTTCGTTGGGCTTCGAAATCATCTGTGCCGTCCCCGAAACGTTCAACCACCCAGAAGAAGGCCTCGTCGGTACGCACGTGATAGATCGGGCACTGAACTGACACGGTCGTCGACCTGATTTGTTCTGCGTTTCCACGACAAGAGCGCCTCCCAGTCAGTTGCGATCCATCGCGCAGCGGTAAGGTCAAACCAATGCTCGCTCGGGTCGTCACAATCGCGCTCGTTTCGCTCCTGTCGATTGTGCTTTTAGTGTTCGCGTGGCCCCAGCTGTTCGATTTGCAGGCCGCGCCGGTTATCGCCCAAGTCGTTTCCCTGCGCGGGCTCGACGTCACGACCGCGCTGGCTGCGATTCTCATCCTCGGGATGCTCGCAGTCAATCGGCACGCTCGACGGCTCGCATGTGCACTGGCCGCTCCGCTGGTCATCTTCGCCATTGTGGTGACAGCGATCCTCTGCGGACGAGGATTCGGAGGACCCGTTGACGCATCGCCGCTGCCACCGGGCGCTCTGACCGTGATGGAGTGGAACACAAAAGGCGACGCGACAGGAGCGGCTGCGATTGCCAAGGTCGCCCTCACCGAGCACGCCGAGATCGTTTCACTTCCGGGAACTACGCAGGATATCGGCGTGCAGGTTGCTCTCGCGATGAAAGTGGCCGGGCGCCCAATGTGGGTCTACTCGACCGCATTCGGCCACGTCGCACGCTCGAAATCCACGACGCTTCTCATCAGTTCCTCGCTGGGCAGGTACGAAGTCGAGGGAGGTGTCGGTAACACGGTCGTGCAGCCGACCATCGTCGTCAAACCGGTCAACGGGGTCGGGCCTACGCTCGTCGCTGTGCACGCGGTTAGTCCGCGTCCGTCCCAGATGCGCAACTGGCGCACCGACCTGAAATACCTCTCGACGCTGTGCAGCGGCCCGACGAACGGAAACGGCCTGATCATGACCGGTGACTTCAACGCAACCCTAGATAACCTGCAACCCCTCAGCTCAACGTCGGGCGCCGACTTCGGTCAATGCTTAGACGCCGCACTCCGAACTCGCGGCGCCGCAATTGGGTCGTGGCCAACCGCGCTACCACCGCTTCTCGGTGCCCAGATCGATCACGTGATGACAACCGTGCAGTGGAAGACAATCTCAATGCAGGTTGTCACCACCGAGGACCACGCAGGTAGCGATCACCGACCGATTGTTGCCACACTTATACCTACGAACCAGCACGGTCCCCGGGGCAAGCGCCCTGCTTAAAAACGACTCCGAGACGCAGATCTGTACCGCGAACGGTCGTCCCTGGTGCCGGCGTACCGTCTTGATCGGCCTGCCTTCTGCGGCTCGGGTTCACGGGCCGGGTCGGCTCCCCGGTCGGAAGCACTGCTCTCTACCGTCGGGGCACCGTAAAAAACACCATCAGCGAAAATTCTGCTTCCAGTCCGCGCCGGAAGGGGAAAGCATCGACATCGATCACCACAACACGTGGGCCCGGTGGGTGGTGTCCCATCGGGCCCGAGGTGTGGTGGTCAGCCGATCAGGGGTTGATCAGTCTCCGTCGCCGACCGAACCTGCCGGCACGCCGGGGACGTTGTCAGGGCCATAGATCGTCGCATCCCCGGGGTATGGGGACGTCCAGCGGTGGGTCTGGTACCAGGTCCAACGGTTCATCAGCGGCGGGCTGTCGTAATCGGGTACCGCGTCGTGACCGGGGGTACCGGTGAAGCGCTGCTTCTCCGACCACTTCTGCCACTGCGCGGCGACAGCCTGCTCAGCCGCAGGAATCACCGCCGCTTTCGCTGCGGCGGCGCTCACAGCATCAGCAGCAGCACCCGTTTGGCCGAGCGTGTCGTAACCGCAGGCTGGCGCGGTCACCACACCCTCGGTCAGTGGCACTTGGTTGAGCACTGCGTTGTATGGGGTCAGATCGGCCTTGTTCGTGAATGCGTCGACCATTGGTGTCGCCGCGGCGATTTTCTGATTCAACGGCTGAGCGCCGAGTATCTGCTCGATCGTTCGGACCATGTTGATCTGCGAGTAGAACGTACTAATCGTCTTGCCGTGAACCGCGTACGGGCTGATGACCTGCACCGGAGCGCGGTGGCCGTCGACGTGGTCGGCACCATCCTGCGTGTCATCCTCGGCGACGAAGATCGCCGAGTCTTTCCAGTACGGAGAGTGGGATATCTCGTCGACGATCTTGCCTACGGCAAGATCGTTATCGGCGACCTGGGCCTCCGGATCGGCGGTACCCCCGGTGTGATCGCTCGACAACCACACCATATTGAGATTGGCCGGACCGTTCTTCTCGAAGTTCTGCTTCCACGTCTCATAGCGGTAGATGTCCGGAACTGCGAGGTCGAACGGTGCTGCGTTCGGGTCCACGATCGCGTTCAACGACGGAATGGCCGAGCTGGCGTGCAACTGGATAGACGGGTCGAACAGCTGAGCCGGGGCGCCTCCGGCCATGACCTTCTTCGCCGAGCAGTAATACTGCTGCCAACTCGCCCCGTCCGGCTTGCCCTCGCCGTACTCGAACTCGCCGAAATTCTTCGCGCTCTTGCCGGCGGCCTGAACCGAGTTCCAGAGGAAGCCGGATCGCTGATGCCCGAGCACATCTTCCTCGGTGTCGTAGGAGCGGGTGTACTCCCCCGCGCTGGTCTGGGTGTAGGCCGTGTTGTCGCCCTGCATCATCCAGTTGTGACCTTCGGCGGAGTTCGTTCCGATGTCGTAAATGTTGTCGTATAGACCGAAATTGGTCGCCAACGCGTGCTGGTTCGGGGTGACTTTTTCACCGAACTGGGCGAGGGAGGGATCTCCGTTGCCCTGCTTCATATCTCCGTAGAGCTGATCGTAGCTGCGGTTCTCCTTGACCAGCAGGAACACATGCTTGATCGCAGAGGGGTCCCCGATACGCTTCGGGATGACGGCGGACGATTTGTTTTTACCGTCGCCGCCCCCACCCTGGTCGCTCTTGGCCTCGACGACAGCATGGCCGTCCCATCCGTTTTGGACGAATACCTTCGCGGTGTACTTCTGGATTTGCTTATCGCTCGGCAGAGTGAACCGGGTCAACGACGCGGTGGTCGAGTGGGTGCCGTGACCGGTCGCCGGAATGGTGCCCTGACCTTTGCTGAAGGTCAGCGCCGGGCCGCGTGCGTCGATGCCACGCGTGTTGGTGACCACTATTTGGCCGTTCACCGCGGTGACGTTCTCTGGAAAGTAGTCGGTCGGCAGCAGGCCGATGGAGCTGGCCGGGTCGCGCGGGTCCTTCGAGTTCACCTTGTACACCGCGATGGCATTCGCATTGCCGAGCGAGACCAAGAGATGGTCGCCCTGCATGGTGATCGCGGTCGGCTGGTACCCGGTCTTCGACGATGCCCACGGCTGGGTCGCGATGGTCTGAACGACCGTGTCGGTCTTCGTGTCGATGACCGAAACAGTGTCACTGTTCGTGTTGGCGACGTAAAGGGCCGTGCCGTCAAGGTAGACCGCCGTCGGGTGCAGCTGCACGTTGATCGAGGTAACCGCCGCTGCGGCACTACCCGAGGCCGTGTCGATGACACTGACCGTGCCAGTAGTGGAGGTACCCAAAGTGGTGTCGGCGGGAACCTGTGTGCCGTAAGAACCCATCGTCGTATCGCCTGCGACCGCCTGGCGGCCGCCCTCATTCGAAACATACAACCGTGTGCCCTCGAACTTCAGCTGCCGCGGGGCGATACCCACAGTGAAAGTCCGTGCGATCGTGCCCGTCACCGGATCGATGGCGACCACAGCGTTCTGGCCATTGACCGCCGCATAGAGGGTCGAGCCATCGGCCGAAAATGCCATCCCAGCGGTCAGCGCCTTCAAACCGCCCACGGTCGGGATGCTGATCTTCGTACCATCGCCGAGCGAACCATCGGCCATGAACGGGTAGCGGACGATACCGGTGGCGACCGGGGCGAACAGGAACTTACCGTCAGGGGAGAAGACCGGACCCTCCTGACCGACCGTGCCATCCGAGATCTTAAGGTAGGACATGTTGGCATAGCCGGCGTTGGCGGATGCCGTCGCGAAAGCGGCCGCTGCGAGAGTGCCCGCCGCTGCCACCGGCTTATAGGTGCTCAGGTTGAAGACCTGCAGGTCGACGGACCGGTCGGCGCTGGTGCCGACGAGATAGCGACCGTCAGGGCTGACGGTCGACCCCATGAGCTTGCCGAACGGGGTCATCACACGGTCCCCAATCGGCTGGATCATCTGACCGGTCGAGATCTGTAGCCCATTGTCGTATTGGTTGCCGACCTGCTGCGTGCCGAGCGCGAGCGTTGACGCTGTCGCAATGCCACCACCGACCAAAGCAAGGGCGCAACCTGCGGCAGTGACCGCGAGGATGCGGTGGCCCGCGGCGAACGAGGAGAAACGACGCAAGCCGGACTGTTTGGGCCGGAGAGGATTGTCGTGCATGTCACGTGCCTTTCGAGAGTTTGTATAACCGACAAACGCATACCGATCGCGACACGAACGTGTCAGACCAGTGGTGCTCCCAGATCGGGGGCTGAAAACAACTCTGCTCGCGCCCCCGTGTGGGGGTCAACCAAACGGTCTATGAACGGTTGGTTACATGTGCGGTTGCGACCAAGTGACACAAGTAACCGGGGTGTTGGCCTGCGTTAGCAACGCCCACCATCGGTGATGAAAAGTGTCATGGGCGCATCGCTTCACCACGACAACAAACCCGTCGTGGGTAAACATGATGCCGCGCGCAGGAACCTCACTACTCACCTCATGCCGTTCAGATCGTCAAACTCCTCATGTTTCCCGGTAAAAGAAAACGGGCTATTCCTCCGCGGGCCTCGTGCGGTTGCGTGAGGGATTGTGCGCGGCACGAATACGGGCCAACCGAGCGTGGGGCGAAGTGAAAGATCCGGCAACACCAAACCCTAATTTTCTATGCCAACCATCCCCCCGGGCAGATGCATGACGTTGACCGCTCGGTCATTGGGGACCGATCAGCGGACACTCCTCCGCCGCAACTGGTATCGACAACCCTCTTTGCGACTGATAGCCCTGGCGATGCTAGGCGCACCACCCCTGCGACTTTTCCGATTCCTGGGATATCGCAGTGGGGCGATTCTGATGCCTGTGTCCCAGGTGACAGAGTATCCACCAGTGTTGACTGGTCATCGAACCGGTCCAATTCACCACCAGAAATGAATACACGAATGGGGAAAGCACTCCTGAATACTGTTCGCTCGCCCAGCACCAGCGATCTCACCTGACTCACGCCCTGGTCCATTCCCTTTCAGTGAAGGGGGAACGGGTTGTCGGTGCGGTTCTCACCATTCACTTCTCGACGACGAGACATGCGTCAATATATCGAAATAGATCGATAAAGGTGAGGAGCCCGTGAGCGCATCCACCGTGCTTCGCGCCGCTCGGATCACTGCCGGCATCCGACAACAGGAGCTCGCCACACGCGCAAAAACAATCCAAGCCGAGGTTTCGACCATCGAAGGCGGCGCGCACCTTTCGACCGTCGACACGGTCGAGGGGATCGGTTGCGCCATCCGTGACCAGAGTCGGGAAGCAGCGCTCCGCGCCTTCCTCGGCTACTCCAACCGGCTCGCCGCCAGGGGATGCGCACCTCGGCGACTATGACCTCGAACCAGACCGAGCGGACCTGCCACCGAAGTTCCTGCGCAGAAAGGTGCTCCTCGAGCGGGCTACCCGGCCAGCCCCGAGGACCGGCCCGCTCGCAGGGACTTCTCTGAAGACGAGCCGATTCACTCCCCGTCGATGTGACCCAAAAAGTTTGCATTCATTGGGATCGATGGGACAGTCGCGCGATGAAAGGCCGCACAACAGCCCTCCGGAGGTAGGGCTGCAGTGCGAATCTGCCGGGGCACGGCACAGAGCGCTGGTGGAATGAGAGCCCGGTGCATTCATCGTCAGCAGGTTCGCTGCGTGACAATGTGTTGGCGAGAGTTGATGAGATGTTCTTCTCACTGCAGGCGCGAGGTCACGAGCGGCACATTCAGCACCTGCATCGGTCACTGACTGTCGCGAGGCCTCTCTCAGGAGGTGCGGTCGTCGAGCTCCTGGATGGCTTCGACCGCCGCGTCGAGCACGGTGTCGACCTGGTTGATCTTGCGGTTGAGGGTGTTCGGGCCAGCTTGATAGAGCTCCCCAGCCTGGTCGACAGCGGCCTGCAACTTCTCACCGACGTTGGTGGACTGTACTTTTTCGTTGATCGTCATGGGCTAGCCGTCCTCAGGTTGGAGAAATATGGGGGGGGAACCACTAAGGGTAGACGTCATCGTAACCGCCTCCACCTGCAATTACTCCTCAGGGAGTTCCGCGAAGCCGTGACGAGAGCACCACGCTGAAGGTGACGAAGGCGAGCACATTGAGCAGCACCGTGCCCCCGAACGCCGACCGGAATCGGGGCTTGCGGGTCTTATGCCGAAAAACCTGCTGACCGATGATCGCGCCTGGCCAGCCCCCGATGATACCGAGTGCGAGAAGTGAGCTCTCGGAAATGCGCCACCCACCTCTCGTCGCGGCCTTCTTGTCCACCGCATAAAAGATGAAGGAGAGGATGCTTGTGCCCAGGTACACCCCGAGTACCCACGGTGGTGTCGGCCAGCCGAAACTCACCCCCACGTAGATCAGGACGAACGCCACGATGGCGAGGTAGTCGAACGATGCCGGGCGGCGGACCCCAAGCATCCGCTGGAAACGGGATCGTCGGCGCGGCGCGGGAGGTTCTTGATGAGGGGCCGTTGCGTGAACCAGCCGATCTGCGATCGCTCGCCGCGCCACCGACCGTCCGTCCGACTCGGTCTCGATTTCGAAGACGACCACTTCTCCAAGAACGGGACGCAGCGCCGAGCGAGGGAACGCGGAGATATGCACAAATACGCGCCGATCACCGACGTCCGTGGTGAGGAATCCGAATCCGCGATCGTCATTCCAGGAGGTGAGGATGCCAGCGACCCGAGTGCCATCGTCACCATCAACCATCCGACGATGCTAACCGGCACGGCCGAGAACCGCTGCCGCGCACGCTGGCCGTCGAGCAGATCCGCGCCGCCTATCCCTGTGATTGCCCTGAACTATCGCTCTGGCAGGCACTTCTCGACCTCTGTCGGGCAGTGATTTCCCTCCCGCTCTTTACTCTTAGGAAACTTTACTGTTATATTCGGCGCACTCGTGAATCGCGGATTTGCACCGAGCCCCAGGAGCACCGATGACGACACCCGTGCCGGGTACTCCGGCGTGGCTGCGTGAGACGAATGACCGCACCGCGCTCTCCCTGCTCTTGCAGCACGGGTCCCTCACCCGTAATGGCATCGGACAACTCTCGGGCCTGTCGAAGCCCACCGCCTCTCAGATCGTGGCGCGTCTCGAGACCGCCGGGCTCATTAAGGTGGTCGGAGAGATTTCGGGGGGTCGCGGCCCGAACGCCATCGCCTATGGTGTTCGGCCCGACCGCGTTCTCGGGGTCGGGATCGATGTCACCGAGTCGGCGATCCGATCGACGGTGGTGGATGCCCAGGGCAACGAATATCCGGTGGTCGAGACGCAAATCCGGGGCGATAGCGAACGCTCGGCCTTCGCCGACCTGCACACGGCGATCGAGGCCGCGTGCCTCGCGAGCGCGACCAGCGCCTCCACGGTGTGTCTGGTCTGCGTTGGGGTGCCGGGTTCGGTCGACCCCCGCACCGACGAGCTCTCGTTCAGCGACGCCCTGTCCGGCTGGCCCCGCACGGGTGTGCGCCGAGCGCTCGAGGAATTTCTCGGACGCACAGTCCACATCGAAAACGACGTCAACCTGGCCGCGATCGCAGAGCGGTCCGAGGGTGCGGGAGCCGGTTCCTCCAGCTTCGCTCTGCTCTGGATGGATGACGGCCTTGGTCTCGCGGTCGACCTCGACGGCACGGTCCACCGCGGCAACGCCGGGGGCGCCGGAGAGATCGGCTACCTTCCCGTTCCCCGCATTGCCACCTACATCGATCCCGCAGCCACGGACCTGCAGGATCTCATCGGAGGCCCGACCGTGATTCGCATCGCCAAAGACCACGGAGTTGAGGGAACGGATGCTCGCAGCATTTCTCTCGCGCTCACCGACCATCCACACCGCGGTGCGATCTTCGCCGAGATGGCTCCCCGAATCGCCCTCGGTATCGCGCCGGTACTCGCGATCCTCGATCCGGAGGTCGTCGTTATCGGAGGCCCGATCGGCGTCGCCGGCGGTGATCAGCTCGCGGCATTGGTACAGAAGGAATTCGAACGCGACCGGCTCTGGCACCCACAGATCCGCGGGTCTGCTCTAGCAGCCGATCCCGTGCTGCGCGGCGCTCGCCACACTCTCGTGCAACAGGTGCGGGAGCGCCTCTTCACCGAGTTAGGCACTCCGTCCTGAAGCATCCGTCCCCCTCACAACACCGAAGGAACCCAGCATGAAACTCACCGTCATCGGCGGCGGCTCGACCTATACCCCGGAACTCATCGACGGTTTTGCTCGACTGCGCGAGGTACTGCCCATCGAGGAGTTGTGGCTCGTTGACCCGGATGCACACCGTCTCGAACTCGTCTCCGGGATCTCGCGGCGTATGTTCGCCCGCGCCGGGCATCCCGGAGTAATTCACGCGACCTCGGATGTCGTCGCCGGGGTCGAGAACGCCGATATCGTGCTGCTGCAGCTGCGCATCGGAGGCCAGGCCGCACGTCACGGGGATGAGACCTGGCCGCACGAAGCCGGAGTGATCGGTCAGGAGACGACGGGCCCGGGAGGCTTCGCCAAAGCGCTCCGAACCGTGCCCGTTGTGCTTGACATCGCCGAGCAGGTGAGGACACATGCGAAGCCGGAGGCCTGGATCATCGACTTCACCAACCCCGTCGGTATCGTGACTCGCGCCCTCGTCAGCGCCGGGCACCGTGCCGTCGGCCTGTGTAATGTCGCCATCGGCTTCCAGCGGCGGTTCGCCACCATGCTCGGTCTGGAGTTTCGCGACGTACAGCTCGACCATGTGGGACTCAACCATCTCTCCTGGGAGCGCGGAGTCACCGTCGACGGCCGGGATGTCCTGCCCGAACTGCTCGCCTCGCGTCTCGGCGAGCTGGCGGAAGAAGTGGAACTACCGTCTGAGCTCCTGTCGCTGCTCGGGTCCATACCCTCGTACTACCTCCGCTACTTCTACAGCCACGACCAGGTACTGCGCGAGCAACTCGGCTCCCCCACTCGTGCCGAGGCAGTAATGGAAGTGGAGGCCCAACTGCTGACGCTCTACGCCGACCCGCACGTGGACACCAAGCCCGCCATCCTCGAGAAACGCGGCGGCGCGTACTACTCCGAGGCGGCAGTGGATCTCATCGCCTCACTCGTCTCGGACCGGCGCGACGTGCAGGTGGTAAACATCCGCAATGACGGCGCCCTGCCGTTCCTGCCCGACGACCACGTGATCGAGGTTCCGGCGATCGTGGGTACCGCGGGGCTCAGCGCGCTGCCGATCGCCCCCCTCCCGGACGATCTTGCGGGGCTTATCGCCGACGTTGCAGGATACGAACGCCTCGCCCTGGATGCCGCCGTCAACGGCGGTCGCGACCGAGTACTGCGGGCGATGGTCGCCCATCCGCTCGTGCGCCAGTTCGAACGCGCCGAAAAACTGACCGACCTGTTGCTGGCCGAGAACAGTCGGCACTTCGCCTGGATCCAATGAGCACGATCGACGCGGGACAGGCTGGTGTCATTGTCGCGATCGACGGTGGAGGCTCGAAGACGGATGCGGTCGCGGTCGACCTCACCGGTGCCGTGCGAGCGCGCGCGCGCGGAGCGGCCTCCAATCCGCAGACCCAGGGACTGGATGTGGCCGTCGCGGTCATCGATACCCTCGTCGCCGAAGTGCTCGAGCATGCCGGGCTCCCGCTCGTCGGCACTGGCGTCTTCGTCTCTGGACTCGACCTGGAAATTGAAATCCACCGCTTTCGCGAGGCTGTTGCCCATCTCCCCTGGGCCGCAATCGGCACCTCCCTCGTCGACAACGACATGTTCGCCCTGCTGCGAACCGGAACCAAGGAGGCGAATGCGATCGCTGTGATCTGCGGAACAGGAATCAACTGTGTGGGGGTGCGAGCAGACGGTGCGACCGCCCGATTTCCCGCCCTCGGAGCGATCTCCGGGGACTGGGGCGGCGGATTCCAGCTGGGCGAGCAGGCACTCTGGCATGCGGCCCGTGCCAGCGACGGTCGAGGAACAGCTACACAATTCAGCCGATCCATCCCCGAATTCTTCGGGCTCCCCGACATTCGCGCCGTGATCGAGGCATTCCACTTCGGGCGGATTTCCGCGGCGAGCCTTGCTCTCCTGTCGCCGATCGTGTTCGACGCGGCCGACAACGCCGATGCGGCCGCGAGAGTCATCCTCGATCGCCAGGCGACAGAAATCGTCGCGCTAGCGGGAGCGGCCATCGATCGGCTGGAGCTCGATACGCTGCCGGTTCCGGTCGTGCTCGGCGGTGGAGTGCTCGCCGCCGAGAACGCCGCCTTCCACACGTCGATCGAAGAGAAGCTCGGTCGACGAAGCCCCCGGGCCAAGATGTCGCTCGTGCGTGACCGGCCGGTAGTGGGTGCAGCGCTGCTCGCTCTCGAAGCGGCAGGTGCAACGCCCCAGGTCACCGCATCGGCGCATTCCGCGCTGGCCGCCGCGTTCGCCACGCTGTATGACGAGCGCGCGACAGCAATCGACCGTGCCGGTTAGCAGCCGGGCGTGACTCCCTCCGTCGCGGAAGATCCTCAACGCCGCCGACCCGTTCTCGGGATCATTCGGAACGCTTGAAGTCGCCGAGGCGATCGGGTCCGGATGGGCACGGGTGCGTCCCGGGGATGACCTCCGCGGATCCCCCATGCCGACGGCGGCGAAGGCACCCTCGATGTCGTGCAGGCATCCGAACCCGCGGCGACGCGGCGCCGGGCCGGTGACCGGGGCCGACGGAAGGTCAACTCCCGGGGTCGGGCTCGCGCGGGGGGTGCGCCAGCGCTCCCCCACTCGGTGAGGGGCCAACTTCGCAGGTAAAAACTCCTCAGAAACGTGCGAAGTTGACCCCTGATGGGTCGGATGCGGCAGAGTGCGCCTCGAGAAAAGCGTAGAGCTCAGTGTCATCGACCCCCGGGAAGGTGCCTGACGGCAGAGGAGCGAGGATGTGCGCGTGTAGCTTCGCGCTCGGCCACGCCTTGTGCGCCCACCGCGTCGACAGTTCGGTGTCGGGCCTCCGGCAACAACTCGCATCGGGGCAGCGGGAGGTGACCCGATTGCTCGTGTCTCGCCCACGGAACCACTTGGCATCGGCGAACGGAACTCCGAAGGTGATGGAGAACTCTTCGTTGCTCGAGGTTCCGGTCTGGGTGGAACACCAATATGTGCCTGTCGGGGTATCGGTGTACTGGTAGAACTCGTTCGTGCGATTCGGCCGCCAGAATGCGGTGCGGGCACTCCAGTGGCGGCACACCAGCTGGCCCTCGGTCGAGCCCGTGACATCCGTCGGCAGTTGGAGTCCGTCGTTCTCGTAGCCCTTATGGAGCGCACCGTCTTCGCCGACGCGGAGGAAGTGCACGGGCATTGCAAGGTGCGTCGTCGCGAGATTGGT
>JBKJLH010000163.1:0-7668 GCA_046597035.1 Lacisediminihabitans sp.
CGGGTCCTCCTCAGCGAGCTTCTGGATCGCGAGACCCAGCTTCTCCTGGTCGGCCTTCGTCTTCGGCTCGATCGCGACCTCGATGACCGGCTCCGGGAACGTCATCGACTCGAGAACAACCTGGTTCGTCGGGTCGGTGAGCGTGTCACCCGTTGTCGTGTCCTTGAGGCCGATGACCGCGTAGATGTGACCAGCGGTAACGCTGTCGACCGGGTTCTCCTTGTTGGCGTGCATCTGGAAGATCTTGCCGATGCGCTCTTTCTTGCCCTTGGTCGCGTTGACCAGCTGGGCTCCGGAGTCCGCTCGGCCCGAGTACACGCGGATGTAGGTGAGACGACCGAAGAAGGGGTGAACCGCGACCTTGAAGGCGAGCGCTGCGAAGGGCTCGGTCGAATCCGGATGGCGAAGAATGACCTTCTCTTCGTCGCGCGGGTCGTGGGCCTCGATAGCCGGCACGTCGAGCGGGGTCGGCAGGTAGTCGACCACAGCATCGAGCATCGGCTGTACGCCACGATTCTTGAAGGCGGAACCGCAGAGAACCGGGTAGATCTGGCTCGAGATGGTGAGCTTACGAATTGCGGCCTTGATCTCGGCGATCGAGAAGTCGGTGTCACCCTCCATGAACCGCTCGAGGAGCGCGTCATCGGTCTCGGCGACGACCTCGAGGAGGGCCGCACGATACTCGTTGGCCTTCTCGACCAGGTCGGCCGGGATCGCTTCGATGTCGTACTTCGAACCGAGCTCGACATCACCCTTAGAGTCTCCACGCCAGGTCAGCGCACGCATCTCGACCAGGTCGACAACGCCTTCAAAGGTGTTCTCGAACCCGATCGGGAGCTGGATGACGAGGGGCTTGGCCCCGAGACGCTTGATGATCGTGTCGACGGTGTAGTAGAAGTCGGCGCCGAGTTTGTCCATCTTGTTGACGAAGCAGATGCGCGGAACGTCGTATTTGTCAGCCTGGCGCCAGACAGTCTCGGACTGGGGCTCTACGCCCTCCTTGCCGTCGAACACGGCGACAGCGCCATCGAGTACGCGTAGCGAACGCTCGACCTCGACCGTGAAGTCGACGTGGCCGGGGGTATCGATGATGTTGATCTGATGCTTGTTCCAGAAACAGGTCGTCGCGGCGGACGTGATGGTGATTCCACGTTCCTGCTCCTGTGCCATCCAGTCCATCGTGGCTGCACCATCGTGCACCTCACCGATCTTGTGGGTGATGCCCGTGTAGTACAGGATGCCCTCGGTGGTGGTGGTCTTGCCGGCATCGATGTGAGCCATGATGCCGATGTTTCGGACCTTGTTCAGGTCGGTGAGCACGTCTTGTGCCACGGAGTGTCCTTACGGTAAAAAAATTTGGATGGATGCTGGTCGAGCAGGGCACCACGCGGAGGTGTCGAGACCCGGGGTTTCGACACGCTCGCCGGCGCCGACTACTCGACCAGCAGTACTGATTACCAGCGGTAGTGCGCGAAGGCCTTGTTGGCGTCAGCCATCTTGTGAGTGTCCTCGCGACGCTTCACCGCGGCACCGAGGCCGTTGGACGCGTCGAGGATCTCGTTGGTGAGACGCTCGGTCATGGTCTTCTCACGACGACCCTTGGCGTAGGTGGTGAGCCAGCGCAGTGCGAGGGTGTTGGCACGGTGAGGCTTGACCTCCACGGGAACCTGGTAGGTCGATCCACCGACGCGGCGGCTCTTGACCTCGATGGTGGGACGAACGTTGTCGAGTGCCTTCTTCAGCGTGACGACTGCATCCGCACCGTTCTTGGTCGAAACTCCGACAAGCGCGTCGTAGACGATGCGCTCGGCGAGGCCCTTCTTGCCATCAAGAAGGATCTTGTTGACGAGCTGGCTGACGATTGGAGCGCCGTAGACCGGGTCCGCGACTACGGGACGCTTCGGTGCTGGTCCTTTACGAGGCATTACTTCTTGTCCTTCTTCGCGCCGTAGAGGCTACGGGCCTGCTTGCGGTTTTTGACGGCCTGGGTGTCGAGTGCGCCGCGCACGATCTTGTAACGCACGCCGGGCAGGTCCTTGACGCGACCGCCGCGGATGAGCACCATCGAATGCTCTTGGAGGTTGTGCCCTTCGCCGGGGATGTAAGCGGTCACCTCGGTACCGTTGGAGAGCTTGACGCGGGCGACCTTGCGGAGTGCCGAGTTCGGCTTCTTCGGGGTGGTCGTGTACACGCGGGTGCACACGCCGCGCTGCTGCGGGTTGCCCTTGAGTGCGGGCGCCTTGGTCTTGACGACCTTGGGGCTACGGCCCTTGCGGACCAACTGCTGGATGGTGGGCACTACGTACTCCTTGTATTTACTGCACGGTGACAGATCTTTCTTAGCATCCGTTCCGACGTTCTGTAGGTCCGTCGGATCGTTTTACACCACACGCGAATCGCACGATTGCGTGATCCTGAGTGGTATGCCGTGGGGGCTGCCGATCTTTCACCGACCGGCAAACCCAGCGTGTATGGCCGATCTCGAGCCTGACCTGAACCCCTGAGGAAAGCGGGCATAGGCCAAGCACACGACATAGCGCATACCTTGCCAATACTAGCCGCCGCACGGGGTGCCGGTCAAATGATCGCCAGGCTCATCCCGGGTACCGTGAGATGCGAGGAGAGAAGGAATCTCACTCTTTGCGATCGCGATCGTCGCGGTTCTCCCACCACCAGCGGGGGGTGTGCGCCGCTCCCCCGCTGTCGCGGTATGACAACAGGAGAAAAAACGCCAGAGCGACGATGAAGGCGATCACCGCAACGGTGATGGCGAACGGTCCCACCGCATTCGACCCGAAGAAAAGAAGTGACAGCAGCGGGCGTCCCTTGCCAATCGAGTAGAGCGTGGAGCCGCTAAAGAGAAAGAAGAAGTAGGTGATAACTGCGGTGACCAAAGCACCGACGACGAGGGATCCCCGTCTCCGCCCGAAGGTCACCAGAAGCGTATAAAGTGCGGAAGTCGCCACGGCGAACATGGTCGGAGCGATGAGTGGTCCGGCATCCGGCTCGGTAAGCACCTCACGGTCGGTATACAAGCTGATGATTCCGCTCGCCGCGATCGCGAGCGCGAGGAAGAGCACCACCGCGAAGATCGCGATCGTGCTGGCGTAGCGCGTTCGTGCATCCACCCCGGATTGATCCTGTCCGCGGGCTAGACGGTGGAATCGGGCGCGCGATAGCGGGAATTCTCATACTCCGCTGTGCGGGCTGCCGACTCGCGGTCGAAGATTTCGCGAGCCTCGATATTTCGTACCTTTACCTTGCGGCCGCGGGAACTGATGATCGCCCCCATCCACATCGACACTTCTCGGGCCAGCAGGGCGGCGGCGATGATGAAGGGGCTGGTGAGTGCGGTCGAGAAGAGCTGGGCCGCGTTGCTCGGAGTGAGTGCGAACACGTTGTTAGCGAGCAGACCGGTACCGATCGATCCGGAATAGACGAAGAATCCGACGAAGATGCTTCCCAGCACGTAGCTCCACCAGGAAGCGCGGTTGGCGAGCAGCACGACGATGACGAAACCAACGAAGAAAAACGCGACAGGGGTGTAGAAGGCCAATGATCCGAAGAAGTCGAATCGCAAGACTCCGATCTCGAGCGCATGGATCGCCGCGATCGCGAGCGCGTACAGCCCGGCGAACACCACGCTCGACAGCAGAGCGATCAGCACACCGAAACCTCGGTTACCCAGTCGCGGAGGAGGCACCGGCGAGTTCACGTAGATGGTCTGCGGGGGTGCGACGGTGGGGAAACTTGCCGGCGCAACCGCACTCGGTGCCGGCGGTTCGACCACGGTGGTCTCGGCGGCGGCCGGATCCGGTGTGGCGATCACCGGTTCGGACTTGGATGTCGCGGCCGGCTCCACCTCCACGAGATCGTAGACCGGCTCTGGCTGGGTTGCAGCGGTTTCGGGCGTGTTGTCGCTCATCGGTGCCACTCCTCACGGGCTAGCCGGGGTGCCCCGACAGTTCACGTCACTCTAGCAATTGCTCGACCGGGAGTCCCGTAAGCGGAGACTACTTGGAGGGTGCGGCCGCCGCCTGCCCGGTGGCCGCAGTCCCGGCGACCGGAGTGGATGCCGCTGGAGCCGCCACCGTCGGAAGCGCGTAGACGAATCCGATCAAAGTGCCGATGAAGGCATCCGGCTTGTCTGGTGTGGAACTCACGGCCACCGACTTCACCAGGTAGAGCCGCTCCCCGGACTGCACAGAACCGACGAAGGCCATAACGGCGTCATACCCGCCATTCACGCTGATCTGAACGGGAATCAGGGTTAACCGGGAGGAAGGACCAGCCGGCGCCGCAGGGGCAATCGGCGCGGTTGCCCCTGCCGATGGGCTCGGTGACGGCGCTGGGGTTACCGTCGTTGAAGCAGGCGCCGCCGTTACCGCATCGGGAGATTTGTAGAGCTCGCCGGCGCCCACCGTGACGGTGCCCAGCACTACCCCGGCTTGGTCGGTCAGCGAATTGATTTCCCTCAGGAACACGGGCATATCGGCTCCCCGTGGAATCGATACGTTGAGCTTGCCGAGGTCGGCGGTGAGGCTCGCCAGGTTGCTGAACTGGGACTTGAGCACCGTGTTACGGCTCTGGGCCGATTGATTGCTCGAAGTGACGCTCGAAAGCTGTTGTTCTGCGGCGGACGTTTGCGAGAGGATCGGCGAAACACCAAGAATGTATCCGAGTACCGCAACAACGACGATCGCGGCGGATAGCCCGAGCGTCCAGACTCTGTTCTTGCTCATAAGCTACTTCTTCTTTCCGGTGACGAAGCGATTGGCCATTGCGTCGACATCCACATGCAGAGCGACGCTGACGGTGTACCGCGAAGAGGATGGCACGAGTACGACGCTTCCGGGGGTGGCATCGACGAAACCGGGAAGCTTCGCGAGATTGTCGAGCCAGTCCGAAATGGGCGCCTTCGGACTATCGGCCGTGATGGTGATCGTTGCGATATGCGTTCCCTGAAGTGGACCAGAGACTGCAGTCGCATTCTTCGCATCGTCGAGTTGGGCGGTGAAAGCCGTGATTTTCGTGTCCGCGGGTAGCGTGCCCTGGAGAGATGCCACGTAGGGCTGCCAGAGGATCTCACCGGTCGCCGCTATGGGCTGCACGCTCGTGAGATCCGATACCTGGTTCTGCACCGTCACAACGGAGACGTACTTGCTCTGCTCCGCCGTCAGGCTCGCAGTGCGCGCCTTCTCGGCCGAGAGCTTCGCATTGGTATTCAAGAGACCGAGGCTGGCTATGCCGACGGCCAGAATGACCACCGCAATCATCCCGATCAGGCCGGTGATCAGAAGTCGGCGTGCGCCCTGCGCCTTTTGATAGGCCTTAACCTCTGGCGGCAGCAGGCGAGCGCGAGGGATCGCACCAAGGGCGAGCACGTCGCCCTTCTTCACCACTACGCCGCTCATGCTGCACTGCCCAGGGCGAGTCCGATTGCAACCGCGAGTGATGATCCCTGCTGGTTCAAGTCGGCCTGATCGATCTTGCGCGAGATATCCAACGTCTCGAACGGGTTACCCCGGGAGACGGGGAGGCGCGTGAACTCGCCAAGCGCTTCAGCGAAGCCAGCTAGCTGCGCGCCACCTCCGGTGAGAATGATCCTCTCCACGACATCCCCCTGGCGAGAGCTGGCGAAATAGGAGAGGGTGTTGCGAAGGCTGGTGACCAGCTCGCTGGTGAGTTCGAACATGATGCGCAGAACCTCCGCCTGTTCAGCCGAGTTCGCAGTTGCGGCGAGGCCGGTTGAGCGCTTCAACGCGTCGGCACTCTCCATCGGGATGTTGAGCCGAGTGGATAGCGCTGTGGTGAGATCGTCGCCGCCGGTCGGGATGATGCGTACGAACTGGGGCACACCCGCGGTGCAGACCGTCACGATAGTCGTGCTCGCACCGATGTCGATGACGGCAGTGGTCCCGGTCGAGTTCGCTCCGCGGAGAAGCACCCGGCTGAGAGCGAACGGCACCAGGTCTACCTCGACCGGGTGGAGGCCGGCCAGCTGCACCGCCTTCACGTTACCGAGTACCGCATCCTTCACCGCGGCGACCAGAAGGCCATTGACGACCGGGCCGGTCGCGCTGTCGGATTCGCTGATCGGGTAGAAGTCAAGTAGTGCGTCTTCGGTGGGAAACGGCAGCATCTCCTGCACCTGGAACGGTAAGGACTCCCGGATGCGCTTGAGTGAGGCTTTCGGAACGCTGAGATCGCGCGCCAGAACGCGGGAGTTGCCGATGCCGATGATGACATCCTTGCCCGTGAACCCCGCGCTCGACCAGAGCTGCTTCATTGCGGTCGCCACCGTGCTCGGCTCGACCACTTCGCCTCGGTTCACCGCCCCGGGCGGCAGCGCGACGCTGTGGTGTCGAAGCAGCGTCGGTCGGGTCTTCGTGGCATCCCCCAGCTCGACGGCCCGGAGGCCGTTCGCGCTGATGTCGACGCCGACAATTGTTTTCCCCATGATTCCCCCTGTGATTCCTGGTAGTTACGCGGCCCTCAGGCCAAAGATCGATAAATAGCCGGCGAAGGCTTCGTTGCCGATGCCGATGCCGAGCCAGGCACCCACGAGCATCCAGGGGCCGAACGGGATACCGCTCTTGCGGTTCGCGCGCTTGCCGAGGATCAGCACAAACGCGTAGACACCGCCCAAGATGAATGCGCCGAATGCCCCGACGATGACGGCTCCCCAGCCGACCCAGCCGAGGTAGAGACCAAGCACGCCGGCCAGCTTGACGTCGCCGAGTCCCATTCCGGCCGGGTAGATAAAGGCCATGAGAAAGTAGGCAAGAAAAAGAGCTGCCAGTGCGATTCCGGCCCGCAAAAGAGCCGAATAATCACCTAAGACGATGCTCGCCACAGTCATGAGGACCGCACCGACGGCGTAAGCCGGCAGCACAATCGCATTCGGAAGCTTGTGCACGTCGATATCAATCAGCGCGAGGGCGACCGTGATCGCCGCGAAATAGAGGAATGCCACGAGCACCAAGAGACCGCCGACACTGCCCCGGTTGTCTGGAGCCACGAGAATCGCGGGCCCGAAGACCAGTGAGACAGCTATGAAGAAGACGCCGGTGCCGAGTTCGACGAGCGGATACCGCGGGGAGATTGGCGTGGCGCAGTCGCGGCATTTACCCCGCAGCAGCAGCCAGGAAAGAACCGGCACGTTGTCGTAGGCGCGGATCGCCGATTCGCAGCTCGGGCAGGCGCTGGCCGGAGCGATGATCGACCGGCCAGCCGGCACCCGGTAGACGACGACGTTGAGGAACGACCCGATGGCGAGACCGAGGATTCCGGCGAAGAGCGGGAGAAGGATCATCCGCTGACCTCCTTGTACCCGCCTACTGTCGAGTCGGTCAAAGCGGGAGGGGCGTTCCACTTTTGCGCGAGCGAACCGGTGCAGTTCACGACCGTGATTTTCGAGTAGCTCAGATTGAACGGATGGATGGGGTCTGCTGTGAGGCAATGACCATTGGAGTCAACAAGGAGGTAGCTCGTCAGATAGTTCGCAGCGACGCCAACACGCGTCCACGTCTGACTAACTCCACCCGTGCACGTTTGAAAGGTGGGGTACGTACTCCCCGATCCGGTGGCCGGGGTTTCGTGACAATAACTAGCTGAGGTAATCAACGGGTTATTGAGCACATTCACCAGAATCGTTGTCGTCACCTG
>JBKJLH010000149.1:0-3046 GCA_046597035.1 Lacisediminihabitans sp.
GACTCGATTGGGAACCCAGGCATCCGTGAAGGCGACCGACCGTCGCGACGTTGGCGTCGGTGACGAGGCCGTCGGATCCGCGCACGGCCGGCGAGTGAAACGAGTAATGATCGTCGAAGGCCGTGTCCGGAAATCCGGTCCGCGCTTCCGCACAGAAGTCGGTTACGGTGGCGAGTCGCGACACACGCATCGACCGCGCAACGTAGATATCCTCGACCCGGCGATCTGATGCCTTGGCACCAGAAGGGGCTTGAGAAGCTTGCGCAGGAGACATTGCCTGCAGAGCAGCCGCGATCAGCGATCCCGTGGCAACCGATAGCAGCAGGCTTCTTCTCACCGGAATTCCTCCACGTTATACGTCACGGCTAACTTCATATGGGTGTCCGGCGCCAATTGCTGGCCAGTCTCTTGCTGCTCCTGCATCGGGCCTCCGACGCCAACCCCAAACGCGCGGATTATCGCTGCCTTTCTCACCGCGTGCAAGTCATTCCGGTGCAACGACTCGCGCCATCTCCACGGCTGCTGAACCCGCGAATTGGCGCGGGCGCCATATGGCGGAAAATCGGGGGCTAGGCGGACGGTCACAATCCCGGGATAGGCCGCAACCATGGTTGCCAAGCCGCCAACTGCGGTTGACACAAGACCCGGCTGCCCCACGTTCGTGAATTGCCTAACTCGATGCTGCGCAACGAGTAGTACGCGCGAGGCGGCGTGGCACACACCTTGCCTCTCACAACATCGAGGTGGCACATGCGCGAGCTCGAGTCTTCACTTCAAGAGTTCGGCGAGTATTTGCTGAAGGCCCAGTTGGCCCGACCGGCCGCGGCTCCCTACTTCGTACGCTGGGTGCGACGGTTCCTGGCGCGCCCCGCTTCCGATGAACCGCTGACCGACCAAGTGCGCACGTTCTGCGGGGACCTCGAGCGCAACGGTGCGAGCCCAGATTGGCAGGTGCGTCAGGCCGACCAGGCCCTTCGCATCTACTTCGTCAATTTTCTCAAGCGAACAGACTGGGACCGGCGGCCAACCAACACGGTCGTTGATGAACACGGGCAGACCAGTCCGTTGGCCGCGATGGCGCAACTGCGGTTGCGCATCCGAACCCGCCACTACTCGTATCGCACGGAGTGCACCTACGTGGACTGGGTGCGGCGGTTTCTTGACTATGCCGCCCAGCAGCAGGGGGTTCCGCACCCCCGCGTGGCAACGGCAGTGGTGCGCGACTACTTGACACACTTGGCGGTGCACCGCCGCGTCTCAGCCAGCACGCAGAACCAGGCGTTCTGCGCGATTCTGTTCCTGTGTCGAGAGGTGCTGGGCGTGAATCTCGAAAGTGTCGCTACTGCGGTGAAGGCCAAACGCGGGACACACCTGCCGACCGTCTTGAGCATTCCCGAGACACTCGCGTTGCTGGACGCTATGGCGGGAATCCCTCGGCTGATGGCGGCGCTCATCTACGGTGGTGGTCTTCGCGTGTCCGAGTGCTGCGAACTCCGAATCAAAGACATCGACTTCGATCAGGGACTCGTCATCGTCCGCCGCGGCAAGGGCGACAAGGACCGCTCAACCCTGCTTGCGGAACTTGGTCGCGACGAGCTGCGCGCCCAATTGAGGAACTCCGAAGCCCGGCATCAAGCCGACCGCCGGCTGGGACTCGCAGGTGTGTGGATGCCGGACGCCCTGGACCGCAAGTACCCGAATGCTGGCCGCGAGCTTGGCTGGTTTTGGGTGTTCCCCAGCCACACGCTGTCCACCGATCCGCGAGCCGGCGTCGTACGACGCCATCACATCAGCGATTCAGTCGTCCAGAAAGCAGTCCGCGCAGCCGCCCAGGAGGCCCGCATCCACAAGCCCGTCTCCGTTCACACGCTCCGTCACAGTTTCGCCACCCATCTGCTGCTGAACGGGGTGGACATCAGGCAAATCCAGGAGTACCTCGGACACGCCAACGTCGAGACGACGATGATCTACACCCACGTCGTCAAGGAATTCCGCACGCCTGCCCGCAGTCCGCTCGACCTCATCCAGGCACGCACACTCGGGAAGGGGTTCGGGCATGTCCAATGACGATGGTAGGATGCCCGAATGGAAGGGAGTAACGCGATGGCGGACGCGGTTCGTTCCTCGGCCAGGCTCACCTACGACGATCTCGTCGCGATGTTCCCGGACGAGGATGGTGTGCGGCGGGAGCTCATCGACGGGGAGATCTTCGTGACGCCCTCTCCGCTGGTCCGCCACCAGCGCCTCGTATGGCGACTAACTCTCTCGATTGGCTCGCATCTGGAGGCTCATCCCGAGCAAGGGGAAGCCTTCGCTAGTCCACTCGACGTGGTGATGACGCCCTACGATGTCGTCGCGCCAGACCTACTGGTCATTCTGCGGGCTCAGCTCGACATTCTCACCGCCAAGCACATCCACGGCGCACCGGGAATCGTGATCGAGATCCTGTCGCCAAGCACACGCAAGCGTGACCTGACGATCAAACGTCAGCTGTTCGATCGCGAAGGCGTGCGCGAATATTGGATTATTGATCCCGACCGCAACACCGTCGCGGTCTATCGGCGGGGTGCCGATGGTTCGTTTCCGCTGGCGATCACGCTCGACGCCAAGAACGACGAGACGCTGACAACACCGCTGCTTCCGGAGTGGGAACTGCGGCTTGAACGGTTGTTCCGTTAGTTGCCAGGTCCGGCTAAAGCCGGACCCTACTCCGTCTGCTCCGTCTGCTCCGTCTGCTTCGCCTACTCCGCTTTCTTCGCCTTCTTGGCGGCCTTCTTCTTGGCCGGCGCCTTGGCGGTCTTGCGGCCGCGGGCGGGCTTCTTCGACTTCGACATGCCTTCGCGCGCCGCCAGCAACTCCACCGCCGCGGCCATCGTCACGGCTTCGACCTGCGTGCCCTTGGGCACGGAGGCGTTGGTGGTGCCGTCGGTCACGTACGGACCATAGCGGCCGTCGAGAATGCGGACGTTCTCGCCGCTCGTGGGGTGCTTGCCGAGGGCCTTGAGCTCTTTCGGTTCGGCGCGCGTGCGCCGGCCCGACTTCTTCG
>JBKJLH010000046.1:0-18440 GCA_046597035.1 Lacisediminihabitans sp.
CTTCCTATAACGACCGTCCGGCTCGCACGGAGCGTCCTTCCTATAACGACCGTCCGGCTCGCACGGAGCGTCCTTCCTACAACGACCGTCCGGCTCGCACGGAGCGCCCCTCCTACAACGATCGCCCGCAGCGTTCGTTCGACGACCGCGCCCCCCGCCGGGACAGTGACTACTACCCGGCCAAGAACGACTCAAAGTCGGCAGCGTTCGCTGCCCACGAAGACGTCGTGCTCGAGCGTCTCGAGGCCAAGGTGATCACCGCGGGCGACGCGGCCGGCGTCACCTGGAAGGACCTCGGCATCGGCGACAACATGACCCGCCAGCTCATTGTCATGGGTGCCGAGACGCCGTTCCCCATTCAGGCCGCCACCATCCCGGATGTTCTCGCCGGTAAGGACGTGCTCGGTCGCGGAAAGACCGGATCCGGCAAGACCATCGCCTTCGGAGCGCCGCTCGTCGAGCGTCTCATGGAGAACATGGGCGGCGCTGGCCGCAAGCCCGGACGCAAGCCTCGCGCGCTGATCCTCGCTCCGACCCGTGAGCTCGCCATGCAGATCGACCGCACGGTGCAGCCCATCGCCCGCAGCGTCGGCCTGTTCACCACCACCATCGTCGGCGGCGTGCCGCAGTACAAGCAGGTCTCAACGCTGCAACGCGGGGTCGATATCGTCATCGCCACGCCCGGTCGCGTCGAAGACCTCATCGAGCAGGGCCGCCTCGACCTGAGCGAGGTCTTCGTGACCGTGCTCGACGAGGCCGATCACATGTGCGATCTCGGCTTCCTCGAGCCAGTGCAGCGCATCCTCGAATCCACCAAGAAGGGCGGCCAGAAGCTGCTGTTCTCGGCCACTCTCGATAAGGGTGTCGCCACCCTGGTCAAGCAGTTCCTCAAGGAGCCGGCCGTTCACGAGGTCGCCGGTGAAGACCAGGCGTCTTCGTCGATCGACCACCGTGTGCTACTCATCGAGCAGCGTGACAAGACGCGCATCATCGAGGAGCTCGCGGGCGGTGAGGGCAAGACGTTGATCTTCGCCCGCACTCGCGCATTCGCCGAGCAATTGGCTGACCAGCTCGAGGATGCAGGCATACCGGCAACCTCGCTGCACGGTGACCTCAACCAGTCGCGCCGCACGCGCAACCTCCAATTGTTGACAAGCGGAAGAGTGAATGTGCTGGTGGCGACTGATGTCGCGGCTCGCGGCATCCACGTGGATGACATCAGTCTCGTCATCCAGGCCGATGCTCCCGACGAGTACAAGACCTACCTCCACCGCTCCGGTCGCACCGGCCGCGCGGGCAAGGAGGGCACGGTCGTGACCCTGATATCGAAGGCACGTCGTCGTCGGATGGACGAGCTCCTCGGCCGTGCCGAGATCAAGGCGTCCATGCAGATCGCCGCGCCGGGCGACCGGGTGATCGAGGAACTCGCCGCGCTATAGAAAACATTGTTACGAAGGGCGTCCAGCCAACCGGATGGGCGCCCTTCGCCTGTGCCGGGGTCTAAGCCTGACGGCCTCCAGAGTCCGGCAGCGTGCGGTGGTAGCTCGCGCGCACGGAGGGCAGGCGACGCTCGGGTGACAGCAGACCGACGAGCGCTCGCGAACGGCGTCGGATACCCCAGGCCGTGACTCGTAGCAGGGACTCCACGACAATATTGCCGTTCATCTTTGACACGCCGATCGTGCGCTCGGTGAAGGTGATCGGAGTCTCGACCACGCGCAGCCCGTGCTCGAGGGCGCGCCACAGAAGGTCGACCTGAAAGCAGTATCCGTGGCTCGCGACACCGTCCAGTTCGAGTCGGCGCAGGGCGTCGGCCGAGAACACGCGATAGCCCCCCGTGGTGTCACGTACGTCGATGCCGAGGGCGGCGCGGGTGTAGGCGCTCCCGCCGAGGCTCAGCAGCTTGCGCCGTAGCGGCCAGTTCTCGACCGACCCGCCGGGAATCCAGCGAGACCCGAGCACGAGGTCGTGATCGGCGAGTAACTCGATCATGCGGGGAAGCTCTTCCGGATGGTGCGATCCGTCGGCATCCATCTCCACGAGCGCCCAATACCCTGCGGCGATCCCCCAGTCGAAGCCTGCGAGGTAGGCCCCGCCGAGTCCGGTCTTTTCGGCGCGATGCAGAACGTGTACTTCGGGATGCAGAGCGGCCAAGCCATCCGCCACCTGACCGGTGCCATCGGGCGAGTTGTCATCGACGATGAGCACGTCCGTGTGCGGCGAAGCGGCAAGGATGCGATCCACCATCGGTGTCACGTTGTCACGTTCGTTATAGGTGGGCATGATCACGAGGGTTTCGAGCATTTCGATTCCTTTGACTGTCGGGTCTGAAAAGAGGGGGTTTTCGCCGTTGCGGATTCTGTGGTCGCTAGGGCGCTACCAGCGTCGCGAAGACGACGAGGTTGTCGTCGTAGTGACCGGTAGCACTATTGAAGGTTCCGTCGCAGGTGATCACCCGCAGCTGAGGGGTGGGCACATTGCCGTACACGGAACTCGAGGGGAACTGGGTTTTCGGCGCAACCTCTGATCGGTCTGCCGTGAATGTGAGCACACTGCCATCGGAGAGTGAGACGAGGATTTTCATTCCTGGTCTCACCTCGTGCAGGTTCGCGAATACGGCTGGCGCGGTGACCGAGTCGATGTGTCCGGCGATGATGGCCGGTCCGATCTGGCCGGGTACTACCCCGCCCGCGTACCAGCCCGCCCGATCGAAGTCGACCGGGGGCAGGAGGGCACCGTTCGCGTTCAGCGAGAGCAGCTCGATATCACTGGAGACCCCGATGTCGGGAATCGAAACATGCGTAACGACCACGCCGCGCTGCGGGGCGGTCGTGGGGGCGGCATCCGGAGTCTGGATGCCGGCCGCCGCACCCTCGTGCACGGCGGAACTGGAGGAGGTGCGGGCGTTCGAATGAGCGGATGCGGTGATTGCGAGCGCAGATCCGCTCACGGCAACCAGCACGACCGCGGCCGCCACGCCGATTGCGACCCACGCGCGTCGGGAGATTTTTCGCATAGTGATCAGTTCCTTCCTGCGAGTGGAGCGCAGCCACCGAGGGTGGTCTGACGCAACATCGTGAGAGTGAGCACGGTCCAGGCTCGGCCGTAGTAGGTGGGAACGGCTGCCGAAACCCGGGCGGCCCGTGCGAGGTCGGCGTTTGCCGCGCTGCCGTCGCCGCTGGCCACCGAGGCGGCGGCTCGGGCGGCATAGGCGAGAGGGCTCTCGTCGGTCGTCTGCGGCGAGCCGCCGAGGTCGAGCACCGCGGCCAAAGCGGTCGATCGGGTGAGGGCCGGCGCAAGACGCGCAGCGACAGCGACATCGGTCGGCGCGCACGATTCGGCGAATCGAATGGCGGTGCGGGCCGCGTCATACCCGTAGGTCACCGCGCCGGACGCGCCGGTCGGGCCCGGTGTCACGGCGACGGTGCCGTCGTCGTTGACCTGGGCCCAGTCGGAGGGGAGCGCGGCGGTATCGAGGAGTTTGGTCGTGACAGCACGGGAGCCGGCAGCCAGTTCGGCCCAGCGGGGATCGCCCGTGGCCTTCCCCAGCACCCGGAACGCTACGGGAGAGGCGTAACTCGGGTTGTACGAGTGCGGATTGCTGGCCGCCCAGGGCCCCGGAAGCAGGATGCGTCCGAGTGAGGTCTGCACCGTGAGGGTGTCGGCGATCGCCCCCGCGAGGCGCTTTCCGTCGGTCGTGAAGTCGGGCCGATCGAACTGCTTGCCAGCGATCACGAGAGCGCGGGCGGCATCGAGGTCGGCATCGCTGGCGGGTGTCGCATCCACGACGGCGCCGTTCTGCCATCGCCAGGCGAGGAGGCCGGAACCTTTTTGCAGGTGTATCTCGGTCCAGTTCCAGATCGAGTCGAAGGTCCTTTCGTCCTTCAGGGAGAGCGCGATGAGCATACCGTAGGCCTGACCCTCGCTCACGGTGTCGGAACCCTGGTCACGCCGAACGACACGACCGCCGTCGACCCAGTCCGAGAGGAATGCCCGGCCGAGCGTGGCGGCGTTTGTGTTCGAACTACTTTTCGACGCAGGAATCCGGTTCTGCGCGCTCGGGCTGGGATCGCCGCTGGCTCGGGGGCTCGGGGGCAGACCGAGGGCTGCTCCCGCGATCACTGCAGTCACGGCAACGGCCAGCGCTGTCGTGATCGCCAGCAGGAGCCGCCCTCGCATCGTCATCGTTGTTCGGTCCCCACCGAGGGCAGCGTGTCGAGGGAGTGCGCGGCAGAGGCAAGGAAGCCTCCGCCCGTCTGCACTCCTCCCACTGGCACCGCACCAACGGCGGCGCTGTCGATCACCGAGCGGACGGCGAGCCCGCCTCTCGTCGTATCCAGCGCGAAGAGCGTGGTGACGCTGCCATTGGCCAGAGTGACGGGTGCAATTGATTCCACGTTCTTCCCGGTCAGGGTGAGAAACCACGGACCGGAAGCGACTTCGGCGTATCCCGTTGCGGTACCCGACTTCGCGTTTTTGGCGATTGAGATGCCCGTGGCAGTCGTCACGTCGATCGATGGCGTCGTAGTCGACGCCTGGATCAGGCGAATGCGCGCTCGCCCGGCGGCGGGAGAAGAGAGGTCATCGGTGAAGACCTTGAGCTTCAACTTCTTATTCAGACCGTATGCCGCTACCGTCGACGCCTTCCCGGCGATGACGGAGACCGAAGCGCTGAGCATCGGCTTGGCGGACGACTTCGATCCCGCGGGCACCATCGCGATCGTGTATACCCCGTTGGGCATGGCCTTATAGCTCGAAACCGCCCCGTACTTGACGCTGTCGAGGTCGTATACAGACGCCCCTCCCATGAGGGCCGTTATGCGTACATCCACCGATTTCGTATCGGGAGAGAGGTGCGCGATTCTCAGCCAGCCGACCGATCCGGTAGCGGTGGGAGCGGCTACTGGGGCCGATGTGGCGGCAAGCGCCGGGGTCGCAATGGCCCCGATGGCAACGACCGCCACCAACGCTACGGCGCTGATGAGGGATCGCAGGGTGAGTTTTTTCATGATGATCTCCTGTTCTGGTGGGGTTTTCTGGGGCTAGGGCACGAGGTTGGCGGGTAGTGCCGGGGAATAGAGCAATTGCATCGTGCCGTCCACGATTGAGACGGAGGCGGGTGCGTACGAGCCGGTGAGGCCGGAGATGTAGGTCTTGGCGGCTGTGGTCAGTGATCCACTCTGAACAGCAGCTTCGCCATTGAGGCGTGAGATCCGCACCGCTCGGCGTGGCTGGCTTCCCTCGCCATCCAGCGCGGGGAATCCGGAAACCGTCGTGGATCCGATTGCCAACTGACTCCCGAGTGCGAGAGGGATGCGGATGTCGACGCGTCCTCCGGTGAGCAGGTCGCGATTGGCCGCCGACACCGAGAGCCCGGGATTGCCGACGAGTTGCGTGCCAGCGGTGGAGGCCTGGGCGGCCTCGGCCGCGGCTGCTTTCTTCGCGGCGGCGAGACCATCCGGATTTATTCGCCGGATGTTGACGGCCTCCCTTCCGCTGCCGAACGAGGCGACGACTACCGAATTGACGATCGCCTTCTTAACCTGGGGCAGGGAGTTCGGAAAGCTGCGCATCGAATCCGTGGTGATCACATAGTCGGAGTCTTTCCATCCCTGGGGCGACTTGGCCTTGACCGCAGGATCGGTGTCGAGCTTGTAATACCAGACGACGTTGTCGCGTGACCAGCCGGATTTCACGAAATCGACCCACATGGAGTCGTCCACGATCATGCGGTTGTTCTTCGGGATGTTGGCGATTGCCCAGGTCTCGGCCGAACGGAGCGGTGCATCCTGGTCGGACAACAGGAATCCGCGCAGCTGGATGGTCCAGAGCGGGCCGGCAGCGACCAGGGCGACCGCGGTGATGGCCAACCAGGCTCCGGCCCGCACTCGCCCGGCCCCGGTGCTGTGACGCAGGGATCGCACCGCCTTCTCGGTCAACGCCGCGATGAAGATCGCTGCGAAGGGCAGGAGAACAATCACGTACGGCACGGGGAGATATCCATTCGGCCGGAACATCGCGACGATCAGGAAGACCATCATCACGGCGAGCGGCCGCAGCCGCGTGAAGAACAGCGCGGTGAATGAGGCGAACGTTCCGAGCACGATGATCACCGGGTCGAGCTGCCACCACATCGAGAAGGTACGCACGATGAGGCTGTTCGGGTCGAATATCGATCCACTTCCGGCGCGGGAACCGAGCTGGAAGAGCACGCCGTCGGTCAGGCTCGATCTGCCGGCCGAGGGCAACAGCTCCCCCTTGATGGCAGCGAGCAGCAGATAGCTCGATCCGACGAGCACGACCACTGTTCCGGCGACCGAGAGCGTGTATCGGCGGGTGGCTTTGTGGGAGGAGCGCACCATCATCCAGGCGAGAAAAGGCAGTGCCAGGAGGAAGGTCTCCTTGCTGAGCACCGCGATGCTGAACAGCGCAGCGGATGCCGCGAAGCTCGCGAGCTGGGATCGCTTATTGAGGGCGAGCACGAAGGCTCCGAGCAACCAGGGAAGCGCGATGTTGTCCAGGTAAACCGTGCGGTGGAATTGCAGGGCGAGTGGCGACAGCGCGAAGACCAGAGCCGCGGCAGCGCTTGCCGCGCGGCCGAGGCCGAGGCGGCGGGAAAGCGCCCAGACGAGCACGACACTGATGAGGCTGGCGACGATCACTGCCTCGCGAGCGGCAAGCACAGCGAGGTCATAGCGGGCGAAGGCCCCGGTGAGCTGCGCGTATCCGGCGATCTGTATCCAGCCGAGCGGCGGATGGTCGTAGCTGTAGGTGTAGTGCGCGAGCTGACCAAACGCCGACACGGCGTATGCCTGGGCGGTGTAGGTACCCTCGTCATCGATTCGCTGGGGTGCGCCTCCGAAGTTGACGAAAGACACTATCGCCGAGATGACGAGCACCGGCGACAGCCAGGGAAGAGCGAGTTGGTGGCGAACATAGAACCGGGTGAGAGTTCCGCGGATCCGGTGTGCGCTTTCCGCGAGGAATTCGCGAAGAGGAGTGCGTGACAACGTTGCACTGGTCATCGGTTCGCTCCTTCAGTCATGGATTCGCGGGGTCCGGATGCCGTACGACCATCCGCGGGTTGCGAATCGACGGTCTGGAAATAGTCGAGCTCACTGTGCCCGCTCGACACCAGCACCGGTCCGTGAGCGGCCACGACCTCGCGGTGTACCCCGCTGTGCTCGGTCTTCTCCCAACCGGTCTCCCCCTTCAGCTGGCGGAAGACGGCACGGATCGCGGCAGCGGCGAGGAACACCTGGAACGGGAAGGTTCCCAGGATGAGACGCACGTAGTCCCGGATCCGCACCTTCTCGTTATAGACACGTCCGAAGTCACCGAGACCGGCGATCTCGACCGCAACGGTGATGAGAGTCGGTGCGATGGGGATGAACGTGATGAGCGCGATCGGTGTTGGTACCTTCACGAAGAAGATCAGGACCAACGAGACCGGGATCATGATGCCGGAAATCGCCTGCAGAAACGGCATCGCGAGCATATAGCGTGCGAACAGACGCTGTTTGCGCGTCGGGAGCTTTTTCCACTCGCCCTTCCTCAGCACCTGCAGGAACCCCTGGTTCCACCGGGTGCGCTGCTTGAACAGCGAAGTGAGAGTGCCGGGAGTTTCCTCGCGGGTGACGACCTCTGGGCTGTATGCCACGACGACCTCGGCTCCCGCACTCGAAAGCCGCACACCCAGCTCGCAGTCTTCAGCGAGGCACTCGGCGTCCCAGCCTTCGGTGAATTCGAGCCATTCGCGACGCACGAACACCGTGTTTCCACCGAGCGGGATGAATCGGGCACCGGCGTGGAAGTGCAAGCGGGAACGGAACCAGAAGTAGTACTCGAGCACATTGCGCAGCGACCACCAGCTCGACCGGAAGTTCATCAGTTGCACACCACCCTGCACTACGGCCGCTCCGGTTTCGGTGAACTTGGAGTCGATCAGGCGCAGGAGGCCAGGGTGCACTTCGTCCTCAGCGTCGAATACGCCGATGATGTCGCCGGTCGCGAATTGCAGCGCGGTGTTGAGGGCCTTCGGCTTATTTTTGGGAACGCTGTGATCGACGACCACGGAGATGAGTTCCGGATGCCGCGCGGCCGCCTCCCGGGCGACTCGCTCCGTGCCGGGGTCATCGTGGCCGACGATCGCGATGATTTGAACATTCGGGTGTGTCTGCGTGGCGAGAACGTCGAGGGTCTGGCCCATCACCTCTTCTTCGTGACGACCGGGCACTAGCAGGGTGAAGCTGTGTGCGGGCGGCGTCGTTGTCTCGGAGAAGCCCGTGCGCGTGAAGTTGCCGTCGGACTTCCAGGCATGGAGCATCCACCACAGGGTGGTCGCGGCTATTGCGGTGAGAGCCGCCGCGACCAGCACGAGAGCGGAGATCGCGAGGATGGTCGGCAGGTCAAGGCCGCCGAACGCTCCGGTCGGATCGGTGGGGGAGATGACGCCCACCCCTCCACGATTCGGCAGGAGACCAGTAGACCCGCCCGTTGAATCGGGGGCGGGCGGAAGCACGGGAGAAGCGGAGAAAAGCACGAGGGGAGTGAGCAGATTCATGCGGGGGAACCTTCTTTAGACGCGGGAAAGACCAGGAATCGGTAGGAGAAGTAGCGAAAGGTCGTGCCGAGCACGAGGCCCACACCGTTCGCGGCGATGTTGTCGGCCAATGGAGTCACCAGGCCGAGAACGTAATGGGAGACGAAGAGGCACAGTGCTGCGATCCCCAACCCGAGGAGGTTCGAAATCGCGAACATGACGCCTTCCCGCCACAGGGCGCGAGTGCGGTTCGCTCGGAACGTGAGGTACCGGTTGCCGAGCCAGGCGACGATGGTCGCGACCGTCACAGAGATCACCTTCGCGGTGATGGTGTATCGATGCAGCGGTCCGAGCAGCAACACGTTGTAGGTGGTGAAGTCCACGACGAAGGCAACCAGTCCCACTCCTCCGAAGGTCACAAGCTGGGAGAGACGATTCTGCGGGGAGAATTGCTCCCTCACTCGGGTGCCACCCGATCGGGGGTCGTTATTTGTGGGCATGTAGCTTCCTTCGGGGTCATCGATCAACCGGATTGCATGAGATCGCAACGGTCAGCTTTTTGACAGGTAGGCGTTACCCCGTATTCACCCGCCGGAACGAAGGGCGAAACCTCGGGTGCGAGGAGCCGGTCGGCGATGATGGACACATGTCGTTTCGCCGTTGTGTCCCACCACGATCAGTCCCGGCGCTCCGTGCGCTCGCGGCCGTGACGGTGGGTGGAACGGTGCTCGCGTTGATCCTCGGCGGGGCCGCTCCCGGTGAGGGATTTCCCGCGACCGCCTCGCCGCCGCAGCATGATTCTGCCGTCGCTGATGCCAGGGCCTTCGACCCTGGATACATCCTCTCCGATGACGTGCTTTCCGATTCGCGCTCGCTCACAGAGACGCAAGTGCAGGCCTTCATCGCCGAGCAGGCACCCGGATGCGCGTTCACCAGCGCCACCACCTGCCTCCGCGCCTACCGGTCCGAAATTCCCGCTCAGCCTGCCTCGGTCAGCGGCCAGTGCTCAGCTCTGAATGGCGAGTCCGGTGTACTCGCCAGTCGCATCGTGTTCCGGGTGGCTCGCGCCTGTCTCATCAACCCGAAGGTCTTGCTTGTGATGCTCCAGAAAGAGCAGGGGCTCATCACCGCCGTGTCCCCGACGGACCGTGCCTACCGGGTGGCCATGGGATACGGATGCCCGGACTCCGCGGCGTGCGACACCGGGTTTTACGGGTTTGCGGACCAGGTTTACCAGGCCGCGAAGCAGTTGCGCAGCTATCTTCTCGACCCCGGATACTGGCGCTACCAGGTCGGCCCGGTCGAAGTGAAGTTCGGTCCGGAGTCATCATGCGGGGCCGCTGTAGTGAACATCCGCAACCAGGCGACGGCCGCGCTCTACAACTACACGCCTTATCAGCCGAATGCCGCCGCCCTCGCAAATCCGCACGGGCAGGGTGACGCGTGCTCCTCGTACGGCAACCGCAACTTCTGGGTCTTCTTCACCGAGTGGTTCGGCTCGCCGAACCCTTCTGCCCAGCACTCCGACACGACGGTGCGACTCCTGATCCGCGAATGCTCTGAGGGTCGTCGAGCGCCCGAAGGCACCGACCGCTCCGTATTGCTGCACCGTAACGAACCGTAAAGGGGTACAGGTACACGCATACACCCCGGTTCGGCTGTGTGTCCGCTCCGCAGGAATTTTTCATAATCAGATCGATTCCACAGCTTTTATGGGGGAGATGGGCCCCTATCCGTACAGAACCCGCGGGCATGACCGCATCGCCCACTCCTATCGGTCGGGGGACATATCCCGCTCTGACCGACCAGCGATTCTGCCCCCGTTCCCGTTGTGATGGGGACCCCAGGCAACTCACGGAGCCGCTGCGAGGGACCGCCCGACACAGCACACCTAGGCCTGGGACCGAATCGGGGGATTTCATATCCGTCGGCGGCTCCGCATTATCCGCAGTGCCCTTCCGTCGTGCCCGGATCGTCATGGTCGTTGGTGCCATCGCCTGGGCCGTCGCGCGAGGGGTCAACTTCGCATCTTCGTGGGCGTCGCAACCGTGCGAAGATGACACCCGAGCTGCGGGGGGAGGGGAAAAGGGTACCTCACCATGCGCGCGAGGGTCAGGCCAGCGCGAGTAGGGCCGCTGCGATGAGCGCGACGGCGAGCCCCATCCATTGCACCGGGGCGATGCGCTCGCGCAGCACCGCGGCGGCAAGCACGATGGTGCCGGCTGGCGCAAGGGCGTTCAGCACCGACACGATCGAGAGCTCCCCCTCTCGCAGGGCAAGAAGGAACAGGAACGCGGCAGCAGCATCCGTCAGCCCACACAGCACCGCAAAGCCCACTGTCGTGCGGGAGATCGTCGGCCGCGGCGCGTCCTGTCGGGCAAGGCGCTGGCCGAGAAGGATCGTCGACGTGACGATGCCGGCTACGACGAAAGTGACCAGCAGTGGCGCCGGTCCACTGTCGTGAGGCGTCAGGTCGATGAACACGAGGTAGCCGCCGATTGCGACTCCCGCCCCGACGGCCATGAGGATGCCGCGTCTGCTCGGCCGCACGGCCCGCTCGCCCGGCACGAGGCAGATCAGGATGATCGCGACGAGCCCCACCGCGAGGCCGAGGTAGCCAAGAGAGCTCAGCCGCTCCCCGCGCACGAAGCCGATCGCAATCGGAATCACCGCGGCGACGAGCGCCAGGATAGGGGAGAGGATACTCATCGGCCCGATTGCGAGGCAGGCATACAGCAGTACGAGCGCGACCGAGCCGCAGGCTCCGGCCAGCACACCCCACAGCAACACGGGTGCACTCCACCGGCTGGGGAGAAGGAGCGCCGCAATTATCAACACTGCCAGGCCGGCAATCGAGTTGATCCAGGTCACCCGCACCGCACTGGTACCACGCGCGGCAAGGCCACCGAAGAAGTCGCTGGCCCCGTAGATTACGGAACCGGCGAGGGCGAGAGCGACGCTCAACACGCGCGTTCCCTAGGCAAGGGCCAGCATCGCGGCGGCCGTGAGAGCGAGTAGGAGCCCGACCACCTGCACCGGAGCGATCCGCTCGCGCAACACGATCGCGGCGAGAAGGATCGTGCCGGCGGGGTACAGGGCCGTGAGCACGGACTGGATGGTGAGTTCGCCGAGACGCAGGCCGAGTAGCAACATCGCGTTCGCGGCCGCGTCGATCACGCCGGCGATGATGGCCAATCCCAATCCCGGCTTCCAGCCTCCGTGTGACTGCGGGGCAGATCCGCGTCGGCGTACCCACAGCGCGCCGATACCGATCGCGGTGAACATCACGACGGCGTTCACGCCTCGGCTCACGACGAGAGGCACCAGGCCCGAGTCATCCGGAGTCAGATCGATCAGGATGAGAAAGGTACCGATCAGCGTGCCGGCTCCGACCGCCATCCCGAGTGCTTTCGGCGACGGCCGCACCGCTCCCCTTTCCGGCACGAAGCCCACGAGTATGACAGCGACGAGAGCCACGATGATAGCGACATAGCCCAGGGTGTTCAGCTGTTGGCCGCGAACCACCCCCGCGAGCACCGGAACGACCGCCGAGATCACCGCCGTCAGGGGCGAGAGAATGCTCATCGGCCCGATGGCGAGGCAGGCGTAGAGAAGCACGACGGCGATCGCTCCGGTCAGGCCGGTGATGCCGCCGAGGAGCACGGCTTTTGGCGACCAGACGCTGGGGAACAGCGGCAGGGCAATCAGGAGGATGACGAGGCCGGCGAGTCCGCCGATCGCGGTCACCCGGACGGCACTGATTCGCTTCGCCGCCATTCCTCCGACGAAGTCTGCCGATCCGAAAATGAGCGCTGCCGTGACGCCGATGAACACAGCGCGCACGGGGGACCTTTTCTGGAGGGAGAACTCAACGGTAGCGGTAACCGCCGAAGGCCATTGGACGCATGCCCCGCGAATTGGGGAGTCCGGAACTGGCCGGACTCCCCGTTTCAGTGGTTAGGCTCGCCGCGTGGAATTCACCTATCACCGCCTCGCCCGCAGCGCTCCCGGTTATCGCTGGTGGAAGCCGATCGTCACCGGTCTGATCGCGCTCGGTATCTTCATCGGTTTCACCATCGTGCTCGTCGTGCTGCTGCTCGTGTCGACGCTGGTCATCCCTGAGGTGCGACCGGCGATCACGAAGCTCATCACCACCGGCACAATCGACAACAGCCTGCCGGTCATCCTCGCCTTCTCGCTGTCATCCATCGCGGTGATCCTGCCCTCGGTCTTGCTCGCCCGCCTGGCCATGGGGCCTCGCCCGGTCGGTCTGCTGTGGTCGATCGCCGGGCGGATGCGTTGGCGGTGGATGGCTCGGCTCATGCTCCCCGTCGTTATCGCGTACGGCGTCTCGACCCTGTTCTCGGTGGTGCTGCTCCCGCTGCTGACCGGTGAGCGGATTCCGTCGGCGGCGGTGTCGTCGACCACGTGGATCGTGGTGATCGTGGCGGTGCTGTTGGTACCGCTGCAGGCTACCGCCGAGGAGATCTTCTTTCGCGGGTATCTGGCCCAGACGATCGGCGGCTGGCTGAAGCATCCGCTATTCGCGATCCTGCTACCGGTGCCGCTCTTCACCATCGGCCACCAATACGACGTGTGGGGACTCATCGACGTCTCGGTGTTCGCCGTGGTGGCCGGGTGGCTGGCGTGGCGCACGGGTGGGCTGGAGGCATCCATCGTCGCCCACGTCGTGAATAACACGGTGATCTTCGTGATCGGCGCATTCGGGTTGGTCGATGTGAACTCGAAGACCGGCAGCGGCCTCGAGGTCGTCATCTCGGCCCTCACGCTCGCGCTGTACTCCTGGCTCGTGCTGCGAGCGGCGAAGCGCTTCGGACTCGTGCGAGTACGGGTCTTCGCCCCTCCCCTCCCCCTTCTCCTCCCTCAGGCACCGTGAGATCTGGCATCCGGTCCTTCCCGAGCCGAGTTTCGGATCGAATGCCGGATCTCACGGGCTGGAGGAGGAGCGTCAGCGCTCGCGATTAGACTCGGCGGCGTGAGTTGGAGTGCAGAGATCCCCTGGGACCCGGATGATCTCGAGCCACCGGACGAGTTCGAATACGAACCGCCTACTGGAGAAGATCGAGAGCGGGAGTTCATCGCCCGCGAACCCGCGCGGCCGTCGTCCTCCAAGTATTCCAGTGCGAGCGATGCGCTGCACACGGTGTTCGGCTACGACAGCTTCCGCGGCGATCAGGCCGAGATCATCCAGCAGGTGGTGGATGGCGGGGATGCACTCGTGCTCATGCCCACTGGCGGCGGTAAATCGCTCTGCTACCAGATCCCGGCGCTGGTGCGCGAAGGCACCGGGGTTGTCATCTCCCCGCTCATCGCCCTCATGCAGGACCAGGTGGATGCCCTCTCCGCGGTCGGCGTGCGTGCGGCGTTCCTCAACTCGACTCAGGATCAGGCCCAGCGCATGAGTGTCGAGCATGCGTTTCTGAACGGTGAACTGGATCTTCTCTACCTGGCGCCGGAGCGGCTGCGAGTATCGGCCACCGCCGACCTGCTCGACCGGGCGTCGATCTCGCTCTTCGCCATTGACGAGGCGCACTGCGTCTCGCAGTGGGGCCACGACTTCCGCCCCGACTACCTACGGCTCTCGATATTGCATGAACGCTGGCCGAGCGTTCCCCGCATCGCGCTCACCGCGACGGCCACCGATCAGACCCACCTCGAGATCCAGAAGCGGTTGCAGCTGAGCGATGCCCGGCACTTCGTGGCGAGCTTCGACCGTCCGAACATCCAATACCGCATTGCCGCAAAGAATGTCCCGCAACAGCAACTGCTCGAGTTGCTGCGCAGTGAGCATCCCGGGGACGCCGGCATCGTGTACTGCCTGTCGCGTAAATCGGTCGAGCAGACCGCCGACTTACTGGTTCAGAATGGCATCGTCGCCCTGCCGTATCACGCAGGCCTCGACTCGCGAGTGCGCGCGGCGAACCAGTCCCGGTTCCTTCGCGAAGATGGCATCGTCATGGTCGCCACCATCGCCTTCGGTATGGGCATCGACAAGCCTGATGTTCGCTTTGTCGCCCACCTCGACCTTCCCAAGTCGGTCGAGGGGTACTACCAGGAGACCGGTCGGGCCGGTCGCGACGGCCTGCCGTCGACCGCTTGGCTCGCGTACGGACTGCAGGATGTGATGCAGCAGCGCCGCATGATCGATGGCTCTGAGGGGGATGCGGAGCACCACCGCCGACTCGGCCTGCACCTCGACGCGATGCTTGCGCTGTGCGAGACCGTGGAATGTCGCCGGGTGCAGTTGCTCGGGTATTTCGGTGAGACATCCGTTGCCTGCGGCAACTGCGATACCTGTCTTTCGCCGCCGGAGTCGTGGGATGGCACCGTTCCGGCCCAGAAGCTGCTCTCGACGATCGTGAGACTTCAGCGTGAGCGCAACCAGAAGTTCGGAGCGGGCCAGATCGTCGATATCCTTCTCGGTCGCACGACCGCTCGTATCACCCAGAACGATCACGCCTCGCTGTCGACTTTCGGTATCGGCACGGAGCTCGGCGATCAGGAGTGGCGCGGAGTCGTACGCCAGTTGCTCGCGCAGGGGCTGGTCGCTGTACAGGGCGAGTACGGAACTCTCGTCGTGACGGAGGCCAGCGCGACGGTGCTCGCCGGGGATCGCCTGGTGATGCTGCGCCGCGAGCCGGAGCGCGCGTCGCGACCGGCCAAGTCCCGCCGTGGCCCCGTGATCGAGCTGCCCGCGGGAGTTGCGCCGGTGTTCGAGAGCCTCCGGGCGTGGCGGGCCGCAGAATCGAAGGAGCAGGGGGTTCCGGCCTACGTCGTCTTCCACGATGCGACGCTGCGCGAGATCGCCACCGGTATGCCGACGACCCTCGCCGAACTCGGCACGATGAGCGGGGTGGGGGAGAACAAACTGGCGAAGTACGGCGAGACGATCCTCGCCGTACTCGCCGCAGGTTAGGCCGCGTCCAGGTAGCCGTTCGGGTTGAGCACGTACTTCGTCGCAGCGCCCGCGTCGAACTCCGCGTACCCGCGCGGGGCTTCCTCGAGGGTGATCGCCTTGGCATTCACGTTCTTGGCGATGTGTACCTTGTCGTTCAGAATCGCCATCATGAGCCCGCGGTTGTACTTCATCACCGGGCATTGGCCGGTGGTGAACGAGAGGGACTTCGCCCATCCGGTGCCGAGCCTGAGCGACAGCGATCCCTTCCTGGCGTCGGCGTCGACGCCGCCGGGGTCGCCGGTCACGTACAGTCCGGGGATACCCATGGCACCACCGGCCGCAGTGATTTCCATCAGTGAATTGAGTACCGTAGCCGGGGCTTCACCTCCGCCGTGGTGGCCCTTGGCTTCGAAGCCGACGGCATCCACACCGCAGTCCACCTCGCGAACTCCGAGGATCTGCTCGATCTGGTCGGCGATTTCGCCAGAAGAGAGGTCGATCGTCTCGCAGCCGAAGCTGCGAGCCTGTGCGAGCCGATCGGCATTCATGTCGCCGACGATCACCGCAGCCGCGCCGAGAAGCATGGCGGATGACGCCGCCGCGAGCCCTACGGGACCGGCGCCGGCCACGTAGACCGTGGACCCGACTCCGACGCCTGCCGTGACCGCGCCGTGGAATCCGGTCGGGAAGATGTCAGAGAGCATGGTGAGGTCCATGATCTTTTCGAGGGCTTGGTCGCGGTCGGGGAACACGAGCAGGTTCCAGTCCGCGTAGGGCACGAGCACATACTCGGCCTGGCCGCCGACCCAGCCACCCATATCGACATAACCGTAGGCGCTACCCGGGCGGTCCGGGTTCACGTTGAGGCAGATACCCGTCTTTCGTTCCTTGCAGTTGCGGCAGCGGCCGCACGCGATATTGAAGGGCACCGAGACGATGTCTCCGACCTTGACGAACTCGACATCGGGGCCGACCTCGACGACCTCGCCGGTGATTTCGTGCCCCAGGACGAGGTTGGCCGGGGCCGTCGTGCGGCCACGGACCATGTGCTGGTCCGACCCGCAGATGTTAGTGGCGACGGTCCGGATGATGGCACCGTGCGGCACCTTACGCCCGATGTTGGCGGGGTTCACGCCCGGCCCGTCCTTCAATTCGAAGGTGGGATAGTCGGTGTCGATGACCTCGACCTTGCCTGGTTCCTTGTAGGCGACTGCTTTGTTTCCTGACATGGGGATCTCCTCTTTCGGTAGGGCCCCGTCATACAGGTCCCTTCCATTTCACACTATTCCGCCCGTGCCCGGCTGTCTGTGGGGAGAATCCCCTCTGTCGTCCCACGTGGAACAGGGCTACGATACCGGGGCTGGCTACAGGGCTACCGCGACTGCCTATTCTTGTATGGTCGGGGTTCGCCCTTGACGATCGGGGCTCGGCCCGAGCCCTTCGAGGCCTTCGCTTTTCCTCCGGGCGGGGCGGCAGGAGACGGCGGTCGGTCATCAAACTCGGCGAGTTCGACCCTGGCATGCGCAAGTAGGGCCACCCCGGCTCCGGTGAGGGTCGTCGACTCCTGGCGGCGATCAAAGAGGTCGGAACCGACCTGGGCTTCCAGTGCGCGGATCGACGAGTCGAGTTTCGCCCGTGAGATGCCCAGCGACGCGGCGGCACGCACGAAGTGAAGTTCCTCGGCGACGGCGATGAAATGTCGCAGATGGGTGATCTTCACGCATAGCTCCTCGGTTCCCGCCCGGCGCAGCGGATGCCTTCAGGGTACGCGGCCAAGCCGGGCGGCGGCCTAGGCTCGAAGCCATGCGTAGTTTTTACCCCGAGATCGAACCCTACGACTCCGGACTGCTGGATGTTGGGGATGGCCAGAGCATCTACTGGGAGACCTCGGGAAACCCCGATGGTAAGCCGGCCGTATTCCTGCACGGCGGACCGGGTGGTGAGACGCAGCCCAATCATCGCCGGCTGTTCGATCCGGCCAAGTACCGGATAGTGCTGCTCGACCAGCGCGGATCGGGTCGCAGCCTCCCGCACGCGAGCGACGCCGACATTGACCTCAGCACGAATACCACCTGGCACCTGGTCGATGACCTCGAGCTGCTTCGCCAGTATCTGCGGATCGACCGCTGGCTGGTCTTCGGTGGCTCGTGGGGAAGCACGCTCGCGCTGGCCTACGCGGAGACCCATCCCGGCCGCGTCTCCGAGCTGGTGCTGAGAGGTATCTTCACGCTCCGCAAATCCGAGCTCGATTGGTTTTACGAGGGCGGAGCCGAGGCGATATTCCCTGATGCCTGGGAGGGCTTTATCGCCCCCGTTCCGATCGATGAGCGCAATATACTCATTCCGGCATACCATCGCCTGCTGAACGATCCCGATCCTGCGGTCCACGGCCCTGCCGCTGTTGCGTGGTCTGTCTGGGAGGCATCCACCATCACGCTGCTGCCTCGCCCGGATGTCATCTCCACTTTCGCTGACCCGCGTTACGCTCTCGCCTTCGCGAGAATCGAGAATCACTACTTCGTCAACCGCGGATTCTTCGAGGACGGCCAGCTCATCCGCGATGCCGGCGTGCTTGCCGATATCCCGGGCGTGATTATTCAGGGGCGATACGACATCTGTACTCCCGCCGTTACCGCTTGGGACCTACACCGCGCCTGGCCGGAGGCCGAGTTCGTGATGGTGCCGGATGCCGGTCACGCCTTTGATGAGCCGGGCATCCTAACGGCGCTGATCGACGCCACCGACCGCATCGTGGGAGCCTGACGATCCCGCATTATCTGTCCCCCCCAATTCGGGGGGCAAAAGTGCAATTCTGTTCGATCCGCCAGCCGTATAGGCCGCGCTTGTGTCATGCTCCATGAGTGCGATATACCCGAATTTCGCACCATTCTGGCGTACCCGAGCGCCGCGTCCCATGGATTCTGGTCGCTCTCGGCACGACCCTCCTAATGGTGCTGTCCCTGCTCCTGGTCACCGACG
>JBKJLH010000115.1:0-33924 GCA_046597035.1 Lacisediminihabitans sp.
GTTCCAGGACACAATCGCCCTCGGAATCGTCGCTGGCCGCGTCCTCGGCAAAGCCCTCGGGATCACCACCAGCACATTCCTGGTCACCCGTCTTCCCGGACTTAGCATCGATCCAACGATCCAACGATCCAACGATCCAACGATCAAATGGGTCGATATGGTCGGAATGGGTTTCGTTGGAGGCATCGGCTTCACCGTGTCCCTGCTCGTCGGTGAACTCTCCTTCGGCGTTGGTAGCGAATCCGATAACCGTGTGAAAGTCGGCGTTCTCGCTGGGTCCCTCATTGCAGCAGCAATCGGCGCTGCCATCCTCAGTGTGCGAAACCACCACTACGACCACCACGCCCAGCACGCACAATCATTAGACGTTTTGCCTAAATGCGGGAAGATCGGGCGCCGAATTTGCCTCCGGAGGAACAAATCTGGCTGTCATAGATCCGAAGCGTCAGCCACCAGCTCATTCACGGTAGGAAGGCACGTCCACAATATCCTCATCTTTTGATCTGAGGCCTGTCGTTGAAATGGACATTGATAGCCGCTGGCGCGGCGGACCGACTGGAGGTGGCATTTTTCACTGTCATCCCGATACCAGCCCCATCCTCAGGGGCGCAGATGATTTCGACCTCCATTTGCTCGAGAGCCGAACATTCGACGGCGGGCGTACCCAAGAAATCGTCGACTGAGCCACTGTTCACTAACCAGGGCCCACGAAACGATCCGGAGTACAACTGGGCGGCAATGACTTTTGCCATCTGCCGCTGAGAAGCGCAGAGCAGGCTTGGTGCCCCTCGACCGAGAGAACACGGCTCACATCGGACGTTGCGCTGCAGGCGGCGATGTGGTGTGACCAATATCGTTATTCCATGACCCTCCCCGGCGTTTCGCTCGGCAACCGCATCCTCATCGTCATCGGCACGAGGCCCGAAGCTATCAAGATGCTGCCGTTGGTGCGGGCATTCCGTGAGGATTCTCGGTTCGACTGCATCGTCGTATCGACGGGTCAACATCAGCGGCTTGTCGAGGAGGTACTCGGTGCCGCTGGTATCGAACCAGACATCAGTCTGAACGCGGTGAGCCCCGGGATGTCGCTCAACGGACTGTTCTCTGCGGTCATGACCGCGTTCGAGCGGTTCGTCCGTTCGAAATACGGCGATCATTCCGCAGCTGGCTTCGGTGCACCATCGCCTGGATACCCGGCTGCGACATTCGTTCATGGCGACACCTCCAGCGCAGCGGCAACGGCTCTGGCGTCTTTCCATCTGCGAATCCCCGTCGTCCATGTCGAGGCTGGACTGCGCACCTCCGACACGCTCTCGCCATTCCCCGAGGAGCTCAACCGGCAACTCATCTCTAGAATCGCCGCCTTCCACCTGGCACCGACCTATCGAAATGAGGAGAACCTCATCCGCGAGGGGGTACGTCACGGCAAGATCTTCGTGACAGGCAACACGGCTATCGACGCGCTCCTCTGGGCCTCGCAGCTCTCAGTTCCCTATGGCGACCCGGCGCTTGATGACCTTGAAACCGACACTGGGACCCCCGTTGTCGTCGTCACCGCGCACCGTCGCGAGAACTGGGGCGCAGGGCTTGAGCGGATCGGAACAGCGGTCGCCCAGCTCGCCGAACGGTACCCCGATGTGCGATTTATTGTTCCGCTCCACCCGAATCCTACGGTCGCCGGTGTTTTCCGCGGCCTCCTCAACGGTCGCTCCAACGTCGATCTGATCGCCCCGCTCGCGTACCGGGAGTTTGCCCGCCTGCTCGGCCGGGCCGCTTTCGCGATCACCGACTCTGGTGGTATCCAGGAGGAAGCGCCCACCCTCGGAACCCCCGTCCTCGTGGTGCGGGAGACGACCGAGCGCCTTGAGGGAGTTGAAGCAGGGACGGTCGAGCTCGTCGGAACCGACCCCGATCGCATCGTGCGCGCCGCTTCTCTGCTGCTCGACGACCCGAGTGAGCTCGCGAGGAGAGGGGCCAGGCGCAATCCCTACGGCGACGGTAGAGCGGCACAGCGCATCGTCGACGCCTGCGCCTACGTTGCATTCGGCGACCAGGCCCCCACGCCATACGGAAGCGGATTCAACCGAGTCGAGATCCTCCGCGCCGGCGGCTATCAGGAAGATACCACCGCCCCAGCCCCCGAGCGTGCGTCGCGACTGATCGAAGACATGGCGAGTGACTGACATTCCCTCGCAGCTGGATCTCTTTGAGGGTGTTCCCTTCGTGCTCCAAGTCTTATTTTGGATCGCTCTTTCCATCACTCTCACTTCATTTGTGTCTGTGTTCACGCTCGTCGCGGCGGCCGCACAGTCACGGCGGCGAGGCAAGCGCGAGCATCCGGAGATGGAGCTCCACGAGTCGGATTTTCTCTGGGTGTTCTTGGTGCCCGCGCTCAACGAGGAGGTGACGATCGCCGACAGCGTCGCTCGACTTCAGGCAACAGCTGCCAGCAATGCCGTCATTTTTGTGATCAACGATGGATCGGACGATGCGACTGGCAGTATTCTGGCGGCGATCGACGAACCACGGCTTCGGGTTCTGACGCGTGTCGTACCTCACGCGCGCGTCGGTAAGGCGGCGGCGCTGAACGAGGCATTCCGACATGTGCGTGACGATCTGCTCACGGAGGATCGCTTCGCGCGCTGGACTCCCGACCGCGTCATCATCGGGGTCGTCGACGCCGACGGGAGGCTCGCCCCGCAGGCACCGAATGCCGTGGCCTGGCATTTCTCCAACCCGCACATGGGCGGTGTGCAGACACTTGTACGAATTTATAACCGGCAGGGTTTTTTGCGGTTCTCTCAAGACGTCGAATTCGGCTCATTCGGCTTCGTCTATCAGGCGGGCCGTTCTGCCTGGGGAACGGCGAATATGGGTGGGAACGGGCAATTCAACCGGCTCTCGGCCTTGGACCAGATCGCGGATGAGACTGGGCCCTGGCGCGATCGGTTGACGGAGGACCAGGACCTCGGTGTGCGACTCCTGCAGGCTGGATGGTCGGGCGCGCAGGAGAACCGGGTGACTATCGAGCAGCAAGGGCTCGCGTCACTTCGTCGCCTCTATCGGCAGCGGATCCGCTGGGCGCAGGGCTCATGGCAAGCACTGCCGCTACTCGGCGGCACCTGGCGCGCACGCACCTCCCTGATCGGCCGGATTGACGCGGTCTACTACTTGCTGACTCCCGTGCTGCAGTTGATCGTTGGTATGGTCTTCGCCGCCACTCTGGTGCTAGCGGCCGTTTTCGATGTTCCGTTTGTTCCCGGTTCCGTGATCGTGCTGGTGCTTTTTGTCAGCCTCGGCTTCGGACCCGGGTTCCTCAGCCTCCTACTCCGTGGCGACGGTTGGCGCGGCGTTCTGCTGGCTGTGTTATTCACGATCCCCTATGCGGCTTACTCGTGGCTAGTGTTCCCTGTGCTCGCGGTGAGCCTCATCCGGCAATTGATGGGACGAACTGGATGGACAAAGACCGCAAGAGAGACACTCGACACCCGCGATGACGCAGGACTCGGTTAGCCGAGCACCCATGGTCTGACGGTAATACGCCCGGTGAATCCAAGGTTCCGCAACCGGGCACCCCATACGGTGATGAATGCCGTCAAATCTGGTTCCAGCAGCACGATGAATTGGTGCTTGCTGACAGTCTGGCTATTGGACTCCAATTCGACGATTTTGTTGTTTGGGGGCTAGTTTGCGTGGGTCTGCGCATCGCTGGTAGTTGGACGAATCTTGGTGTCGAATACGGCAGCGCTTCTTCCAGCTGGGGTAGTTGTTTCCCGGTCGGGCCCACCTGTGAGCACTGTGAGCGCGACCAAATCCCACCGGCTCCGCACCTCAAAATACTCTCCGGGATCATCGAGAGTCCCGGTGTTTTCACGTTTTCACGAATCCAGTGACACCTCCACTTCGCTTCCCGAGGCCGCGAAGGCTGCAGAGACGTGAAGCCGACGTGGATCAGCGCGCCGCTCCGCTCGCGCCGCAGCACTGATGGGTGCTGCAACAGCGAGGGCGGTCCCCGTGCAACATCATCCTCGAATCCACCGTCGCTTGACCTAAAATCGAATGACCCGCGAGGACGAGGGGAACTTCTTCCAGCGGGATGTGACCGCCGGCCGCGTTTCGAGGCTTTTCGGCGGCATTCGAGCAAGGAGGCTCACCGTGGCATACAACGTCGCTCAGAAACTAATTTCTGCTCACCTGCTCAGCGGGGAGATGACGCCGGGAACCGAAATCGGCCTGCGCATCGATCAGACTCTGACCCAGGATGCGACGGGAACTCTCGTCATGCTGGAGTTGGAGTCGCTTGGTCTCGATCGTGCTCGCACGGAAGTGTCCGTGCAGTACGTCGACCACAACTTGTTGCAATCCGACAGCAAGAATGCGGAGGACCACGATTTTCTCCGTTCGGCCTGTCGACGTTTCGGTCTGTGGTTTTCGAAGGCGGGGAACGGTGTTTCGCATCCGACGCACATGCAACGGTTCGGAATCCCTGGCAAGACGATGGTCGGCTCCGACAGCCATACGCCTGCCGCTGGTTCGCTCGGAATGCTGGCTATCGGAGTTGGCGGGATCGAGGTGGCGCTGGCGATCGCCGGCGAGCCGTTGTACATCCGGATGCCCGAGATCTGGGGTGTGCGCCTCACCGGCCAGCTGCCGCCGTGGACGAGCGCAAAGGACGTCATTCTCGAGATGCTGCGCAGGCACGGCGTCAAGGGCGGCGTGAATCGAATCGTCGAGTACTACGGCCCCGGCCTGGTGAACCTCACAGCGATGGACCGGCACGTGATCGCCAATATGGGCGCTGAGCTGGGGGCGACAACCACGGTATTCCCGGCGGACAACCAGGTGCGCGCTTTCCTTGCCGCAGAACAGCGCGAGGGTGACTTCGCCGAACTTCTTGCCGATGTCGGTGCCACCTACGACGTGAACGAAGAAATCGACCTGTCGACGATCGTGCCCCTCATCGCGCTTCCCAGCTCGCCCGGCAACGTCGTACCGGTGAGCGAAGTCGCCGGTCGACCGGTCGCGCAGGTCGTGATCGGCTCCTCGGCAAACCCCGGACTTCGCGACTTCGCGATCGTCGGGGCGATCGTCAAGGGACGCCAATCTCACGCGGGAGTCTCCTTTGACGTCAATCCGAGCTCCCGGCAGATTCTGCAGGATTTGACTCGGATGGGCGCCACTCTGGACTTGGTCAGTTCAGGCGCACGGCTGCACCAGTCCGGGTGCATGGGCTGCATTGGAATGGGGCAGGCCCCGGCTAACGGGAGCATCAGCCTGCGAACGATGCCGCGTAACTTTCCGGGTCGCTCTGGCACCACGGAAGATTCGGTGTACCTGTGTTCGCCGGAGACGGCTGCTGCTGCGGTACTCACCGGAAAGATCACCGATCCGCGGGATTTGGAGGAGCTATTCGCCCTGAGCTATCCAACACTCGACCTTCCTGCGACGTCGAGCGTAAACCTCGCAATGCTCGAGGGGCCGCTGCCTCCGGAGGAGGCCTCACAGGTAGAACTCGTCAAGGGTGAGAACATCTCCTCCTTGCCCGGCTTCACCCCGCTTGACGATCGCATCGAGGCACCGGTCATTCTGGTGCTCGGCGACGATATCTCGACGGACGAGATTCTGCCGGCGGGCGCACGTGTTCTGCCCTACCGCAGCAACATTCCGAAGCTTGCCGAATTCACCTTCGACCAAGTAGACGAGACCTATTCGACCCGGGCCGTCGAAACCCGTGATGGGTCGGGCCACATTGTGGTGGCCGGCGCCAATTACGGGCAGGGTTCCTCGCGGGAGCACGCAGCGATCACCCCTCGCTTCCTCGGGTTGCGTGCGGTGCTGGCCGTTTCCTTCGCACGGATCCACTGGCAGAACCTCGCCAATTTCGGAGTGCTCGCCATCGAGTTCGCGGATGCGACCGATCGCGACCGCATCCGGCAGGGCGATGTTCTGGTTCTGGATGGGATCCGCGAAGTTCTCGTCGCCGGAACCGAGATCAGCGTGCACAACGCGACGCGTAATGAGGATTATGCCGCGCAGCATCGCCTCTCTCCGCGGCAGGTCGGCATGCTGTTGGCGGGTGGCCTCATCCCCTGGCTGCGCGAGCAGAGAGTAGTTGAGAGCGGCGATCAGGGCTGAGCAGAGTCGGGGCAGGTCAGCCCCAGGAGGCGCTCGTCGTTCGCGGCTGACTCCCCGCCTGATCGGGGCAAAAGCCCAGTAACGCGAGCTACCGTGAAAATGAGTTTCGCGCTGGTGAGACTGCGAATATCTTCCTCGGAAAGGCCCCTCTCATGCCGGACGCCACAGTCACTGGTCGCCGAATTTCTACCTCCGTTCTCGTCATCGGCACCGGAGGTTCCGGCCTGCGAGCGGCGATCGAACTGTCCGAACGCGGAGTCGACGTTCTCGCCGTCGGCAAGCGTCCCAAAAATGACGCGCACACGTCACTGGCGGCGGGTGGGATCAACGCCGCCCTGGCAACGATGGATTCCGAAGACAGCTGGCAGCAGCACGCGGCAGACACGATCCAGGAGAGCTACTTTCTCTCCAACCCTCACGCGGCCGAGATTGTGACGAAGAATGCTGCCCGAGGCATCGAGGATCTCGAGAGATGGGGCATGCCGTTCGCCCGCGAGAGCGACGGACGTATCAGCCAGCGTTATTTCGGCGCCCACAAGTATCGGCGCACCGCGTTTGCGGGGGACTACACCGGCCTCGGAATCCAACGCACCCTGATCGCTCGAGCTGCCCAACTCGACGTGCCCATTCTGGACTCGGTGTACATCACCCGCATCCTGGTGCGTGACAACGTCGTGTTCGGCGCCTATGGCTTCGACCTGCGCGACGGCAGCCGGGTGACGGTCATCGCCGATGCCGTCATCATCGCCGCTGGCGGGCACAATCGAATCTGGCGTCGCACCTCCAGCCGCCGGGACGAAAACACGGGCGACTCATTCAAATTAGCGGTGGATGCCGGTGGCCGGCTGCGCGACGCCGAGTTGGTTCAGTTCCACCCGAGTGGCATCCTCGAGCCGGAGAATGCCGCGGGCACTCTGATCAGCGAGGCCGCCAGGGGCGAGGGTGGGGTTCTGCGGAATGCACTCGGCGAGCGGTTTATGGCCAACTACGACCCCGAGCGGATGGAGCTGTCCACCCGCGATAGGGTCGCCCTCGCCGCGTATACCGAGATCAAGGAGGGGCGCGGCACCGCGAAGGGTGGCGTGCTGCTCGACATCTCCCACCTGCCTCGCGAGACGATCATGACGCGCCTGCCCCGCGTCTACCAGACCATGCTCGAATTGCAGGTACTGGACGTCACGACCACCGCCATAGAGATCGCCCCGACCGCGCACTACTCCATGGGCGGCGTGTGGGTGCGACCGGATGACCACTCCACTGATGTCGTGGGGATGTACGCGATCGGCGAGGCGTCAAGCGGTCTGCACGGTGCCAATCGGCTCGGCGGCAACTCGCTCATCGAGTTGCTCGTCTTCGGCCGGATTGTCGGTCAGGCTGCGGCCGAATACAGCGCGGGGATCGTCTCCCAGAATCGATCGCAGGACGCGATCGACGCGGCCGAGCGGGAGGTGACTGAGACTCTTGCCTCGGACGGGCAAGAGAATGTGCGGGCGTTGCAGCGCGACATCCGCAACATCATGACGGACTTCGGCGGAGTGGTGCGCGACGAGGAGGGGCTGCTGGAAGGACTGCGCCGGTTGGACGAACTCGACGAGCGCCAGAGCCGGATCGGCGTGCATCCGGATGTCGCGGGTTTCTCTGGTCTCGCACACGCCTTCGACCTGCGCGCCTCCCTCATGGCCGCGCGAGCAACCCTCGCCTGTGCTCTGGAGCGCAGGGAGAGCCGCGGTGCTCACAACCGCAGTGACTACCCCGACATGGACCCTGCCCTGCAGGTGAACCTGGTGTGGTCAGCCGACGGGTCCATCGCGCACGAGCAGATCCCACCGGTGCGAGCTGAGATCGCGGCACTCATGGAAGATGTCACCCAGGCCGGGAAATTACTGGAGTAGCCAGCAGGCGGGTGAGGGCGGCGCGGTTTTCGGATCGTGTCTCAATCGCGGGCGGCGGGCCCGACAAAGCGGTAATACTCGATCCCGAGATCGTGGAACTCCGGGCCATCGAGTGTGCCGATGCTCTCGACAACGAATTCATCCTCCGCTGGCGCTGCCTGCAGGTGTGAGGTGCGCCCCTCATGAAGGTCGAGGTACTCGGCTTCGCTCAGGTCGGTCGGTGTTCCGAGGGCCTCCGTGAAATTGATGCGTGCTGCGGCATCTCGCCATCCGGCACCTACTCGCATGGGCAGCGCCTCTGCCGCGTCGCCACTGCCGTAGCCGAGCGCGAGCCACTCCTGTCCCGTGATGTCGAGCTCATCGTCCACGGCCTGGCGAAGCCCGGAAGCCAGCCACGCCGGCAGTGCTGCCGTGTACAGGTTGCCGAGATCCCGCATGGCTTCTGAACCGAGTCCGAGCTTCTTTCCCACCAGCGCGGCCCACAATGGGGTCGTGCGCAGGTACTGCCGCAGAGCTTTGGCAAGGGGGAATATGTCTTCGGCGTCTTCATCCACGGTCAGACCGCGGTCGTGGAACGGTGAAGTTGCAGTGAGTTCGGCGAGCAACGCACTCGCGTCGATTCCCGCGGAAGCACAGTAGGTCCGCAACTGTTCACGCCCGGCATCGTCTGCCGTGAGCTCGAACAGGTAAGCCATCACCCAGCCGGTTGCGGGCATCCGGTGGTAGGGCCGGTGCATGAAGACGGCATCGACTTCGTCGAAGTAGTCGATCGGCCGGTAGCCCTCACCACGGCGAGCGACGCGCTTGGCGAGCATCGAATCCATGGCGTGGTGAGTCGCGTCGATGTAGCAACTCGTCGAGTAGCGACCGTTGAACACTGGGAGGTCCTGAATCTGGCCGTCGTCGCGTGGCGGCTGATGAAACCGCGCAAAGGGTTTGCGGAAGTCCACCATCCGGTATTCCGAGTCGCTGCCGGATCCCACCAGATCGACTTCCAGAAGCTTCGCGTCGCCGTCCACCAGCATTGCCACGGCGCCGGCACCCTGGGTTGGCTCCCCGCTCGACCCGATCGCGTACTCGGCGATATCGGCGCAGACCACGATGGCCAGGCGGCCCGCACCGTCCGCGGAGAGATAGCGCAGTGCCGCCTTCAGGCCATAAACGCCCCCGAGGCAGGCGTGTTTGAACTCCGGAACCTCACAGTCTCTTGCCAGCTCGGGGCGGCCCTGTGCGCGAAGTGCATCGTTGATCATGCCCTTGATGATGATGGCGCCCGCGGAATTGTCGCTGCTGGATTCGGTACCCAGTGCGAGCATTCCAACCCGCGCGGGGTCGATGTCGTAGTCGCGAATGAGACGCCAGACCGCGTTGGCCGCAAGCGTGTAGACGCTCTGGCCAGGGCCACGCATTCGGAAAGATCGTCCGACCACAGCCTGAATCCTGCCCCAGGACTCGTTGTTCCACTCAGACCAGTCTTCGAGCGGAACACGATACTGCGGAAGGTACAGCGACAGACCACTTATTCCATGCACCAGTAGTTACCGTTTGTACTCTCGTTCGGTTGTACGGCCGCGACGGGCTCCCAGCTGCCCGGCTGATTTTAGCAAGGCTTTGGCCGCGCGTGCATGCTGTGACCAGCGCGTACGGGCCTCTCAGCCCCGCTAAAATGTGGTGAACGCGATCGGAGTACCCAGTGGACGACCCTCTCGCTGATGACCGCACCGCAACCGCTCGCGCGCACAGCAACATCGCCCTCATCAAGTACTGGGGAAAGCGCGACGCCGCACTGAACATTCCCGCTGTCGGCTCGATCTCGCTCACCCTCGACGCACTGTCGACCGATACCAGGGTCACCTTTCGATCCGGGCTGGAACAGGACGAGTTGTGGCTTGCGGGAACCCGCGCGAATGCCAGCAGGGCCAGCCACCTGCTCGATATCGTTCGCGACAGCTCCAACCTCGATCGTCGAGCCGTGGTCGAGTCGACGAACAACTTTCCGACGGCAGCGGGACTTGCCTCCTCGGCATCCGGATTCGCCGCGCTGGCGGTCGCGGCCAGCACTGCCGCCGGACTGTCGTTGGACGACCGGGAGCTGTCGATCCTCGCTCGTCGCGGCTCCGGGTCTGCCGCCCGTTCGCTGTTCGGCGGCATCGTCGAGTCACGTGCTGGACACCGCGAAGACGGCCTGGATTCCTTCGCCGAGCCCCTCCTCGCCCCCGAGACCTGGCCACTGACCGTCGTCGTCGCCATTACCGAACTGGGGCAGAAGGTCGTGGATTCGACGGCGGGAATGGGGGCAAGCGCCCTGACCTCGCCGTTCTACCCGGCGTGGGTGGAGACCAGCACTGACGACCTCGCGGCGATGCGGCTCGCCATCACCAGCCGTGATTTCGAGCAGCTCGGCGAGCTTGCAGAGTACAGCTGCCTCAAGCTGCACGCGCTGATGATGTCTACCCGCCCCGCGCTGTTGTATTGGAACGCAGGCACGATGGCTGCGATCCATGCCGTGCGCGAGTTGCGGACCAACGGTATCCCGGTCTACTTCACCATCGATGCCGGCCCCCAGGTGAAGGCCCTGTGCCTGCCCGAGCATGCCCAGACGGTGGCGGATGCCCTGCTGCGGGTCGCCGGGGTGCACGAGACCAGAACCAGTGCGCTCGGTCGCGGCGCGCACCTGCTGCCATGACGGTGGCTGCCGTGGCGATCGTCGAAGCCTCCGCGCCGGGCAAGCTGTTCCTGCTCGGCGAATACGCGGTATTGGATGGCGCACCAGCGCTGCTGGCGGCCGTCGACCGCCGAGCCACCGTCACCATCGCGCCATCGGATGACGACCGCTGGCACTTGAGCACGCCCGGCCTCGACCTGGACGACCTCACGCTCGAGGCCGACGGAAGCATCCCTGCAGGTGTCGACGAGCGGACACGTCGACAGCTGCGAGTTTTCGACGCGGTACAGACAGTCGTGCGCTGCTCGGGAGCACTCTCGATCGCCATTGACAGTACGGCATTCTCCGCCGCGGGGTACAAGCTGGGCCTCGGATCCAGCGCGGCGGTCGCCACCGCACTCACGGCCGCCCTCTCGACTGCCGCCGGGAGCTCGCCGAGTCGGGAGGACATCCGGATTTTTGCCACGGACGCCCACCGCTCCGCACAGCGCGGCGCGGGCAGCGGAGGGGATGTCGCGTCCAGCAGTTACGGCGGACTCGTCGGCTACGTGCGCGATACGCCTCCGATTTCGCTGGTCTGGCCGGAAGAACTCGAGATCATGGCCGTCGTCACCGGCACCGGGAGCAGCACGACGAACCTTGTCGGCAAGGTCGCAGACTACGCAGCACGTGACCCCGCCCGGTACCACGCAGACATCGCACGGCTGGCCGCGCTGGCACATCAGGCACAGGATGCTCTGTGCTCCGCTGACGACTTCCTGCGTCTCGCATCCGACTACTTCGATCAACTCGTCGAACTCGACGCGCATGCCGGTGCGGGCATCGTCAGCGAACACCACCAGCGGCTGCACTCGCTCGCGGCCGGCCTCGACGGCGTCTTCAAGACATCGGGAGCGGGCGGCGGAGACGTCGGCCTGGTGTTCGCCAGGAGAGGAGCGTCAGCGGCTCGGCTTGCCGCCGCTTTTGCCGGAGCGGGCGCAAAGCCCGTACCGTTGAGTTTCGGCGCGAATGGGGTGACGGTTAATCCGTGCGCCGCTCCGACCGCAGCCATACACAGAGTAAGGGACAGGTCAACATCGTGAATTCCTCCCGCATCCCCCGCTTCTATCAGCTGGGGGTGGAGGAGCGTCTGCGGGTGCTCTACGAGCGCGGGGTGCTCAGCGACGCGGACTATCGCGCGCTTGCGACCGGGACTTACATTCTTGATTCCAGCACCGCCGATCGACTCACCGAGAACGTCATCGGGGTGTTCTCCATGCCGCTCGGACTCGGGCTGAACTTCCGGATCAACGCGCGTGATTACCTCGTACCGATGGTCGTCGAGGAGCCGTCCATCATCGCAGCGGTGAGTTCCGCCGCGCGGCTGGTACGTCACGACGGAGGGTTCACGAGTGTCGCGGATGAGCCGATGCTGATCGGCCAGATCCAGGTCGTCGATACCGATGACGCACCTGCTGCGCGGCACGCACTGCTTGCGCGCAAGAGTGAGATCCTCGATTTCGCCAACGCCCAGCATCCGAACATGCTGGCGCGCGGTGGCGGAGCCAAGGACGTCGAGGTGTTCCTGCGCGGGCAGACGGCTGCGAACGGCGAGTTGCTCGTCGTACATCTGATTGTGGACAGCCGGGATGCCATGGGCGCGAACCTGGTGAACACAATGTGCGAGGCGGTCGCGCCGCTCGTCGAGCAGATCAGTGGCGGACGGGTATTCCTCCGGATCCTCTCGAATCTCACCGACCGCGCGATGGTGCGTGCGCGCTGCGTCATTCCGGTGGCACGGCTCGCCTCGGGCGATTTCTCCGGAGAGCAAGTGCGGGACGGCATCGTGCTCGCGGCCGAGTTCGCCACGATGGACCCGTATCGGGCGACAACCCACAACAAGGGGATCATGAACGGCATCGACGCCGTCGCCATCGCAACCGGTAATGATTGGCGTGCGATCGAAGCCGCAGCCCACGCGTATGCCGCGCGCAGCGGGCGCTACGCACCTCTGACGAGCTGGACAGCGGATGACGCGGGCCATCTGGTCGGAGAGATCGAGCTGCCGCTGAAGGTGGGCATCGTCGGTGGTCAGGTGGAATCGAACCCTGCCGTGCGGATCGCCCACACGATTCTCGGCGTCAGCAGCGCGCTCGAACTGGCCGAGGTGATGGCAGCGGTGGGGCTGGCGCAGAATTTCAGTGCGCTGAAAGCCCTTTCAACGGACGGTATCCAGCCCGGTCATATGCGCCTCCACGCCCGCAGTGTGGCAGTGGCGGCCGGCGCGACTGGTCCACGTTTCGACGAGGTCGTCAGTCGGTTGGTTGCGGGCGGCGATATCAAGGTATGGAAGGCGCGACACATCCTGGACGTGTTGGAGGGCCGGATCACCGAAACCGGACCGATACGCGCGATCCGCACCGCCAGCATCCCGGTGCAGGCGGCGATCGCGATGCCGGAACCTGTGCCGGCTGAACACGGAGCCAATTTCGGCTTTGGCAAGATCATCCTGCTCGGCGAGCATTCGGTGGTCTACGGCCGTCACGCCATCGTTGCACCGATCGGCCTCATCATCCGGGCGGAGGTGACCCGTCAGGAATACGGAACCGAGTTGGTCATCGCCCGCTGGGATACGGATGCCGCCTACGACCCGGTCGGGGCGGCGCTCGCGGAACAGGTGACCGCCCATATCGCTGAGCGGCTCGGCCTGGCAGGGAAGGGCATGCGTGTCGACGTCTTTCCCCATCTGCCTCGGGCTAGCGGACTGGGTGCCTCAGCCGCTCTTGCCGTGGCGATCATCCGCGCCATGGCGGACCGTTTCGGGCTACCGATCAGCGACAGCGAGGTATCGCGTCTCGCATTCGAATGCGAGCGAATCGTGCACGGAACACCGTCCGGCATTGACAACACGGTCGCCACCTTCGGACGTACCATCCTGTTCCGCAACCCGGATGCCGCATCGGATGCTGCGGTACCCGAAGTAACGGAAATCGTCACAGCTCGCCCGATCCAGATCGTGATCGGACTCACCGGAGTGAGTTCGCTCACTTCGCACACCGTCGGCATCGTGCGCGCCGCACGGGAGAAGCATCCCGCCAGATACGAGGCAATTTTCTCCCAGATCGACGAGTTGGTGCTGGCCGGCGTCGAGGCACTGCGCCGCGGTGATGTCGCGGAGCTCGGCGAGCTGATGAACATCAACCACGGACTGCTCGGGGCCCTGCAGGTCTCGAGCCCGGAGCTCGAGACACTGGTGGGTGTCGCGAGGCGGGCCGGAGCGCTCGGGGCAAAGCTCACCGGTAGCGGTGGCGGTGGTGCGATGATCGCGGTCACGGAACCCGACGCCGCAGAATCGGTCGGTTCCGCTATGCAACAGGCCGGATTCGTCACGCATCTCAGCGAGATCCGCTGAGGAGCAGGCCGCTCTTTCCGATACCCACACCATCGGAACCCGGTTGTGAACTACTCCGCTGGTGCGATCAGCTTCGCCACTGTAAGCAGGATCACGGCATCTTCGAGGGCTTCGAGGGAGTGCCTGGCTTGCGGCACGATCAGCAGATCGCCGCGCCATCCAGACCAGGACGCATCGCCGGATACCAGCAGAATCCGGCCTTCGAGCACGTGAACGGTAGCTTCACCGAGGTTGTCGTGATCGTCCAGACGCTGTCCGGCGCAGAGCGCGATGACGGTCTGGCGCAGTACGTGTTCGTGCCCGCCGTGCACTGTTTCGGCGCTGCGACCAGCCGGTGTATTCCGCGCGTGGACGAGATGGTGTCTCGCCATCGCAGTGAGCGACTTCTTTTGCATGCCGGTTCTCGACTTTCACCATTTGATTGGATCGGATGCTCTTTATGTTCTGCCCCCGTACTGCGCTTGTCAACGGGAACCATACCCAGGGATAGGCTCGGATTCATGGGCACGAGTGATGCCGACTTCCTCCGCGGCGTGATGCCCGGTACCCGGGTCGTCGTGCGCTCACGAATCGGTGGCGGGTTCACGGATGCCCTCGGTATCCTCCGCTCCCGCACGCAGACACAGTGCGTCGTGGAGACCAAACGTGGCCTGGTCACGATCACTCTCGCGGATGTCGTCGCGGCGAAGCAGGTTCCTCCTCCGCCAGCTCCGCGCCCGCTGCGCCGCCCGCCTACGGCATCCCTCTAGAATCGCGCGTGCCCGCGCGTCCGGTCGCCGCATCAGTCCGGAGTTGGGACCTGCCCGCCACGTGCAGCAGACCTGGCGCTGATCGATATCTGCCGTATCCCTGATGTCCCTGGGAGTCTGAGTATCGACATAAAACGCGTGCGCCTCGTGGTCGCGCGGCTGGCTCGTTTGCCGACAGGCCTCAACCGCACCCTGTCCTGGGTGCGGCAGCTCATGACTGTGCGGTGCGGACCTGGACGAATCAACGCCGACGGATGTGCAGTGGTCATCGCGCCGGATATTTCCAGCGCTAGTTGTTCTCGGGGAACCCCAGGTTGATCCCGCCGTGGCTCGGGTCGAGCCAACGGCTGGTCACAGCCTTTTCGCGGGTATAGAAGGCGACGCCCGATGGCCCGTAGGCCTTAGCGTCGCCGAACGCTGAATTCTTCCATCCGCCGAAGGAGTGGTACGCGACGGGCACCGGAATCGGAACATTTATGCCGACCATCCCCACCTGCACCTCGTTCTGGAAGCGCCGCGCCGCCCCGCCGTCGTTGGTGAAGATCGCCGTGCCATTGCCATACGGGCTGCTGTTGATGATCGTGAGGCCCTCGTCGTAGCTCGCCACGCGGATGATCGACAGGATCGGCCCGAAGATCTCGTGCTTGTAGACATCCGACTCCGTGCTCACCCGGTCGAAGAGGGTCGGCCCCAGCCAGAATCCGGATGTCTCGCCATCGACCTCGATACCCCGGCCGTCAACAACCACCGTGGCTCCGTCTGTCGCGGCGAGATCGATATACGACGCGACTTTGTCGCGGTGCGCCTCCGTGATCAGCGGGCCCATATCGCAGGCCCGCATCCCGTCCCCGACGGTGAGTCCCCTCATTCGATCGGTGATCTTCGCGATGAGGTCGTCCGCGACCGGTTCAACCGCGATGATCACACTGATTGCCATGCAACGTTCGCCAGCAGAGCCGAAGCCAGCGTTGACAGCGGCATCCGCCGCGAGATCGAGGTCGGCGTCGGGAAGCACCAGCATGTGGTTCTTCGCCCCGCCGAGTGCCTGAACCCGCTTGCCGCGAGAGGCCGCGGTCTCGTAAATGTACTTGGCGATCGGTGTGGAACCGACGAAGGAGATGGCCTGGACATCGGGATGGACGAGCAGGGCGTCCACCGCTTGCTTATCACCGTGAACCACGTTGAACACGCCATCTGGGAGGCCGGCTTCGGTGAAAAGTTCCGCCATCCAGTTGGCGGCCGAGGGGTCCTTCTCCGACGGTTTCAACACGACCGTGTTGCCGGCGGCGATGGCCACAGGAAAGAACCACATCGGCACCATGGCCGGGAAGTTGAACGGGCTGATGATGCCGACGACACCGAGCGGCTGGCGCAGCGTGTAGACATCAACCCCGGTCGACACGTTCTCGCTGAAGTCACCCTTCATGAGGGTCGGCATGCCGAGCGCAAACTCGACGACCTCGATGCCGCGGGCGACTTCGCCTCGAGCATCCGAGGTCACCTTGCCGTGTTCGGCGGTCAGGATGTCGGCCAGGTCATTGCGCCGCTCATTGAGCAGTTCGCGAAACCTGAACATGATCGTCTGGCGCTTAGCCTGCGAGGTATCGCGCCACCCCGGGTACGCGGCGAAGGCTGCGGCAACGGCGGTGCCGACATCCGCGGTGCTGGCAAGGCGTACATTCTTGGCGACCGCTCCGGTTGCCGGGTTATAGACCGGCGAGGTGCGGGTAGAGGCACCGCTTACGGTGGAGCCGTTGATGTAGTGGGAGAGAGTGGGGGTGTCGGCCATGAGAGTTCGATTCTTGTCGGTTGCGGGTGTTGAGGAAGCGGGGCGGGCCGTACAGGATTTTAGACGGTCATTTCCAGGCTGCCATCGACGAGTTTGACGATCATCGAACAATCTTTCGCTGACTGACCCGAGTCGATCAGGCGCTGGAACAGCTGCTGCACATGCTCTCCGATCTCCAGGGGAGTATCCGTGGCTTTGGCGGCGGCTATGGCGAGGTTGATGTCTTTATTCGCCAACTCGGTGGTGAAGGTGGGGGCGAAGTCGTTGTTCGACGCTGCCGTTGGAACTACTCCAGCCACCGGGTACCACGTGCGCAACGCCCAGCTGTCGCCGGAGGACACCGAGGCGATGTCCCAGAACACCTGCTTGTCGAGACCGAGGCGATCGGCCAGCACGGCGCCCTCTGCCGCTCCAGCCAGATTGATAAAGAGCATGAGGTTATTGCAGATTTTCGCCGCTTGGCCGGTGGTAGCTCCCCCGGTGGCGATGATGTTGCCCGACATCGGCTCGATGTAGGCGCTGGCATCCTTCACGGCGGCCGTTTGCCCGCCGATCATGAACGTGAGGGTACCGGCTTGCGCACCGCTCATCCCACCTGAAACCGGGGCATCCACGAAGCGGAAGCCGGCGTTGGAAGCGGCGTCGTGCAGTGTCTTCGCGGACTCCATGTCGATCGTGGAGGAGTCCACCAGCAGAGTGCCGGTGCTGGCCTGAGCCAGAACGCCAGACTCACCGAGGTAGACCGCGAGAGCATGCTCGCCCTTGGGCAGCATGGTGAAGACGACATCAGCGCCATCCACGGCTTCGGCGATGCTGGTGACTGGTCGAATGCCAGCGTCTGCGGCCGCAGCGACAGCCTCCGGGTTGAGGTCGAACCCGCGAACGTCATGCCCCGCCTCGACCATGTTGGCTGCCATCGGGCCGCCCATGTTTCCTAATCCAATCCATCCGACTACAGCCATTGAATAAGCTCCTTTGCTTGCTTTAGGTCGTGGAGGTATCTTTGCCAGAATAACTCTTGCACCCTGTTACAGTGCAATCAAGGCAATAATCTGCAGAGAGTGTGTGCATGGATGCACATCGATAGGAGGGCGTCGCGGTCGATATCAAACGTCTTCCCAGCCCGGATGACCTGCTCATCTTGCTGACCGTTGCCCGTCTCGGGCGATTCAATGCGGTAGCGGAGGCACTGGGCACGACGCACACCACTATTTCACGTCGAATTGCCGCGCTCGACCGGGAGTTGGGCGGACGAACACTGGAAAGCAGCCCCCGCGGCTGGGAGTTGACTGAGCTCGGAACTCGCGCCGTTGCCACCGCGGAAGCCATCGAAGGTGAACTGATGGCGTTGGCCACTTCTCTGAGTCAGAACCACGACCCACTCTCGGGCCAGGTGCGAATAAGTACGCCGGACGGCTTCGGCGCGGAGTTCGTCACTCCGGCGCTGGTGCGGCTGCAGCACGATCATCCGAGACTCAGAGTCGAGATGTTCAGTGCCACGCGCAAAGTCAACCAGAATCGTTCCGGTGTGGATTTGGAAGTGGTGGTGGGAATGACCGACGCCAACAAGGCACAGGTCGTCTTTCTCACCAACTACTTTCTGCGGCTGTACGCCAGTCCCGGATATCTGAAGCTCAAGGGCATGCCGATAACGCTGAACGACCTGAAGCATCACAGCTTCGTCTCCTATGTGGAATCGGCGCTTCAGGTGGCCGAGTTGGGACATCGGTCGTCACATCTCCCGATGCCGGAGACCAGTTTTCAGGCCACCAGCATTTTCGCGCAGACGGAAGCGGTGCGTCGGAACGCCGGAATCGGTCTGCTGCCGAACTTCATGGTGAGCGGAAAATCGGGCTTTATCGCGGTGCTGCCGGATGCTTTTCACCGGCAGCTGCCCATTTGGGCGGTGGCGAGACCCGAGTCACTCCGATCGGCATCGGTGCAAGCCGTCATCGGGGCGATACAGCGGGAAGTGGCCGAACGCCACAGCACATTGATGAGCTGACGGGCACCCTGATTGTCACGCGGGCAGACGCTAACGGCGGGGAGGCCGACGGCACGCAGGTCCTGGACGACCACCGATTTCCCGGCCAACCGCCGCTCGCCGCGTAATCAGGACCCGAACCCAGCGGGCACCCCGCCTACTTCTCGGCCATGGCCAGCCGGTCCTGCGTGCGCCGGGCATCCGCCGCATCGACATCGTGCAGTGAGATGCCACGAGTCTCCTTGAGCGACAGCACCGCGATGGCGGTGACGATGCAGGCGGCCATGAGGTAGAGCGCCACCGGAACCGACGACCCGAACGCGCTCAGCAGGCTACTGGCGATGATCGGGGCGAGTGAGCCGGCCACGATCGAGGTCACCTGATAGCCAAGAGAAACCCCGGAGTAGCGCATCCGGGTAGGGAACATCTCCGCCATGATGGACGGTTGCCCGGCGTACATCATTGCGTGGAAGAGCAGACCAATGGTGACCGCGGCCAGAATTATCAGTTCATTTCCTGTGTCCATCATCGGGAAGGCGAAGAAGCCCCAGGTTCCACCTAAAACCGCACCGGTCAGATAGACGGGACGGCGGCCGATTCGATCCGACAACTTGCCTACGAGTGGCATGGCGCAGAATTCGATGGCACTGGCGACCAGCAGCAGCAGCAGAATCCGCGAGGTGTCGAACTTCACCACAACCTTGAGATACGTGAGGGAGAAGGTGATCACTATGTAATAAAGAACGTTCTCTGCGAAACGAAGCCCCATCGCGGTGAAAACCTCGCGAGGGTAGCGGCGGAACACCTCGATCATGCCGTAGGTCTTCTCGCCGGAACTGGCCTTGGCAGCCTCTTCCGCCTCGCGCGCCTCGCGCGTCGCGATGAAGATCGGGGCGTCGCTCACCTTGGTGCGGATGTAGTAGCCGATCGCGACGATGATGGCCGAGAGCCAGAAGGCGACGCGCCAGCCCCAGCCGAGGAAGGCATCGGTAGAGAGAGTCGCGGAGAGCAGGAAGAGCACGCCGGTAGCGAGCAGGTTGCCCATTGGTACAGCGGCCTGCGGCCAGCTCGCCCAGAATCCCCGGGACTTGTCCGGGCTGTGTTCGGCTACCAACAGAACCGCACCGCCCCATTCGCCGCCCACCGCGAAGCCCTGTACGAAGCGAAGGATTACCAGGAGTGCCGGCGCCCAATAGCCGATCTGGCCGAACACCGGCAGACACCCCATCAAGAAGGTCGAGGCGCCCACCATGATCAGGCTCAGTTGCAGCAGTCGCTTTCGACCGAATTTATCGCCGAAGTGACCGAAGACGATGCCGCCGATGGGCCGAGCGAGGAAGCCAACGGCATACGTGATGAAGGCGGCAATGATGCCATCGAGCTGACTGCCTGCGGTCGGGAAGAATAATGGTCCGAAGACGAGGGTGGCGGACGCTGCGTAGAGGAAGAACTCGTACCACTCGACCGTGGTGCCGGCCATGGAGGCAATCGCGACCTTTCTCAAACCCGACGATGCGCTGGGGGACTTTCCTGTTGCGGGATGTTGAGTGGTCATCTGGAACTCCTTTGGTGTCTTCGCTGACACGGCATCGATCGATTGCAACGTGGTGGCGGCTCCTCGATGCCCCGTTCCTGCTGCATATACGAGCGTGATCGCCGGGCGCCGGTACGTCAATCGCTATTTGCGCATAGCCTGTCTGCAAAAATACACATGCACGCGGCGAAACTCAGGTGATCGTGACGGCGATCACCGCGTGCTGTGGGGCGTGTCGCGAAACCTTCCCCTCGCCAGCACGCGATCCAGAGAAGACGGGAATGCGAGAACGCGCATCGCGCAACGTATGGTTCCGCCATTGTTGCGCCATGATGTCCCCAGACGCGTGTCGTGATTCGGCACAGACCCCGCTGAATCAGATTGGACCATGGTGGCTACTATCTGTTCCGGCGCGAACCTCTATGCCAACTTCGGCGTTTTCGTCCGGGCGCCCCGTACGTCAGCGTTACCGTTTACACGGCGAGGATGCCGCGTCTGTCAGTCACTCCCCGAGACCACCGACTGCCGAAGAAAGTAGGAGGAGCACAATTATGGGCGTGCTTTTATACGGCAGTTCGAGCACGGAGATCACCTTCGACGACCGGGCGTTGACTCATCTGCAGATCGTCATTACCGCAAAACTGCGTCGCCATGAGAGCTTTCTTTTCTCGTGGAGCAACGCCGCAGCAGCAGGGAGCGGTCGCTCCAGTATCTGGTTACATCCCAGTAGCACGCTGCTCTACCGTTTCAGCGGCAACCGCATGCCAGCGGTCAATCGCGAGTGGATCGAGGTTTTGATGGCGTCAGCGAACAGCGGAGGAGGGCTGGTCTTCACCATCGAACCCGAACCTCACCGCGCTGTGAACATGGCGCCACCCACCAGAGCGAGGCCATAGTTTGCCGTGCAGGTCTCCCTCCAACGTCGCAAAATCCTTCCTCCTGTCATGAAGGCCACCCTCACTAGGAAAGAAGTGCCGTGTTGATCCACGTCATCAGCCAACCCTGGACCGCTACTCTCTCCCGGTCCGAATACCTGCTCACCCTGTACTTCCTCGGTCTCACCGCATTAGTGTTCCTGGCCGCATTTATTCGCGCCTGGATCACCAGAACCGAGATCGGTTCCCGCTACCGCGGCGTCACCGTCGCCCGGCTCGGAATTTTAGGGGTGACCTTCGCCGCTTACCTGTTCCTGCTTTTCCATTTCTCCTCCAGCTACACCCTCATTGATGGGACGCATCGTCCCAATCCCGATACTCTGCTCGCGTTCGCGCCCCGCTACATGGAGTGGTCGGTCGCTGTACCTCTGCTGGCTGCGGCTCTGCTCGCCGTCTGCACGCTGAACGGCCCCACGGCACGCCGAGCCCTTTCCCTGGCAATGGGCGGCGCGTTCCTGATGATCTTCACCGGTTACATCGGCGGCGTCGTCATCGACGATGGTGAAAATCTCCCCGCGGTGCTCTTCTGGGGCGGTGTCAGCAGTGCATTTTGGATCGGCACGAATATCGTCCTCATCCGTGCCGTCAAACAGTCCCTTCCGAAACTCACTCCTGACGCCGCCCGCCTCCTCCGCCAGGCCACGGTTCTTCTGCTGTCCTGCTGGGTCGTCTACGTCGTGGTGTACCTGATCCCGGTCTTTTTCTCGGGCAGTGTGTGGGCCACCACCATCCAGATCACTCTCTGCATCACGGACATGATAGTCAAGGTCGGGTTCGGCACCCTTCTGTGGCGGGTCGCGAAATTCCGCACCGCCGAGGATGTTCGCGCGGGCGAGGATGTCCACCCCGAATCCCTCTGGATTTCTTCCATCAAGCTGTCCGATGCCGGCGTCCCACAACAGATTTACCTCGACGCCGCGACAACTATTCACCAACGGCGGGTCAAACCGCCGACCAGTGAAGCCGTCGCAACACCCGCACACCCCGACGAGGACAGAGACGCGGAAAACGACAACGAGCAATACGGCTATTGATCGGCCCGGGCTGCGACCGCGAGCACTTCGAGTAAACGGATCGCTCGAGACCGGATGCGTGCGTCCTCACAGTCGGAGGTACGTGTGGTGCGAAAAAGAAGCACTCAAAAGACTCTGGCAGCGCTGACGTGTCGCTGAGACCCTGCCCTCGACGGCGATTTCGATTCGTCGTTCCCACCGTTTCGGAGAGCTCGAAAACCATCTATTAGGTCGCAGGTCGCAGGTCGCAGGTTGCAGGGCGTTGGGGGCACCGCTCTTCTTCAGGAGGAATCCATAACGCTGTGCGAACTGGACACGAAAAGCGCCGTCACGCCCGAGCCCTAACTGTCTATTGACCAGGGGGTGCAGTGACGAAGCACGGCACGTCGACATTCCCGACCGACCTGCAGCGGACCGCCCGGCTAACCGGCTCGCCGATCAAGTCGGGCGCGACTGCTTTCCTGAATAGGTACAGCGCATCGCAGGACAGCCAGCTGTGTAAATGCCATCTGGCATTCCGTCCCGTCAGCTGCCGAGAAATCGCAGTTCCTGCCGAAATCCCCGTTGTTCTGCCGAGCGACCGGGCAGGGTCTTTTAGGAAGCTTCCCGGCGAAGGGATCGGCGCAGGGTGGACTGCAGGAGAAAACGTAGCGCATTCTCGACGGAGTCGAAGTGGCCGATGGGGCGATCCAGCCAGTCCATCAGATCGAAACCGTCGTTCGTGCGCCAGATCTGGCCCTCTATCAGAAGTGTGCCGTGGTGTTGCACATCCCAGCGTCCTTGACCCGCTTCGACCAAGTCGAAAGCCTCCGCGTAGTTCATGACACGTCCTCATCCGCGCTCCATGGCGCAACGTCGATTGAGCTACCGTAGGCGAGCACCATGAACACCAGTCGACCGTCGGGTGAAGAAACCGAACGAGTTCACCCGAAGCCAGCGTTGATGCGGTGCGGTGCGAACGCTGTCTGCAAGCTCGTCGACCGTCTCGCGCTGCGGCTTCGCAGGATCGACCGGGGGTGCATCGTGCCTGCGCGCTGTCATCTTTGCGGACAACCTCCAGCGGGGCTGAGGCGGCTCCCAGTGTCGTGTCGGAAACAAAGAATGTGCCAAGTCGAGGGGCCAGAGCGGTGCCGAGAGCCGCGGAGAGGAGCGGTGACATCGCGGGAGCTTTTGTAAGAGTCAACTCAGCACCCCATGAAGGGCACCACCGGATCACTTTGAGTCGGAGGCGCGGAGGCCGATGTTGGTGGTTTCGGGGGATTCTTCTTGACTATTCCGTCCGCGGGCGCGGGCAGGGTGCTCCCATCCCGTGTCACCACTGGGGGCATGAGCTCATCGATGGGGCCGGCCCACGATTTCGGCTTCTTCGGCACGGGTGTTGGAACGGGCGCAGCCGGTTGCACTATTGCGGTTCCCGGCGCTGGGGGTTGTGGTCGCTTCAGCTTTTCGTCGACCAGATGTGCGAGCGTCGGTGCGTCATCGACCCGGGAAACTCCGAACGGGCCGAGCCCGAGAATATCGATGATCGTCTTCGATATCGACGCATGCGAGTGCCATTCCGGATCGATCGCCTGGGTAACTTTCCCGCCGAACATCAGAAGCGGGATTCGTGACCCGCCGATCACCTGGAATCCCTCCGGATGCAGTGAATCGGGAACAATTTCGCTGCTGGGGGTGGGGACTGAATCGGCGTATCCGCCCCAGTCGTCCCAGGTCAGGATGAAAGTGGTGTCCTCCCAGCCCCCACCATCGATGACGGCCTGCACTCTCTCCCACACCAGGTTGTGCCCCTTGGTCACATACCCGGGGTCACTGACATGCGGCGGATGTTCGTCGTAGCCAGACGGGCTCCACACGTAACACACCTGCGGAAGGGTGCCCGCCTTAGCCATCGGGATGAAGTCCTTCGGCGGGAAGACGTTCGCTGATCCCGGTGCGGTCGTGAGGCTGGTGTAGAACTTTGTCGGATAACCGGAACCGTCTGGGAATGCAGCCCACGAGACGCCTCCGGCCTCAGCGACGGTGAAAATGCTTGGCAAGTCCCAGACCGGGTGTGGACCAAAGAACGGTGGGTTCTTCAGAGTGGGCATCTGCCCTCCGATAGCCAACATGTGGCCGGGCGTCGAGTTGGAGCCTGACCCGAAATGATGATCAGAAAACACGAATTGTTTCGCTAGCCAGCTGTAGAACGGAATCACCGTGTCTGTATCGACCTGAACGTCGAGCGCCGGATAATCGCCCATCCGGTAGTGCACCCAACTTGACCGGTCGTGGGGTTGGTCGAAGTTCGGCGGCGCCGTCAACAGCTTGCCGTTGTTGGCAACCTGGGCGCCCCACACCTTCATCGCGGCGAAGTAAAAATCGGTGGTCTTGTTCTCCTGGATGAAGACGACCACCCGGTGACCGGTCAGTGCAGGCATCACATACCTCCTCATGACGGAGCCAGAGTTTCCGGGACCCCCACCCAACCCTTTCACTGCAGTGGTCCTTTCAGCACAAACAGTTGGTGAACAACACCACAGGCCGGCGGTGCAGCTTCGCGAGTGCGGCTATCGGAGCGGCTGCGGAATGGACGCGGATTTAATCCAATCCACCGACAGTTCCCTTCTCCGGGTGAGGGATCGGAGATCGTTTTCCAGATTTTCCATCAGCGTCGGAAGTACCTCCTCTGTGTCCGCGACGAGGTCAAAGCAGATCCGCCCACGACCTTCCGTGACGAGAAACTGCCCGACCGTGGGAACGCACACCAGCATTTTGTCGATGACCAAGAGGTGATGTTCGTGATGACGGCGTCGGTCCTGCCCCGGTCGGGATAGCGTCGGCACCGAGATGGGGGGACGAAAAGTATCGGTCAGTGCGAACAGGCACGGAGCCTACGGGGCGGAGGGACACTAACGGTAAATTTCATCTGCCTGTCAGCGGTCAAATCGGATTCGAATCCTGCTTCGGGCGCGGTGGGGTCAACCCCAGTGTTTTTCGCGAGATCCGGAATTCGCCGACGCTCCACGGCCGGGGGCCTGCTGACGGACGCATCTAGCCCAGCCTGAGCAGGCGAGGAGTCCGTGACGGCCGTATCCACCGATATCACCAGACTCCCGGCAGGTGGTGCGGTGAGCGGGAGCCTCGGCATCATTGGCGATCTCGTCGAGCACCGGCGTATGCCAAACGCGGGATGACTTTGAGATTTGTGATGGACCTGACCCCGACCTTGGGCACCACGGCGCAGGGGATTGCGCCAAACATCGCGACGTTCCCGGTTTGAAAGGTCGCGTCGCTTGTGGATTATCTCCAGTGCCGAACCGGGCGTGGAAAAATGCTCTGCTTAGCGGGTAGCTGAGTTGTCGTCAGTGGGATGGAATCTAATAGTGCCGTGCCGCGGACAACCGTCACAACTTCGTCCAAACTTCCGATAGCAGCGCGTTTTCCGGTGCTCTCGACGAAGCGGATCGCCGCGCGAACCCTCGGGCGCATAGTTGCCGCGTCGAACGTCTGTGACGACAGACTGGCCGCCGTCACTGATGAGATCAACTCCTGCCCCGGGGTTCCGAAGCCGGACTGAGTCCCGGCGCGTCGGTGAGGATCACGAGAAGATCTGCGTGCAGGTTGATCGCCAGCAAAGATGCCACAGCATCCTTGTCCACAACCGCGTCTACGGCAAGGAGATGTCCGTCGATCCTCGTCAGGGGGATCCCTCCCCCACCTCCCGCAACAACGGTGATACCTGCATCGAGAAGCTCCGAAATCGTCGATCGTTCGACCACCTCACGAGGCATAGGGCAGGCCACGACACGGCGGAACCCGGCATGCTCCTCCCTGAAGTTCCAGCCATGGCGTTTGGCCAACACGCTCGACTCGGTCGTGGTGTATTCCGGACCGACGTATTTACTCGGTGTCGACCATCCCGGATCGTCCTGATCGACAATCGTCTGCGAGATCACGGTGACCATCGGTTTAGTCGCTTGCGCATTCAGGAGCGATCGCTGGATCCAGGCACCGATGAGGCCCTGAGATTCGGCAACCATGTCGCTGAGAGGGTACGGGGTGGTGATCGTGGTGTCGGTGATGTTTTCCAGGGCGAAGAGGCCGACCTGAGGTCCGTTGCCGTGAACGAGCACAACTTCGTTGTTGTCGGCCAGCGATGCGAGCGCAGGAGCGATACTGGTCAGTCGGTCGGTCTGGGTTTCTGCCTCTGGGCGCTCGCCATTTCGCAGGAGGGCGTTGCCACCGAGCGCGATCACCAGTCGCACGATGATTCGACGTTCGAGTCGGAGGGATGCGAGGAGAACTGCTGTGATGGTGTGCATTCTGTTCTCGGCCTGGTCGTAGACCCGTGATGATGGTGAACGAAAGACGTCATCGCTCACCTCGACACCGTCCAGCTGAAAACGCTCGACGGCTTTCTGTCCGAGTTCGGTGTGCCGGTCATGAACACTCGGCAGGCAGTGCAGAAACTGCAGCTCCCGGTTGCCGGTCTTCTGAAGCATTTCGGCATCGACCCGGTTCGGTAGAAGAAGCGGAATCCGCTCGCCCCACTCAGCCTCGGGTTCACCCATGCTCACCCACACGTCGGTGTAGAGAAAATCCGCGCGTGCAACCGCGGCGTCGACATCATCGGTCACGTAACTCGTGCTCCCGACCCGACCGCGATCGCCTGCGCCACCAGGTCCCGTGATGGCTGCAGTTGTGAAGGAGCCGCGATGCGCACATCCATCCCCAGCAATGCCGCACTGGTGAGCACACTTCGCGCCACGTTATTGCGGCCGTCCCCCAGAAAGCACACCGAAATCTCATCGAGCGGTCTCGCTGAGGTCTCTCGCATCGTCACGAGGTCGGCTAGGGCTTGGGTGGGAGACCACTCGTCGGTGAGCGCGTCGGCAAAGCCATCGTGTTCAGACCGAGCTTTCGACGGCCAGAGCACGTCGTCGAACAGCAATGCTTCGCGGTTTTGCGGAGTCAGCCGACTGAGCTCGAGACCGGGTCTGTGAAGGATCACTTGACGCAACTGGCCGACCTCGGAATCAACCCCCAACTGTGCTAGTTCAGGGTCTTCAGAAGCACGAGATTCGTGTGCGGTGTCGATGGTCGTCGTCATGTGATGGGCTCCAATTCCGGGTGTTTTTGCACGTGGGTTTCGAGTTGCGTCGCGGTGACGACATCCGCTTCGGCGGAAATTCCGGCAGAGGCTGGAACGGCTGGCACCTTTTTGGAGGCTCGCAGCCACACGTACAACGGCACTCCGAGAAGGAAGACGAAAACGCCGTAGTAGGCCGCCTGTGCTCCGGCGCCGGCGAGTGCCCAGAATATGAACGCGAGAGCGACCAACGAAATCGTCAGATCCTTGACGAAATGCCCCCACGATGTCGGACGGCCTTTGGTCACCAGCCAGAAAACCTGGGCGGCCGCGGAGAACATATACGGGATGACAGAGGTGAACACGGTGAGCAGTAGGACTGTGGTGAACACCTGCGAAAATTTCGTATATGCCACCACAGTGAGAAGTGTCGCGAGAATCGTGGAGGCAAGAATGCCGAAGATCGGTAGTCCGCGCTGCTCGCGAGCAAAAATTTTGGGTGACATGCCGTCTTTGGCCGCGGCATTGGGCATTTCACCCACGATGAAGGTCCACCCGACAAGGCAACCCAGTCCAGAGACGATCGCGGCGACGGCGACCGATCGGCCAGCGAGTGAGCCACCGAAGATGGAGTTGGCGGCGTCACTGAATGGAGCGGTGGAGAGTCGCAATGCTGTGTTGCTCACCGTGCCGAAGACGACGAAGGTACCCAGAATATAAATCACCGCGCAGACGACGGTGCCCCAGACGGGTGCGCGACCAACGTTCTGCTCCGGATTCTTGACACGGCCGGTTGCAACGGAGGCGGTCTCGATGCCGAGGTACGCAAAGAGCGCTATGGCTCCTGCGCCGGCGATCGCACCCCAGGCGCTCCCGCCCGAGGAGTTGAACGCCCCGAAGTTGGCCGGGTCGATGAAGAATACGCCAACGATTGCGATGAAGACCAGGGGAACGATCTTCAGAATCGTGAAGATCGCCTGGGAGGCACCCATGGTGCGGATACCGACGACGTTGATGAGAACCGGGATCCACAGTCCGGTGGTTGCGATCACGATTGACCAGAAGATGGTGTGGTCTGTGTTGACGAACACTTCCACATACCCCGTCAGAGCCACAACGATCGCCGCATTGTCGGCCCATGCCGTCACCCGGTAGGACCAACCGTTCAGGAACCCTCGAAGCCTCCGGAGGCGTCACGGGCGCAAAGATAGGGCCCCGGATCCAGGGATTTGCTTGGAGAGCCATCCGAAGACGATTGCCAATGCCGGAGCGCCGATGGTCACCGGAGCAAAGGCGATGAGGCTGATCGGCCCTAACATCGCCAGTGCGGCGGGGATGCCGAAAACGCCGGTGCCGATGACCGAGCCGATCACGAGTGCTGACGCGGTGGGAAGGCCAAGCTTGCCGGCGGGAGCCGACTTGTGCTGCGAGTGCACTGGTGTGCTCGTTCCCCGATCGTGCACCGCACAATGCGAGGCGAACAGGGTCTTTGGTCCTCCAGCCGCGCTCCAGATGACCGGGTCGGCGCGGGGTCAGGGCGTCGTGACCCGCGCCAATACGTGATCGAGCGCCGGTCCGGCAAGGCGCTCGCTGAACTGCGCGAAGAGGTTCTCGCTGCGATGGCCCGACCAGTCTGCCGGCAACAGGTCCACGCCGAGTCCCGGGTCGAGGTAGGGGATCGGGCGCCAGGTGTCGAGGCCGCGAACATATCGGCGGAAGGCATCGGCGCCGTCGGTTGGGGCAGTGGACAGCAGCAGCGATGCCACGGTGATGAATTCGTCGTGGAGGGCCGCGATGCCCGGGAGGTCCCACCAGGACGCCACCGAGTCTCGCAAGGAAGCCGCACCGCGGGCATCCGTGGCGGTGAATACGGTGGCGTGTTGGCGCAGACACAGGTCATCGAGAATCTCCTCGACTTCGCCCGAGAGGAAGGCGGGGCAGATCCACAGGGCAGGCGAGACGGTGCCGCAACTGATCCAGCGGAGTCGGTGGCGCAGCTGGTGGCGGAGGGCGCGGTCGTGCTCGGGGATCGAGAACGAGACAAGGCACCACGGATCATCGGCAGCCATCCGCCGGGGTGCGAAGATGCGGCGGTCCCCGGCGCGCAGCATCCCGACGGCGTCGGCGTTCAGGCGATAGCCGACACCGCGCGAATTGCGCTCCGACACCAGCAGGTTCTTCTGCTTCACCCGGGCGATCGCCGTTCTACCGAGAGCCGCCGGCACTCCGAGGTCTTCGAGCAGCGCGACCAGATGGGCCGTCGCGATCCACCCGTCGAGGCGACGGAGGTAGAGACCGACGATCGAGCGCACCAGCGAGGTCGTGCTGCCCGGTCGAGATTCCGAATCGTCGGGCATCCGACTCATGGCATGAGGTCCCGCAGGATGTCGCGCACATTTTCAAGTCCGGTTTCGACCTCGGCAAAGCGTGTGCTGAGCGGCGAGAGACCGATGCGCAGTCCGTTGGGAAAGCGGAAGTCGGGGATCACATCTCGCTCCCAGAGCAGACTGGTCACTTTCTGGAACTGCGGATGCAGCAGGGTCACGTGGCTCCCGCGCTCGGAATCGGCTCGTGGCCCACCCACGGAAACGCCAAATTCGGCGAGATGCTCTTCGGCCCAGCGGATCACGAAATTGGTGAGACGAAGCGACTTTGAGCGGATGGCGTCGATCCCGACCTCTTCGATGAGTGCGAGCATGTCCTGCATCGGCACCATCCCGAGCACCGGTGGAGTGCCGCTCAGGAACCGGCGCATGCCGGGTGCCGGCTGGAAGCCATCGGCCATCGCGAAGACGTCTTCGGCACCCATCCATCCCCAGATCGGCTGGCGAAGGGTGTCTTGCAGCGGTGACGCCACGTAGGCGAAGGCGGGCGCCCCCGGCCCGCCGTTGAGGTATTTGTAGCTGCAGCCGACGGCGATGTCGACGCCCCACTCGTCGAGTTTCGTCGGGACGACACCGGTGGAGTGGCAGAGATCCCAGAGCACAAGCGCGCCGGCGTCGTGGATCACTTCGGTGATGGCCGGAACATCGGCGATGAATCCGGAGCGGTACGCGATATGGCTGAGCACCACGAGCGCTGTGCGCTCGCTGACCGCGGCGCGCACGAGCTCCGCCGTGACACCGCCCTGCGGATCGGCTTCGATCCACCGAAGCGTGAGCCCGCGCTCGGCGGCCACCCCTTCCAGGATGTAGCGATCGGTGGGGAAATTGTCGGTGTCGATCACGATCTCGGTGCGCTCGGAGCGCGCATCCACCGCGGCCCGGATCAGCTTGTAGAGCAGCACGGTTGTCGAGTCACCAACCAGGGTCTGTCCCGCGGCGGCGCCGAGCGTCACTCGACCGATCCGGTCCCCAAGGCTGAGGGGCAGCTCCATCCACTGCTCGTCCCACGAGCGGATGAGCCGGGAGCCCCACGCGCGCGTGATGAAGTCGGAGACCCGGTCGAGGGTCGTCGCGAGAGGGCGCCCGAGGGAATTGCCGTCGAGGTAGGCGACCACCTCAGTACTCGGGATGAAGCGACCGGTGTATTCGGCGAGAGGATCTGTCTCATCGAGCTCGTGGCCGGTGGGCAGGGTGGGGTTGGCGGTCATGTGGGAATCTCCTCGAGGCGGTCGGCGGGCAGGATGACACTGGTGAAGAGCCAGTCGGCGAGATCAGTTTTCTCGTCATATGCCGGTCCGGGAATAAAAGATGACGTCTGCGGTAGTTCGCGTGATGGAAGGAAGCCGGCGAGAGATCGAATGACGGAATCTGCCGTCGGAAGCACTGTGCAGAGTGCATCGAGTTCACGGCGATTGAGCCCGGTCGGCAGCGGGCCGTTACCGAGATCCGTTCCGTAGTACACCCGTCCACCAGCAGCGGCGAACCTCTCGAGGTTGCCGATTGCGCGGTCGAAGTCGGCGTTGCGGGAGCCCCAGCCGTGGATGTCGACGGTAGAGATCCACGACATGTGTTGCGCCATTTGCTGCAGCAGTTCGTCGGCGAGGGTCTCGGTCCACGGAGCATGGGCGAGCGTATCGACGCCGGCGGTGAGCGCCCGCTCGGACTGGCCGGCGCCCTCCGCATGCGCCACAACGGGAAGGCCGGAGAGGTGCGCGATCGACACGACCGTCTCGAGGAGGTCGTCGGGCCACACGGGACCGACCTCGCTGTTGAGGGCGATCTTGACGACTCGGCCGCCGATACCCCGGATGTCGACGATCGCGGATTCAGCGTCATCCGCTGTGCTGACCTCCCGTGCGGCCGCGGACGGGGCCCACTCTGCGGATGCCGGGTATCCGCCACGGGCGGTGAGGATCGCACCGGCGATATCCACGGTTGCGCCGCCGGACGCCGACAGCGCGGTCCATTGGCGCGCAACATCCGGATCCCAGCCGAGATCAACCACCCGGGCGATGCCGTGTGGAACCAACTCGGCCGCGTCTACCAGCCCGAGATGCACGTGACTATCGCAAAAGCCCGGCACGATCGTCCCATCGACCCAACAGTCGTCGATGAGCGCACGACCGGCGCGCATAGACGTCATCCGGCCCCGATTTCGTTGCGCACGGCGAAGAGCTCGGGGAAGAAGGTCAGGCTGAGGGCGCGCTCGAGAAACTGCACGCCGCTCGACCCGCCGGTGCCGCTCTTGATGCCGATCGTGCGCGAGACGGTGCGCAGGTGGCGGAATCGCCAGAGCTGGAAGTTGTCTTCGAGGTCGACGAACTCTTCGCATGCCTCGTAGACCCGCCAGTTGTCGCTCGAGCTCTGGTAGATCGACACGAACACCGGAACGAGTTCCGGCGTGAAGACGTGGGCGAGCGTCACGTCACGCTCGAGCACCGCGACGGGGATCGGGAACCCCGCGCGAGACAGAAAGTGAAGGAACTCGTCGTAGAGCGTCGGCTCCTCCAGTAGTTGAACGAGCATGGCCTGCGCTTCGGGTTCGCTCGTGAACACCTCGAGTATCTTCGCGTTCTTGTTACCGAGCAGAAACTCGACGGCACGGTATTGGTAGGACTGGAAGCCGGATGAGGTCGCGAGAAAGCGGCGGAACTCGACATATTCTGACGGCGTGAGGGTGGCGAGAACCGACCACTGCTCGGTCATCGAGACTTGGATGTGCTTGACGCGTGCGATTCGTTTGAGCGCCGTGCCGAGGTCGTCCCGCTGAAGGGCCGCCCGCGCCGACCTCAGCTCGTGGATCATCAGTTTCAGCCACAGTTCGCTGGTCTGGTGCTGGATGATGAAGAGCATCTCGTCATGATGAAGGGGATTCGACCGCAGATGCTGGGCGTGGAGTACATCGTCCAGAGCCAGATATTCTCCGTAACTCAGGTGCTCCGAGAAGTCGGTGACGATATCGGTCTCGAGCTCACGTGTATTGGCGGTGATCCCTGCCTGGTCACGTTCACTGGTCATCGGGCCACCATATCAGCAACGGAACGCACGTCATAGATTTGAAATATAGATCATTCGGCGAACTCCTCTCGAGCCTTCATCACGCCGTCATGCATCGCGATTCCGACTGCGACGACGCGGCCACGGTGCAACCGAGTATCCGAAAAATTTAGTTCTGCGCGGTGACTTCGGTGTGCTTCGCGAAACCTGACTGGCGAGATAAATCTCGACAATCGGCCCAGCGAGACGTGTCGAGAAGGCTGCCCACCCAACTCGTGAAGGTGCAGACCGAGACGGCTCCGAGATTGTGATGGCTCCGATTGTGACGGCTCCGATTGTGACGGCTCCGACGCGCACAATGCGGGTCTCGGCTACACCTGGCCAATCGCGGCGAGCGTCGACGGGAGGACGGGTTGATGTCGAGCACCAGCGATAAACGCCACCCGGAACACCGCGAATCGGCCCGCCGTTCTGAAACTGGTCATCCGCGATGTTGATCGTCAATCGGTTGCATCTCAAATCTCGCCCAGTGCCCTCGGGGCTCGGTCGCTACTTTCGTGATCAAGTCGCCGAGATCGGCCGAGTCGACGTGGAAATCCCCCGGCACCACGAGCCCGCACGTGTGGAAGACTCTCGCGCGGGATTGCTCTGCACACGGAAAAGGTCTCTGAGCTTGCCAGAACAATACCGAGGCGAGCGGTCATCGGTTGGGCATCGCCCTCCTGCCTGACGCGCCGCTCGCGCACGGGTCGAACGATCGGCGGCTTTGAGGCACAGATTGCAGCGGTCTGCCGGCAACCCGTGGCCTTTTGGCAACCCGGAATGCTGCAGGCTTCACCGACACCGGTGTCCAGTTGATCGACCCCTGGGACAACCAGTGAGCTCAGAAGGACCGTGTGGAGGTACCGACCACGCGGTCTGTAGACCATGGATGTCGGGCTCAGGTGAGCTGGCTGTTCTGGGCTGGGCGAAGTCGGCCATGGCAGACCTCGATCGGTCCTCGCAGTCCAAAAAGTGCGATCAGAGCGGTCACAGTCGGCGAATACGGATGATCCATCCAGAGATCGATCCATGGTGCGGCTACATGGGCCAAATCGAGGACGTCGTATGAACCACAGCTGCACCGCGTTCGGGGGCTAGCCCGGACTCCAGTGGTTCCGTGGAGGGTACGTAGCGAATCGAGATCTGGTCGATGCGGACGACGGTGCCGCCGAGACGGGTCCAATCACCAGCATCCTCATCGCTCGTGGCATTTGCGTGAGTGTCGAGTTGCAGTGTGACGGCCCGGCGGTCGGCCAATAGCCGAGCCTTTCAGTCAACCACACGTCGACTTCGTCGTCAGTCGGCAGTGGTGATGTGATGCTGGGTGGAATTACTGGCACTGG
>JBKJLH010000166.1:0-34983 GCA_046597035.1 Lacisediminihabitans sp.
ACCCGTCCACAATTAAGGCCCTCTCCTGATCGGGAGTCGGCCCGACAAGGAGAACACTGTGGCAAAACCACGCGTGCACGAGATCGCAGCAGAACTCGGCATTGACAGCAAGAAAGCTCTTGAGAAGCTCAAGGAAATGGGCGAGTTCGTCAAAGGACCGTCCTCCAGCATCGAACCTCCGGTAGCCCGCAAGCTGAGGGCCGCCCTCGAGGCCGATGGCATCAAGGCGCCCGAGAAGCCGGCAGCCCCCGCGGCTGCGGCTGCTCCCGCACGCCCTGCGCCCGTCGCCGAAGCCCCTGCGGCTCCGACTCCCGCGGCACCCACCGCACCGGCCTCCGAAACCCCAGCGATACCCGCAACTGCGGCTCCCGCCGCTCCCGCCGCCGAGGGATCAAGCATCCCGCGCCCCGGCACCGCTCGTCCGGGCAACAATCCCTTCGCGAGCACGCAGGGCATGCAGCGTCCCGGCGCTCCCCGTCCGGGTAATAACCCCTATGCGTCGACACAGGGTATGAACACCCGTCCGGCGGCTTCGTCGACCGGCATTCCCCGTCCGTCAGCCCCCCGCCCCGGCGCTCCGCGTCCCGGCGGACCCGGCCAGGCAGCACAGCGTCCCGGCGGGTTCGGACAACGTCCGGCCGGTGCCGGTGGATTCCGTCCCGGTGGAGCGGGCGGGGCACGTCCGGCCGGTGCCGGTGGATTCCGTCCCGGTGGAGCTCCTGCTGGCGCTCCTGGCTCGAACTTCGGGCCGAACCGTCCCGCTGGAGGGGGCGGTCGTGGTCGCGGACCCGGTGGAGGGACCGCTGGTGCTTTCGGTCGCGGAGGCGGCAAGAGCAAGGCACGTAAGTCGAAGCGTACGAAAAGGGCAGAGTTCGAGCTTCGCGAAGCGCCTTCGCTCGGTGGCGTCAGCGTTCCCCGTGGCGATGGTAAGACATCCATCCGCCTTCGTCGTGGAGCGTCGATCACTGACTTCGCCGACAAGATCGACACGAGCCCCGGCAATCTGGTGACCGTGCTGTTCCACCTGGGGCAGATGGCCACGGCGACCGAGTCCCTCGATGAGGCGACGTTCAACATCCTCGGTGATGAGCTCGGTTTCAAGATCGAAATGGTCTCGCCGGAGGACGAGGATCGCGAGCTGCTCAGCGGCTTCGATATCGATCTCGATCAGGAGTTGGATGACGAGACCGAGGACGACCTCGAGGCCCGCCCACCCGTGGTCACCGTCATGGGCCACGTCGATCACGGAAAGACGCGCCTACTCGATGCGATCCGCAACGCCAACGTCGTCGCCGGTGAGGCAGGTGGGATCACCCAGCACATCGGTGCCTACCAGGTCATGACGGAGCACGAGGGCATCGAACGCGCCATCACCTTCATCGACACCCCGGGCCACGAGGCGTTCACCGCCATGCGTGCCCGAGGTGCGCAGGTCACCGACATCGCTATCCTCGTGGTCGCGGCGGATGACGGCATCATGCCGCAGACGATTGAGGCTCTGAACCACGCCCAGGCCGCAAATGTGCCCATCGTGGTGGCTGTCAACAAGATCGACAAGGACGGGGCAAACCCCGCCAAGGTGCGCCAGCAGCTCACCGAGTTCGGTCTCGTCGCAGAAGAATACGGCGGGGACACGATGTTCATCGACGTCTCTGCACTCAACAAGATCGGTATCCCCGAGCTTCTCGAGGCAGTACTCCTCACCGCGGATGCCGGGCTTGACATGCGCGCGAACCCCAACAAGGATGCGCGCGGCGTCGCTATCGAGGCCAAGCTCGACAAGGGACGTGGCGCGGTTGCGACCGTGCTCATCCAGTCGGGAACCCTCGAGGTCGGAGACGCGATCGTTGCCGGAACGGCCTACGGCCGCGTGCGAGCGATGTTCGACGAGAACGGAACAGCGGTCGAATTCGCCACGCCCGCCCGTCCGGTCTCGGTGCTCGGACTCACCTCCGTTCCCCGCGCAGGTGACACCTTCCTGGTCACCGACGATGACCGCACGGCCCGCCAGATCGCGGAGAAGCGCGAAGCAGCAGAGCGCAACGCCCTGCTCGCCCGCAGCCGCAAGCGCATCAGCCTCGAGGACTTCACCAAGGCCCTCGAGGATGGCAAGGTCGAGTCCCTCAACCTGATCATCAAGGGTGACGTCTCCGGTGCCGTCGAGGCGCTCGAGGAGTCATTGCTCAAGATCGAGGTGGACGACAGTGTGCAGCTGCGCATCATCCACCGCGGTGTCGGTGCTATCACCGAGAGTGATGTGAACCTCGCCACGATCGACAACGCGATCATCATCGGATTCAACGTGCGCCCCGACACGAAGGCGCGGGAGCGTTCGGCTCGTGAGGGTGTGGACGTGCGTTTCTACTCGGTCATCTACGCGGCCCTCGAGGACGTGGAGAACGCCCTCAAGGGAATGCTCAAGCCCGAGTTCGAAGAGGTGCAGTCCGGTGTCGCCGAGATCCGCGAGGTCTTCCGTTCTTCCAAGTTCGGAAATGTCGCCGGTGTCATCGTGCGCAGTGGAACCATCACACGTAACGCGAAGGCCCGGGTTATCCGCGACGGTGTCGTGGTCGGGGACAGTCTGGCCATCGAGTCGCTGCGTCGGTTCAAGGACGACGTCACCGAGGTGCGCACGGACTTCGAAGCCGGTATCGGTCTCGGCAAGTTCAACGACATCCAAATTGGCGATGAGATCGAGACGATCGAACTCAAAGAGAAGGTCCGCGTCTAGGCAGTTCCTCGGCGGCCACCGACGAGGGCGACCAGGGCAGAGGCGGAGTTCCGCAAGCCTCTTTACCTGGTCGCCTCCGCCGGACGCCTTGGGTCATCTAGTCCGGCGGGAGAGAAGGAAAAATTATGGCTGACCCGGCTCGCGCCGCCAAAATGGCGGATCGCATCAAGGTGATCATTGCGAAGACTCTCGAGCGCGGGCTCAAGGATCCACGCCTGGGATTCGTGACGATCACCGACGTGAAAGTGACCGGGGACCTACAGCACGCCTCGATCTTCTATACCGTCTACGGCACTGATGAGGAGCGCACGGATTCGGCGATCGCGCTCAAGTCGGCCACCGGGATGCTGCGCAGTGAGGTGGGTAAGAACATCACCGCGAGACTGACGCCATCGCTCGAGTTCATCGCCGATGCCGTGCCGGAGAATGCCAAGCACATCGAGGCGCTTCTGGCCGAAGCGGCCAGCCGCGACAGTGAGATCGGCGGACTGCGGAGCACCGCCAAGTACGCGGGCGATGAAGACCCTTACGTCAAGCCGCGAGTCATCGCGGATGAGAACGAAGACCGCTAGCCTGTTCCGTTCGGTGCCGCACCCTGCCCTCAACCCGGGCGACGGCGGTCATTCCGGGCGGGCGCGCCAGCCCGGAATGTCCGCGAGGGCCCGGAGAGCCGCTGGACTCGCTCGGGAGGCATCGATGCGGGCGCCAAGGGTGACATCTTCGCCGCATGCAGGATTTCATCGGCGTACGCATTGCCGATACCGGCGATCACGGACTGGCTGCGCAGCACGCCTGTGATCTCGGACCTGCCTGCACCCGCGAGAACCCGTGCAAAGCTTTCAACAGCGAAGGAGGGATCGAGCGGATCTGGCCCGAGCCTCGCGATGCCGGGCAGTTCGCCGACCTCGAGGTCCAGGTATTTTCCCTGTCGGCTGACGAGCCGCACGACCTCCCCCGCCAGGGCCGAGGTCGGTGGATCGAATGTCTTCATCACCTCGAACGACTGAGCCTGGAAACGGTCGATGGTGCGCCCGTCGAGGTGTGCGGCAAGATCGGCGACCGCACCATGGATCTCGGGTAGCTCACGCAGAAAGCAAGTCAACTCCGAATCGGATGAAGCTGTCTACCGGGGAAGTTCGTAGCCGTCGGCGGGAGTCCCGACCACGAGCCCGTCGGCGAGCAGGCCGACCAATGCCCTGGCTCTCTGCGTAACATCCGCCCAAACCGTTTCGAGCTCGAGAGCGTGTACCGGCACATCCGAGGCCCGCAGCTCGGCCAGAATCAGGCCGCGCACTTGGCGGTCCGAGCCCTCGAACTTCTTCTGTACCGACTTTCGTGGGCCCTGGTAGGCCGGATACCCGGCGATTCGCCACGCACAGACCGCGGAAAGCGGGCACTGGTCACAGCGGGGCGCGCGAGCGGTGCAGACGATTGCCCCGAGCTCCATCGCAGCCGCATTGAAGATTCTGGCACCTTCGTCATCGGCGGGTAGCAATGCCTCCATCGCGGCAAGATCGCGTTTCACCGATGGCGGACCCGCTTCAGCCTGACCGTCGATGGCCCGGGCGATCACCCGTCTAACGTTCGTGTCGACGACGGGATGTCGGTCGCCGTAGGCGAACACGGCCACCGCCCGCGCGGTGTAGTCGCCGACACCCGGGAGGGCGAGCAACGCGTCGAGGTCGCGCGGCACCGCTCCGGAATGAAACTCGGTGATGGCGACGGCGGCGGCGTGCAAGTAGAGCGCGCGTCGAGGGTAGCCGAGTCGGTTCCAGGCCCGCACAGCCTCGCCAGAAGGGACTGCGGCCAGGGCAGCGGGGTCGGGCCACCGTCGCAACCACTCCTCGAGTCGCGGGATCACTCGTACCACCGGAGTCTGCTGCAACATGATCTCGCTCACGAGGACGCCCCACGCGCTGACGTCAGCTCGCCGCCATGGGAGGTCGCGGCGGTTGGCCGCAAACCACGAGTTGACGGCGTTGGAGATGTCCATTCGACCACTCTACGAACCCCTGCAGTCGAGAGACACCGCGGCTGTGCGTTTCCAGCGCGACGCAGACGCCGCAGCGTAGGCTCATTGTTATGGCCAGATGGCAGCCCGAAAAAAAGGATCTCCTTGACGCTCTCGCCGCCGAGATCGTCGCACTCTATGTGGGCGGACGCGTCGTAATCGCGATCGACGGGATGGATGGCGCGGGCACGACACACTTCGCCGATGATCTCGCCGCCGCACTTACTGCCACAGGACGTTCGGTGTTCCGGGCCTCCATCGACGACTTCCACCGATCTCAGGCCGAACGCCATGCCCGCGGTGCCGATTCGCCCGAGGGCTATTACCGCGACTCTTTCGACTACTCGACTTTTCGGCGCGTACTGCTCGAGCCGTTCCGTATGGGAGGAAGCACTGCTTTCGTGACGGCGGCATTCGACAGTGTCCGCGATCTTCCGGTGCAGTCGAAATGGCGCACCGGTCCGAAGAACGCGATCCTGGTGGTTGACGGGATCTTCCTCAATCGTCCGGAGCTCGCCGGGCTCTGGAACTATTCGGTCTGGCTCGATGTGCCTCGCGAACTCGCAGAGCAGAGGATGCTCGATCGCGATGGTCCGCTGGAGGACGCGGAGCGTTACCGTGGCGGCGAAGATCTCTACTTGGCCGAAGCGAAGCCGCGCACTGCGGCGTCGAGCATCGTGGACAATCGCGACTTCGAGCATCCACGACGAGTTTTCGCAGACTCCTGCTAGCAGGCAGACGCGGGCTGGATCAGCCCTGTCCATCACATCGGCGGTACTGCGCTTTCGGCACTGGTTGGGCCAGTTTCGGCGAGTTGTGATTGCCCGTGTGCCCTAACCCGGCGGGGAGTGTCGGTGTGAGCTGGTTCGTGCCCGGGCATACTGTTCGCTCCCTTGGTCGTCTGATTTATCCGGTTCTTTCGTCGATGAGATCGGTGAGTGCGCGGCGAGGCGGTATCAGGTCGCCTGCGACTGCATCATCCGCGACGTAGCGCTGTTTGCCGCGGGATAGGGCAAACCTCACTCGGGTATGTCCTCCGAACTGCCGTCGGGGCATGACAAACACAACGGCACTTCTCATCGACTCCTTTGGTCGAATCAGGGATGCCGTGCAACACGCCGCTACGGCGCTGAGTCCCGAACAGCTCTCGGCGTCCGCCGCCGACGGATGGGGCAAGCGGTTCGGCCTTCCGGTCGAGGTCGCGGAGACCGGCTACAGTCACACGTCTTCCGACGATATTGCCCGGTTGACCGGCATCATCCGGGACAGGTCCATCGGTATCCACGACGAGGTGCACGACCGCACGGTGCGCTTTCTCTCGACCCACACTGACATCGACATAGACATAGACCGTCTCGTCGACCGCCAATTAATCCCCTCGGTGGCGTTCGCCGTGCGCCGCAGGTCGACCCCGCGCTGTGGCATCCCGGCGTGGTCAGTCCCAGTTCGGCCCAGAACCGGAGTTCGACCAGCGGGGCGGGGTGATCCTTTACCCGAAGGTCGCTATCGGTATCCGCGGCCGTCCCGTTGGCCGGAACGAGGAGGGTGGCCGCAGACTGCTGACCGCGGAGGTCGCCACCGGATCCCTAGGCCGCCTCGAGCGCTGCGAGCAGGCGTGACGTCAGTGGTCCGCCCGATTGCTCGAACGCATCAGCCATGGTCGTCCCCCCAGACGGTGTCGTTGTGAAACCGTGTTCGCTTGGCAGGTGAAGCCGTCTCCGCTGTATCGTCCGGCCTCACCCATGCCGGCGCTGTCAGTTAAGGCGACCGCGCGGCCGTTCGCGTCGACGATCGCAAACTGCCGATGCTTGATCGCCAAGTCGCTCTCATGCAGAGCACGGGATACCTCGGCGGCGGTCATCCTGTCGCGCAGCATCCCGAGGCCGAGATGTTGGAAACTCCGACCGAGAACCAGTGCGACTGGACTGCAACGCCGGGCTTTCCCGTTGGGGAGCCTCTTGCGACTGTCGAGTAGGTCATTGGCCCAGATGAACCGGCTTGCGCGAAGAGGTAAGCATGACAGAGTCGGCGAGTTTCGTCATCGCCGCAGCAGGACTCGCTGGCGCGGCCTCTGCCCACAGGCTGGGGATGGAGGCTCCAGTGGCTTCTTGCTCCACTCGATTCCGCGGATGCGCGAAGGAGATTAATGGCTTCTGGAATCCACCGAGCCGCTCGCGAAGGTGCGAATCTATCTCCTGCGCTCGTCCGTCAGGTGGTTTGCGCTGGCACACGCGACAGGCTCCCCATCGGTCTGTTAACCAAAGCCAGATGCTGTACGTACGATCTGCTCGGAATGAGAGACAGGTGATTCCTTATCCATGCGGCCACCGGCTCTCCCCGTCGCAAGCTTCTCGCCATCGCTTGCAGGCGTGATGACACCTCCGATACGGTTCAGGCCCGTCCCAACCTGCGCACCGCGTCCGCTTGTGCTGGCCCACCCCACGAAGGAGACGACCGTATGACAATGCATACCGAATCCGCCTCGGAAACCCACCTCCCGCAGGTAGTTGTCGAGGAGTATTTCGCTCGACTTCATCGACGGGACGAAGCGGCCTTCGAACTGGTGGCCGAGGACTTCATCAACCACGCCGCGGCGCCCCAGGGCCGGACAGGAGTTCGGCAGATCTCGCTCGTTCTCGAGCATGACCTGGGGAATCCGGACATCCGCATCCACCACGTGGTCGCCGCTGGGGATCTGGTGTCGGTCCACCTTGATCTGGTCGGCACCCACACCGCGTCGACTTCTCCGCTCTTCAAGGCTATTCCGGTGACAGGCAAGCCGATTGTCTGGACTTTTATGCACCTGTTCCGGGTCACCGACGGGATGATCGCCGAGTATTGGGCCTGCCGTGACGACCTCGGGCTTCTGGTGCAATTGGGGGCGTTTCCGACACCTAACCAGTAGCCAACGTGAACTGCGAAACCCCATCTCGGCAATCCGGATAGCTCTTACTGCCAACAACTCAGCTGCGCGAGAGCGGGAAGACTGTTGGCGCGGGGCGTGAATTTCCAGTGCGTCAGACATGGCCTGTCAGTCCGTCCTTCGTTGTACCCTGCGCGCCGTGTCTTCGAAACCCTGTCGATCGCGGTACGTCAAAACTCACGCGTGCGCGTGGGCAGAATTTCGCTACTCCTCTCTCGCTAGAATCACCAGCCCGACCCAGATTCTAAAGTCCCAACCCGAAGTAGAGAAAATTTCCCGAGCAGCCCGCGGATGAGATGAGAACGCGGGGAGGAGAGTGAGTCTAGAAAGGCCAACCCACGATCCGCAGCCGACTCGATACGTGCCGCACGTTGCGCTCGACGAACGCTACCGCCCGAGGGGCCGTTTCATCCGCTCAATGACTGTTGTCACCGGGATGAATTCACCGCTACGTTCCACTTCGTGCACCATCTCCACGAGTTCGGCGCTGACGGGCGTCGGCACCCCCGCAATCGCGCCGCGCTGCACGACGGCGCCGTTGAGAAAGTCGATCTCGGTAGGCTGGCCGCGACGGATGCTCTGGAGTGTCGACCCCGGATTGGGGCGCGACCCCATCCGCTGTTTCATCAGCAGAGGCAGTAGCTGCCCGATCGGCGTCGGCAATCGCAGAAGGGCGGACAACAGCCATGGGGAGAGGCCTTGCAGCGGGGCGAATTCGATGTCATTCGCCCGCCCTACCCGCACCGCCTCTCGCATGGTCTCAGTCATGACTGCGCGCAGTTGCCGGTCACCGATCACCTCCTGCACGCTCAGCCCTGTTACGGCAGAAAGGCCGTTCACGTGGTTGACGATGAGCTTCGTCCATTGGGCGCCCTCGAAATTGTTGGTGAGCTCAACCGGCATGACCGCTCCGAGGACCTTCGAGGCGTAGAGCGCCGGCAGCACAGCACCTCCGAGGAATGTCGGTCCGGTGGTCGTAATCGAGATAGTGCCGGGGGAGAGGTACGACGCTGCGTAGAGCGCCAATGCGCCGACGATCTCTGATCGAGGGGCGGCCCGCTGGGCAGCGGATATACCTTCCAAACCGTTCTGCACCACGACGATGGGGATACCGACGAGAGGTTCGGCGTTTGCCCGGAGGGCGACCGCCGCATCCTGCGCCTTCGTCGTGAGGAATGCGATATCCGGGGAGCGGGTGAGGCTCGCTACGGCATCGACGTGAACGGTGAAGTCTCCCCAGTCGCCGGTGAGCCGAAGACCGTTGCTTGTCAGCGCGGCGAGTTGTTCGCCACGCGCGACGACCTGCACCTCATGCCCGGCACGCGCCAGGAGACCGGCGATCGTGCCGCCGATTGCGCCGGCGCCGATCACCGCTACCCTCATGCCCTGATCCTAGCGATCGGTGCGAGTGCCGATCAGCGGCGCAGGAACGACGAGCGGTGGGCGGGAAGAATTCGCGGGAAGTAGATCTGCAGAGGGGCGACCTGACTGACACGGAGAACTGATCCTCGACGTGTCGGTAACCAGTGCACCGAGATCATGAAACACCGCTGGACGAAGCCCGGAACCAAATACCCCGGCTCCGGAAGACCCGGGCGGAAGGACCCGCGACCGCCGGAGAATCACTGATGTCCTGATGTAAAACTGTCACCTACGGCCTGACACATCGCACGGAAGAGTGTCGGCTATGCGGCCGGTGTATCCGTGACCACAGTCAGCTCATTCGCGTCTCATCATCTGCAGAGTCCCAGGGCAATCGGGCCCATGGATGCCTGGCGCATCGTGCATGGCATCAAGACGGTCGCCATGCGCATGGAGCGCCCTCGGCGAACCTGAAGGAGATTGCGGAGGCGGTGGTGAATCATTCCACGTTCGAGCGGCTCTAATACTGTGGCCCCGAAGACCATTCCGGTCACGAGCTCACCGCCCGTGCATTCGCCGAACGACCGAGTTGTTCCAGCTTGTAGAGACCCTCGAGAGTGTCGAATCGCTCTTCGGGTATCCGACCGAGATGACCCGCACCTCTGGTCGCGGGACGGCGCTCGCCGTGAGGGAAAATCTGGTGCGACTCTCGGAGGGCGTCACGGGCGCCGACCGCCTGCTCGGGGATACGGACGGTGCACTGGATCGTGTGTCCGACGACTATGACAGATGTATAACAATCTCATAGCTTTCCCATAGGAAGTGCCGAGGGCGGTCGCCGAGGGTGTGCGTATGCCACATCCACCCGACTTCCTCGCAATCGACGTCGCCGTCCCCGTATTCAACGAACAAGCGATCCTCGAGAGCAGCATCCGCACCCTTCACGAGTACCTGTCGACTCGGATAGATCTGCAGTGGCGCATCACTATCGCCGACAACGCATCGACGGACGACACCGCTGATATTGCGGACCGCCTTGCTGCGAGTCTGACCGGTGTCGTTGCCGTGCACCTGGGGGAGAAGGGGCGTGGGCGTGCTCTGAAGCAGGTTTGGCTGAACTCCACCGCGGCAGTGGTCGCGTACCTAGATGTTGATTTGTCCACCGACCTCAGTGCACTGCCCCCGCTGATCGCCCCTCTGCTCTCCGGACATTCGGATGTCGCGATCGGCACTCGCCTCGCTCCAGGTGCTCGTGTGGTGCGCGGCAGAACGCGCGAGTTCATCTCCCGGAGCTACAACCTGCTGCTGCGCGGAGCGATGGCGGTGCGCTTCAGCGACGCGCAGTGTGGATTCAAGGCCGTCCGCCGCGAGGTAGCGCAGCAACTCATCCCACTCATTGAAGACAATGGCTGGTTTTTTGACACCGAGTTGCTGATCATCGCCGAACGGAGCGGTCTACGGATCCATGAGGTCCCGGTCGATTGGATCGACGATCCGCACAGCTCGGTGAATATTGTCTCGACCGCTCGCGAGGACATCAAGGGGATGCTGCGCGTTGGCCGCTCCATCATGACCGGTCGGGTACCGGTCGAGTCGATCTACGCAGAGCTGGGACGCCGCCCGTTCGAGCAGCCGCGAGCGGCGAGCTTTTTCGGTCAGGTCATTCGCTTCGGCGCGATCGGAGTGTCATCTACCGCGGCCTACGCCGTCCTCTATCTCGTCTTTCATATTGTGATGCCGGCGCAACTGTCAAACTTTGCAGCTTTGCTTGTGACCGCAATCGCCAACACCGCCGCCAACCGTCGCTTCACCTTCGGGGTACGAGGGCGATCTGGAGCTATCGCGCATCAATTCCAAGGGCTCGTCGTCTTCGGTATTGCGTGGCTGATCACCAGCTGCGCGCTCGTGCTCTTACACGGACTATCTCCCACCGCATCCGCGCAGGTCCAGCTGATCGTGCTGACCGTCGCGAACCTGATCGCCACTCTCGTGCGTTTCGTCCTCTTCCGCCTGTGGGTGTTTCGGCAGCAGCGCCGGCCCGCGGCATCCGACTCCTCTTCGATGGTTCAGAAAGTGACAGTGTCATGACAACCACACCCACAACCGCCGTCCACGCGCAGCATCGACCATCTCGAATCGAGGATGGCCTTCGCTGGATTGTGCGCGGTCGCTCCGAATCAGCCGTCTGGGAACGTCCCGCGCTGCTCGCGCTGCTTGCGCTAACCGCGGTGCTCTACCTCTGGAACCTCAGCGCTAATGGCTGGGCTAATTCCTTTTACTCCGCTGCCGTGCAAGCCGGCACGGTCAATTGGGGGGCCTTCTTTTATGGCAGCTCCGATGCGGCAAACTCGATCACCGTCGACAAGCCACCGGCCAGCCTCTGGCTGATGGCGCTCTCGGCCCGCATCTTCGGGCTGTCGTCATTCAGTATCCTGCTGCCGGAGGCGATCATGGGGGTGGTTACCGTTGCGCTGGTCTATGCAATCGTGCGTCGACACTTCTCCCCATCATCGGCACTGTTCGCCGGAGGCGTGCTCGCCCTCACTCCGGTTGCCGCCCTGATGTTCCGGTTCAATAACCCGGATGCTCTCCTCGTGTTGCTGACGACCCTTGCGGTCTACTTCACACTCCGTGGTGTCGAAACCGGAGCGTTGCGTTGGGTGCTCTGGGCCGGAGTGATGGTGGGACTCGGGTTCCTCACCAAACAACTGCAGGCGTTTCTCATTCTTCCCGTCCTTGTCGGGGTCTATTTCTGGGCGGCACCGCTCAGCTGGCGAAAGCGTCTCGCCCATCTCTTCGGAGCCCTCGGCGTGATGATCGCCTCAGCCGGCTGGTGGGTGGCGATCGTTGAGCTGACACCCGCGAGCCTGCGCCCCTACATCGGTGGGTCGCAAACCAACAGCTTTCTTGAGCTCACCTTCGGCTACAACGGACTCGGACGCCTGACCGGCAACGAGACCGGCAGCGTGGGTGGCGGTGGAGCAGGTGGCGGCGCGGCGGGATCCGGTATGTGGGGTTCGCCCGGCATCCTTCGTCTGTTCGAGGGCGAGATCGGTGGTCAGATTTCCTGGCTGCTGCCCGCCGCTCTCGTCGTGATGGTGGCGGCGCTGCTGATGGTCGGCAGAAGAGGGCGCACGGATCCCCAACGCGCTGTTCTCGTGATCTTCGGCGGCTGGCTCGTCGTCACGGCGCTCGCCTTCAGCTTCATGGCCGGCATTTTCCACGCGTACTACACCGTCGCTCTCGCGCCACCGCTCGCGGGAACCCTTGCGATCGGTGCTGGCATGCTCTGGTCGCGACGGGCCGAACTGTGGGTCCGTATCGTGTTGGCGGCGACCATCCTGATCACCGTATTTTGGGCCTTCTCGTTGCTGAGTGAGGCAACCGCCTGGCTGCCTTGGCTCAAGTGGCTGGTGCTCGCACTCGGTGCCATCGCCTCTGTGCTGCTGCTACTGCCGACGCGGGGGCAGATGTTCGCGGTAGCCACTCTCGCGGTTGCCCTCGTCGGTGGGCTGGTCGCGCCAACCGCCTACAGTCTCGAAACGATAGCGACTGCCCACACCGGCTCGATTGTCACCGCTGGTCCCACGGTCAGCGGGTCGACGGGCGGGCTCGGTGGTGGCCCGGACGGAGGCGGTCAAGGTAGATCCGGGCCGGCCGGCGGCGGGCCGGTCGGCGGCGGGCTGGCCGGCGGCGGGCCGGGTTCTGCCGGGCAGGCTGGCGGAGCGCAGGCCGGTCGGCCTGGTGGCGGTGCGGGCGGCGGCATGGGGGGGCTCCTTGGCGGCGGTGTCGCACCTGCAAAGGTATCCGCGTTGCTCAAGATCAACGCCGTGAGCTACACCTGGGTGGCTGCATCAGTCGGGTCCAACAACTCGGCCGAATATCAGCTGGTAACCGGATTTCCCGTAATGGCTATCGGTGGTTTCAACGGCAGTGATCCCTCGCCGACCCTTCTTGAGTTCAAGAGTTACGTCGCAGCCCACAAGATTCACTATTTCATCGGCAGCGGATCGGTCGAGCGCTCACACAATGGCTCTGCGTCCTCCGCTGCCATCACCGCCTGGGTCGCAGCGAACTACACCGCGATAACCGTCGACGACGTCACGATGTACGACCTCACACGGTAAAACTGCAGAATGGTGATATTCATGCGGGGCAACCTCAAGCGCCATCAATCGCATGGTGGCTGAAAGTACCGAGGTATCAGCTGTAGGTACAGCGGCGATCGAGCAAGTTATCTCATTTTTCAGCGAGGCGGCCATAACCCTTCTCGCCGAGGAGTGCAGCGCTGAAGCTGCTGATGTGGCGTTCGGCGTCAGCTGACGAAATTATTTTCGGTACCTCATCGGCTTACTTACTCGCGCAAGGTTTACATTCCGCGAACACAAAACGCATCTTCCTCGAGCGTTCGATCAGTAGCGTGAAACGCGAACGAGTCGAGCATTCTCGACGCGTAACACTCAATTGGTTCAGAACTGTAGAAAGAGAAATACATGAACAAGTTCGTTATCGCCGGTGCAACCGGATTCGTCGCTCTCGCCGCCATCGTCGGTGTCGCCGGAGGCGCGAACGCGGCAACTCTGTCGTCGTCGACCTCCACGCCGGCACACGCGAAAGCGACTGTCGCCTCCGTTCAGGCCGCGTCAGCGACGCGCACGTCGAAGCTCATCAGCAATATCGGCAAGATAGAAACCCGAGTGGGCACCGCTAAGACGCTGACTGCAGCCGAGAAGGTAAAAATCAAGACCGCGCTGGACGCAGACATCACCGCGGTGAAGACCGGTGCTGCCAAAGTGGCTGCAGACACGACCGTCAAGCAGGCCCGCGCGGACTCTCGGGCCACCCTGAAGTCCGGCCGTGCCGCCGTCAAAGCAGAGCTGAACGTCATCAGGGCCGACCGTTCCGCCCACCGAGCAACGCACCACAAGAAGTAACTTTCGCGAGTTCGGGATTACCTGAGCCCCAGCCTCCCAGTAGCCATGTGACTCACGCCGAGCTCCGCAATGCGATGGTCCAATTCGGTCTCCAGCTATTCCACAGAATGTTGCGCTTTCGGGCACGCGATCGGGTCGCTGCGGTTGCGCGCGTTTGTTCATGTGTCTTGCGAGGTTGCGCCGTTGAGCCGCTACGTAGATGAATCAGACCAAAAGTGAGATACCGATCTGGTCCATATCGGCGACACTCACCTCGATCATCTCCGTCCCCGGGCAGCACTCGTTCACGGTCCAACCATGGAGTCAGCATTCATGAAAACCTAACTGCGCAAGTTGATTGGCTTTTGGTTGATGGTGTCAATACTTGTGATGTTGGTCTCATCGATCGGAGCGGCAGCCGTCCAATCTGCGGGCGGCTCCGTGAAGTTCAAGAACATGAGCTGGAAAATACCGTCCGGCAGAACGATGAGCGCGCTGCTTCTTATTGCGAACGACGCAAGCGTGAAGGATAAGCGCCCCACTATCGTGCTTGCCCATGGCTGGTGGAACAACAAAGAAATGCAGGATTCCAACTATGTCGAGCTGGCGCGACGCGGATACGTGGTTCTCTCCGTCGATATGTGCGGACACGAGAGCTCTTCCGACCTGCAGGTGGGTCACGAGATGGATGCCGCGACCGGTATGTCCGACGCGGTGAGCCTGATCCAACCTGCCATAGGTCGACAAATCGAAAATCGGAATCAGTGGCCACTCGAACTGTCTCGCAAGATCTACCGCGAAACCACCAACCCCTACATCGGCGGATTCGTCATGGCAGCAGTCGCGACGCTCATCGCGGCATCCAACACACTGACGTATTTACTCAGCGCAATCCACTGACGTTTGCTGGACCCTGGTCGGGTTTCCGCAAGAACCCGAGCCGAGTCACGAGCTATCTCACCCGGACCGCACACCCACCCGAAATGCGTCCGCTGAGCATTTACGCGCACGGGCACCACGGTCCGAAATGAAACCCGGAGAAGCTGCCTGGGGAAAAGCAACTTTTCCTAGCTCCGATGACAACCCACCGCGGTACGGAGGTCAGGCCCGCGACACGCTACTCGGCATCTTTCTGCATGAAGAAGCGGGCTGAACGATGGACGAATCGCAGAACCTCCTCTCGGGTGGCATGCTGGTCACTACGATGATCGGACTGCGGATGACTGATGAATTCGACCTCGATCAGAAGGCGCGGGTGCTCCTTCCCGAAAAGCTCCACGTGAAGCGCAGCCCCCGCGAATGCAGCGCTGCCGAAGCCGAGGAGCGAGGCGCGTGACCGAAGCGCTCGGCCGCAGTGGCATCCTGCTCATCGACAAGCCGGCCGGCATCACGAGCCATGACGTTGTGGCGCGCACGCGCAAGCGTGCGGGCACGCGAAAGGTGGGCCACGCTGGCACCCTAGATCCGATGGCTACCGGCTTGCTCATTCTCGGAATCAACAACTCGACCCGGCTTCTCACGTATCTCGTCGGCCTCGACAAGGAGTATTTCGCCACCATCCGCCTCGGATCGGCGACCGACACCGACGACGCCGATGGTGATCAAACTGAAACCGCGGAGCCCGAACGGATCGCCGCGGTCACCGAGGGCGATGTTTCTGCCGCCCTCGCCTCGTTCATCGGGGCGATCAGCCAGGTACCGAGCAGTGTGAGCGCCATCCGGGTAGATGGCAAACGCGCCTACACGCTCGTTCGTGAGGGCGAAACGGTCGAGCTAGCGCCTCGTGACGTGACGGTCTCAGAGCTCGAGGTGCTCGATTCCCGCCGGGAGGTGGGCTACTACGATCTCGACGTCCGGGTGCGCTGCAGCTCCGGCACCTATATTCGGGCGATCGCGCGCGACCTCGGAACCGCCCTCAGAGTGGGTGGCCACCTCACCGCACTGCGCCGCAGCATGATCGGCGCGTTCAGCGTTGCGGATGCCGCGGAGCTCGAGTCCCTCGATGTCGCCGCAGCCCTGCTCGCGCCAGCCGCCATCGCGACCGTGCTGTTCCCGGTATTCGCACTCGATTCCGACCAAACCGTAGATCTGGGTCATGGGAAGCGACTCGTCGCCGAGCGTCCGGAGGGACTGCCCGGACCCGTCGCGGCGGTGGCTCCAGATGGCCGTCTGGTCGGCTTGCTGGAGTTCACCAACGGTGTCGCGAAGCCGATTGTGAACTTCGCGCCCGACGTTCTCTCTCAACCGGTCGTGGCCCGATGATCGAATGGTTCACTTGGCTGCAGGTTTGGGTCGCCATCGCTGCCGGGCTCTTCTGCCTCGTGCTCGGCCTGCTCCGTCGCCAGCCCAACGACTATTCGCTCGGCGCGACCCTGCTCGTCGAGTTGCTACTCGTCGGGCAGCTCGTCGTCGCGATCGTGGCGCCGCTGGTGGGAAATCCCCCGCGCGGCAGTTTGCCGGAGTTCTACATCTATCTCGTGTCAGCGCTCCTACTGCCGCCTCTGGCTGGATTCTGGGCGCTTCTCGAGCGCAATCGTTGGGCGACGGTGGTGCTCGGCGTCGTCTGCCTCGCCGTCGCGGTGATGGTCTACCGCATGTATCAAATCTGGGTCTTCCAAGTGGCCTAATCTTGAGATAATGGCTGCCAATAATTCTCCCCGCACGGCGCGGACCACGACCCTCGGAATCGGGCGCGTCCTCGTCGCTGTTTATGGCATCCTCGCTCTCGCTGCCACCGGACGTTCGGTGTTCCAGATCATCGACCGGTTCGCCGAAGCCCCGCTCGCGTTCACACTCTCGGCGCTCTCAGCGGTCGTCTACATCCTCGCGACGATCGCGCTTGTCGCCCCGGGCGCTGCCTGGTATCGCGTGGCGCGGCTCACCATCGGATTCGAGCTCATCGGCGTGCTTGTCGTCGGCACCATCAGCCTCGCCGCTCCGAGCCTCCTGGGCCTGCACAGCGTCAACCCCTTTGGACGGGAGTCCACCGTCTGGTCCGCTTTTGGCCTCGGCTACCTCCTCATTCCGCTGGTACTCCCGGTGCTCGGACTGCTCTACCTTCGCGCCCGTCGTCCGGTAGCCATCGAGGCGGATGTCGCGGAATGAAGTTCTACCCGACTCTCGTTGACGTGCCAGCCGACTTCGGCCCCTCCGCCGTCACGATTGGAAAATTCGATGGGGTGCACTCGGGCCATCGCAGCGTGATCGCTCGCCTTCGGCAGGAGGCTGCGGCGGCCGGTCTCGTGTCGACCGTGCTCACTTTCGACCGGCATCCGCTCGCTCTGTTGAGTCCGGCAAACTGCCCGGAGAGCCTCACGAGCAACGATCAGAAGCGTGCCATTCTCGAGACGACCGGAATCGACGCCCTCGTGACGATCGAGTTCACGCGGGCCTTCAGCTTCAAGGAGCCACGCGACTTCGTGACGGATGTGCTGGTCACGGCGCTGGATGCCAAGCTCGTGTTCGTTGGCCCAGACTTCCGGTTCGGCCACCTCGGACTCGGTACCGTCGATCTGCTCGAACGACTCGGATCCCTCCACGGGTTCGAGGTGCGGATGATCGAGGCCGTTCGTCCGCTCGGCGACCGGGTGATCTCCTCCACCTGGATTCGCGACCTGCTTGCCGAGGGACGAGTTGCCGAAGCCGCGATCCTGCTCGAACGACTGCCCGCAGTGCGCGGAATCGTGGTGCCGGGGGAGCGTCGCGGCCGTGAGCTCGGATATCCCACCGCCAACCTCGCCCGTTCGGTCGAGGGATTCGTTCCTGCGGACGGCGTCTATGCGGCTTACGCGACGGTCGACGGTCGCACGATGCCCGCGGCGGTATCGATCGGAAATAACCCCACTTTCGTCGGGGTGCCCGACAAGCAGATCGAGGCGCATCTGCTCGATGAAGACCTCGATCTCTACGGCAAGACGGTGGAGATCGCGTTCGTCGAATACATCCGTGGCATGGAGAAGTTTGCGACCGTCAGCGAGCTGGTCACCCAGATGACGCACGATGAGGCGCTGGTGCGGCAGCTGCTCGGGATGCCGGAACGCAGGACCGCGATCGGTCCGCGAGCGTAGCGGTCGCACTCCGTGTGAGGTGCTGACCTCGTGGGAGAGCGTGGAGGTCAGGCCACGACTTCGGAGCGGTGCACGAGGGCCGCGGCACCGATGAGTGGACCGTCGCTCGAGAGCCCAGACGGCACCACCTTCACCTTGGTGACGAAGCCGAACTGCCAGCGGGTGGCTATGGCCGCGCGCATGTGGTCGAACAACACGGGAGTCACCTGCGAGAAACCGCCACCGATTGCGACGATCTCGAGATCGACAAGGGAGGTGGCGGAAGCGATCACCTGCCCGATAGCGCGCCCCGAGCGTTCGATGGCAGCAGCGGCGATGGGATCACCCGCGCGGAAGCTTGCTCCCAGCTCTTCGCCGGTAGTGCCGGTCCAGCCACGGCGGCGGGCCCACGCCACGGTCTTTGGGCCGGAGGCGATGGCCTCGACGCATCCGATTCCGCCGCACAGGCACGGATCGTCGAAGCCTGCGACCTCGACGTGACCGATGTGCCCGGCGTTACCGGTCGGCCCAGAAACGGTGTTGCCGTGCAGGATGAGTCCGCCCCCGATGCCGGTGGAGACGATCATGCCCATCACATTGGCATAGCCGCGCCCGGCGCCGATCCAGTGCTCGGCGAGCGCGATGCAGATTCCGTCCATCCGGAGCAGAACGGGGATGTCGCCAAGCGCGGACGCGACCTGGTCACGGAGCGGGTAGTCGCGCCACACCCCGAGGTTGAGAGGCGAGACGCGCCCCTCAATCTCATTCACCGGCCCTGCGGATCCGATACCCGCGCCCACCAGAGTGGCACCGACGGGAAGGGCCGCCGTAGCGAGCCCGACGACCTCATCCACCGACAACGCAAGCCCGGCGGAGTCCCGCTCGAGCCCGGTTGGAGCGCGAAACCGGCTGCCCGGCAGCACCAGGCCGGAGGGATCGACGAGAGCGGCCTCGACCTTGGTACCGCCGACATCCACGGCAAGGGCGAAGACGGCGCTCACGCGGCGGCCTTCGATGCGATGAACAGCACGAGGTAGTAGAAAGCGAACATCACAATAATTCCGATCAGCGGCCAATAGAAGCCGTAACGTCCGCGCACTTCGAAAAAAATAAACAGGGCCGTGCCGGCGAACCAGGAGCTGACGGCGAGGATCTTGGTAAAAATGCCGAAGATCGGCATGATGAACTGATCGGCATAGAAACTCGCCAGGGCAAGCATGAATATCAGGCCGACGAGGCTAGTGGCGACAGCGACCGCGATGTCGAAGATCACGAGCGGTCGTGGCCGGATTCTGCGGCTCGCGGCCGACGGAGGATTCGGCATCTTCGTCGTCATGACTCCAGCCTATGGGACGTGTCGCGGCGTACAGTTACCCCGTGCCCGAAGCGATCCTGAACTTTCATCGCAGGATCGACCTGCCTCCGATCATCGTCTGGGATGCACTGGTTGATCCGGATCTGCTGGCGGGGTGGCTCGGTGAGGTGCGCATATTTGCGGACGGATCGCCGAGCATCCGCATCCTCTGGCCCGGTTCCGAATCGCGCCAACCGACGACCGGAACCGTGACGGCCGTTGAAGTTCCCCGGCGCTTGCGAATCGAGACCGACAATCGCGGGATCATCGAGTGCACCCTCGCGACTATCCCGGGTGGGCTGCGGGGATCGAGCACCGAGCTCGCCCTGAGAATCGATGCGGGAATCGAGCATGCTTTCGCTACGAAAGTGCGCAATGAGTGGCAGACCAGCCTCGATCGTCTCGAGGGACTGCTGCACGGGCATCCGTTCGACTGGGGAAGCCTTGACACGAAGTCGGATGGGCCCACCGGAGTCGGTGGCACCTCGGGCCGATCGGTGAACTCTCCCGACTGATCAACTGATCGACTGATCGACTGAACGACCGCTCAGGTGAGCAGTTACCGAAGAATGAGTGCTCACATGAGCAATCACCGCGCAAATGTTGAATCGCGACGCATCCCGGATTAGCGTGGGGGAAGGACCGGGCGAGGAGGCGTAATGACCACGACAGCAGAAATGCTCTCTGTACGTGCCGCCGAGCTCTACTACGAGGAGAACAAGACCCAGGACGAGATCGGATCCCTGCTCGGGTTGACCCGTTGGAAGGTCGGCAGGCTGCTCACCCAGGCCCGCGAGCTCGGCATCGTTCGGATCGAGATTGTTCATCCTCGGGCGCGAAAGCTCTCGATGGAGCGCGAGCTGCGTGAGCGATTCTCGCTGGCGGATGCCGTGGTGGTGCCATCACCTGTCGATGGATCGAGCGTGAACGACCTGGTGGCGGAGGCGGCAGCGGACTACCTTCGTGCCCTACGTCCGGTGCCTGGCATCCTCGGAGTGAGCTGGGGACGCACCGTGGACGCCATCGCCGAACACCTTCCCGCAGGCTGGGCGCGTGGTGTCGACGTCGTGCAGATCAACGGGGGCGTGAGCCTCAATCGACGGGCGGGTAGCGCCGCGTCGACCGCCGTCACGATAGCCCGCTCCGGGGGCGGCCAGGCCACACTGCTGCCGAGTCCGGCGATCCTCGAGCACAAGAAGACCCGGCTCGCGATCGAAGCCGATCGTACGGTCGCCGGCGTGCTCGAGCGAGCCGCCAGGGCCTCCGCCTACCTCTACAGCGCCGGCGTGGCCGATGAGAGCTCCGTGCTCGTCGACAGCGGCTACCTCAGCCGAGATGATGTCGCGCTCCTCGTGAGCCGAGGTGCCGTCGGCGACGTCGTCGGTCGCTACATCGACGCGGACGGCAACATCGTCGACAACGAGCTGGACGGGCGCACCGTGGGGGTCTCCCTCGACCAGCTGCGGTCGGCGGCCGTCGCGATCGCCGTTATCTCGGGCGAATCGAAGCACGCGATCGCCCGCGCGGTCGTCTCGAGTTCGCTCTGCTCCGTCTTCATCACCGACGAGGCGACCGCCACGGCCGTACTCGATCCTGCAGACTACGGCAGCCCAATCCAGGAAAGAAGCTGACAGCATGGCCCTCCACCAGGCAATATCTCTCGCCCCCGCCGAGCGGGCAACGCAGCTCATCGGCGGCGACCTCACCGAGAAGAGTCTCCGGCTTCATCTCGAGGGACTATCAGGGGTGGATGCCGTTGGCCTCGAAGCCCGCGCCGCCTCCCTTGGTACCCGCTCGATCAAGACCACCTCGAAGGCCTGGGCGCTCGACAAGATCATCGAGCTCATTGATCTCACGACACTCGAAGGGTCGGACACCCCCGGCAAGGTGGCGTCACTCGTTGCGAAGGCGATTATCCCCGACCCGTCGGACCTGTCCGCACCCCACGTCGCTGCGGTCTGCGTCTACGGCGACATGGTGCCCTATGCGGTCGAGGGGCTCGGAGCAGCCGGAGGCGAGTCGGGCATCCACGTCGCCGCAGTAGCAACCGCCTTCCCGAGTGGCCGGGCCTCCCTGCCGGTGAAGATCGCCGACACTCGGGATGCCGTGTGCTTCGGCGCCGACGAGATCGACATGGTGATCGACCGCGGGGCATTCCTCTCGGGCCGTTACGGACTCGTCTTCGACCAGATCGTTGCCGTGAAAGAAGCGTGCCGTCGTGAGGATGGCAGCTATGCGCATCTCAAGGTGATTCTGGAGACCGGTGAGCTCAACACCTACGACAACGTGCGCCGGGCATCCTGGCTTGCGATTCTGGCCGGAGGGGACTTCATCAAGACCTCCACCGGCAAGGTGGCCCCTGCCGCGACACTCCCGGTCACCCTGCTGATGCTGCAGGTGGTGAACGACTGGTATCGCCTCACCGGCGAGCGCATCGGCGTCAAACCGGCCGGCGGCATTCGCACCTCCAAGGATGCGATCAAATACCTCGTGACCGTCGCCGAGACAGTGGGGGAGGAGTGGCTGCAACCACAGCTCTTCCGGTTCGGCGCATCCAGCCTGCTCAATGACGTGCTGTTGCAGCGTCAGAAACTCAACTCCGGCCACTACAGCGGCCCCGACTACGTGACGGTGGACTAGAAAATGACCTTCCTTGATTACGCTCCGGCGCCCGAGTCCACCGCAATCCTGAATCTCCGCGAGAACTACGGCCTCTTCATCGACGGCGAATTCTCCGACGGAAACGGTGAGTCCTTCACGACCATCTCCCCGGCCACCGAGAAGAAAATCGCGCAGATCGCCACTGCGGATACCTCGGACGTCGACCGTGCCGTCGCCGCAGCCCGCCGCGCCTTCAGCCGCACCTGGTCGAAACTCTCGGGAGCCGACCGCGGCAAGTACCTCTTCCGCATCGCCCGACTCGTACAGGAGCGCGCCCGCGAATTGGCCGTGGCCGAGAGCCTCGACAACGGTAAGCCGATCAGAGAGAGCCGGGATGTCGACGTGCCTCTCGTCGCCGCGTGGTTCTTCTACTACGCCGGCTGGGCCGACAAGCTCGACTACGCCGGCCTCGGACCGAACCCGCGCTCCCTGGGTGTCGCCGCGCAGGTGATCCCGTGGAACTTCCCCCTGCTAATGCTCGCGTGGAAAATCGCTCCGGCTCTTGCTGCCGGCAACACCGTCGTGATCAAGCCGGCCGAGACGACGCCGCTCACCGCGCTCATCTTCGCCGAGATTCTCCAACAGGCCGACCTCCCGGCTGGTGTCGTGAACATCATCACGGGTGCCGGAGACACCGGGTCACTGCTGGTGAACCATCCGGATGTCAACAAGGTCGCGTTCACCGGGTCTACTGCGGTCGGTCGAGCGATCGCGCGCTCCACGGCCGGATCGGGTAAGAAGCTCACGCTGGAACTCGGGGGCAAGGCGGCCAACATCGTATTCGACGACGCCCCGATGGACCAGGCGATCGAGGGGATCGTCAATGGCATCTTCTTCAATCAGGGTCACGTGTGCTGTGCCGGATCCCGTCTCCTCGTGCAGGAGAGTGTGAAGGACGAAGTGGTCGACCGGCTCAAGGCGCGACTTTCGACGCTGCGTCTCGGTGATCCACTCGACAAGAACACCGACATCGGAGCGATCAATTCGCGGGCGCAGCTCGATCGCATCCGTGAGCTCTCTGACATCGGGGAGCAGGAAGGCGCCGAGAGATGGACCGCGGACTGTGCGATCCCGACTAATGGTTTCTGGTTCGCCCCGACCATCTTCACCAATGTGTCGACGAGCCACCGCATCGCCCGTGAAGAGGTCTTCGGACCGGTGCTCAGCGTTCTGAGCTTCCGCACCCCGGCCGAGGCGATCTCGAAGGCGAACAACACGCCCTACGGGCTTTCCGCCGGTATCTGGAGCTCGAACGGCAGCCGGGTGCTCGGTGTGGCAGATAAGCTCCGCGCCGGCGTCGTCTGGGCGAACACCTTCAACCAGTTCGATCCGGCCAGCCCATTCGGTGGCTACAAGGAGTCGGGCTACGGTCGCGAGGGCGGGCGCCACGGGCTCGCCGCGTATCTGACAAGCGCGGCCCGCGAATCTGCTGGTCGAGTAGCGCAGTCTTCGGCGCATATCGAGACCTCACCATCCGCCAGGAAGGCTGCCAAATGACCCGCCTCGCCGTTCCGAAGACCTACAAGCTCTACATCGGCGGTAAGTTCCCGCGAAGCGAGTCCGGTCGTGTCTACGAGATCGCGACGACGAAGGGCGCCTTCCTCGCCAACGCGGCAAAGGCGTCGCGAAAAGACGCCCGGGATGCCGTGGTTGCGGCTCGCGCAGCAACCGGCGGGTGGGCGGGTGCCACGGGCTACAACCGCGGGCAGGTGCTCTACCGCATCGCGGAGCTGCTGGAGGGGCGTCGCGCCCAGTTCGTCGAAGAGCTTCGGCTGGGCGAAGGGCTCTCCGAGTCAGCGGCCCAGAAGCAGGTGGATGCTGCCATCGACATCTGGGTCTGGTACGCCGGATGGGCGGACAAGTATGTACAGGTAGCGGGAAATGGCAACCCGGTGAGCGGCCCCTACTTCAACATCTCCACTCCGGAGGCGACGGGCGTGGTCGCGATCATCGCTCCCCAGGATTCGAGCCTTCTCGGGCTGGTCAGCGTGGTCGCTCCGGTGCTCGTCAGCGGCAATACTGTCGTCGTCGTGGCGAGCGAGCGTGCTCCCCTTTCGGCGATCAGCCTGAGCGAGGTACTTTCGACGAGCGACGTGCCCGGCGGAGTCGTCAACGTACTCACCGGTTCGCCGACGGAGATCGCGCCGTGGCTCGCGAGCCATGCCGACGTCAACGCCCTCGACCTGACCGGAGCGGGGGATCTCGGGGGGAGTCTCACCTGGGTGGACCTGCAGATCGCCGCCGCCGAGACCCTCAAGCGCGTCCTGCCACCGGAAGACGGGGTACCGGCGCCTTCCGTGGAGCGAATCACCTTCTTCACCGAGACGAAGACGGTGTGGCACACGAAGGGGATTATCTAGTTTCCGGGTATGGCAGGGAGCCCCGGATGGGGGCAGGCGTCCGCCGGGCGGGCGCGTCTAGGCTGTTCAGATGGTGCATCGGGGGAATGGCGCAGTAGGGCGAGTGCGGGCGGCTATGGCCCTGGCAATGCTCCTGTTGTTGGGGGTCACCTCGGTGGGTGTGACCAGCGCCTCGGCTTCCGAGGCGGACACGATTGCCGCCCTGGTGAACCAGGCTCGGGCGAACGCCGGACTACCCGGACTGATCCACAATCCATCCATGGATTCTGTCGCCCTGCACTGGGCGAATCAGATGGGGGCCTCCCAGTCGATGACCCACAACCCCGACTATTCAACCCAGATCCCTCCGGGCTGGAGCCGAGCCGGCGAAAATGTCGCGATGGGCCAGCCCACGCCCTCGGAGATGCACACGGCGTGGATGAATTCCGCCGGGCATCGCGCCAACATCCTCGGCGACTTCACCGACATCGGTATTGCTTTTGTAACGGTGAACGGCACGACCTGGGGTGTTGAAGACTTCGGCAAATATGCCGGTCACGCGAGCGCGCCAGCGCCGGCGCCGGTGCCCGCTCCTGCGCCCGCGCCCGCGCCCGTCGCGGCCGCGCCCGTCGCGGCCGCTCCTGTACCGGTCGCGAAGTCTCCCGTTTCTGCCGCACCGGTGGCACCGGGGGCCGGCACCCCGACTGCTGCCCCGACGGTGGCCCCGACGACTGTTCCGCCGGGGGATTCCTTCGGCGCATCCGCACCTGTGTCCGTCGCGGGCACGAAAGATCATGCTCGAGGGACCGGACGCTCGGCCACTCCCTTTGAGGCGCACGCCTCCGAGTCGGTGCTCCTGAGTGCGTCGAATTCCGCCGCACAGAAACCCTTCCCGATCGGTTACGTCATCGGTGGGATCCTCGTTATCCTCGGCATCGGTGGTGGCATCTATGGGCAGCGGATGCGAATTCGCGACCGTAAGCCACCGCGTCGCTAGCGCCCACCGGTTTTTCGATCCATCGGTCCGGGTTTTCTGCGAGTTTTCAGCCAGCGTCCGTAGGCTTAGCTAATGGCAAAAGCAGCGACGGTCCGTAAGAAGGTACTCGTCACCGGGGCTACCGGCTACATTGGCGGACGACTCGTTCCGCGTCTCATCGAAGCGGGATATCGGGTGCGGGTATTCGTGCGGAATCCGCTGAAGCTCACTGATGTTCCGTGGGCCAAAGACGTGGAGATTACGTCCGGCGACCTTGGCGATCCGCGCGCTGTCGCGGAAGCAGCCGAGGGCATCGACGTGCTCTACTACCTCGTTCATTCCATGGGCGTGAAGGGCGAATTCGAGCAGACGGAGCTCGCGGGTGCGAGAACTGTGGCGACGGTTGCAAAGCACGCGGGTGTGTCGCGCATCGTCTACCTCGGCGGTTTGCACCCCGAGGGCGAGCTCTCGCCCCACCTGCGCTCGCGTGCGGAGGTCGGCCGTATCCTGATCGATTCCGGGGTGCCGACGGTGGCGCTCCAGGCTGGGGTCGTCATCGGTTCTGGGTCGACTTCATTCGAGATGGTGCGACACCTCACCGACGTGTTGCCGTACATGCCCGCGCCACAGTGGGTGCGCAATTTCATCCAGCCGATCGCGATCCGAGACGTGCTCTATTACCTGGTCGCGTGTGCTGAACTGCCAAAGGAGGTCAATCGCACCTTCGACATCGGCGGGCCAGATGTATTGCGCTACGGCCAGATGATGAACGGCTACGCGCTGGAGGCGGGGCTAAAACAGCGTCCGATTGCATCGTTGCCGGTGCTCACGCCGTGGCTGGCCTCTCAATGGGTCAATCTGGTCACCCCCATCCCGCGCGCGCTCGCTGTGCCGATTATCGCCTCGCTGCAATGCGAATGTGTAGTGCACGAGCACGACATCGAGGACTTCATCCCTGATCCGGAGGGGGGGCTCACCTCGTATCGCCGATCGGTGCGATTGGCGCTCGAAAGAATGAGGGACGGTGAGGTCCAAACCGCCTGGCAAGATTCCGCGATCAGTGACGCGCCCAGTGACCGCCTTCCGAGCGATCCGGAGTGGACAGGTCATACGGTCTACACCGACCTTCGCGAACTGCACACGACTGCGCCCTCCGATCAAGTCTGGCGAGTAATTGAAGGCATCGGCGGCGACAATGGCTGGTATTCGTTCCCGCTCGCCTGGGCCATCCGCGGTTGGATGGACAAGATTGTGGGAGGAGTGGGGTTGCGTCGAGGCCGACGTAATGCGGCTCATCTGAACGCGGGTGATGCTTTGGATTTCTGGCGCGTGGAGGAACTGGAGCGTGGTCGCTTCCTACGACTACGCGCGGAGATGAAGGTTCCCGGTGGAGCCTGGCTCGAACTGAGTGTGACGCCCAATGAGGAAAGCGGGGGGTCCAATTACCGCCAGCGCGCAGTGTTCTTCCCTCAGGGGCTCACCGGTCGGCTCTATTGGTTCAGTGTGTTGCCTTTCCATGGGGTGATCTTCTCCGGTATGGCGGCGAAAATTGCGAAGACCGCAGAGGCGCAGGAGCTCGCCGACAGGAAAATGGTGCGCTGAGAGGCTGGGGTGGTGGCCCTCCCTAGCGTTTCCCAGCGCCGGGAGACATGATAGAGACTGTACGCACCGCTTTTCTGGTGCGACCTCGGGAGGTCACACAATGACTGCAGACACGGTAGTTTTCATCGGCGATAGCCTCACACAGGGGGGCGATTGGCAAGGGTGGTTCCCCGATCTCAATGCCATCAACCTCGGCGTAGGGGGCAATACGTCCGACGACGTGCTCGGTCGTCTCGACTCCGTTGTGGCACTCGACCCCGATGAGATCGTGCTTCTGATCGGCACCAACGATCTCGGAATGCGTCGCAATGTTGAGAGCCTGGTGCGCAATATCCAATCGATTCTCGTCGATCTGCGCCGTGATCTACCGGGATCGCGGATGTTGGTGCAGTCAATCCTGCCGCGCGGACGGGAATTTGCGGACCGCATCCGCGATGCCAATATCCATCTGCGCCAGTTCTCTGCGACCGTGCACGCGCAATTCCTCGACCTCTGGCCGTCAATGTCCCTGGAGGATGGCGAGCTCAACCCGACGTTCTCCGACGATCGCCTTCACCTCAACGACGCCGGCTACGAAGCATGGCTGTCCGAGCTTCGCCCGGCGCTTGTGCGCCTGCGGGAATTGCCACCGATGACCAGTCCGATCCGCGCGATCATGATCGACGATTACGCGCGTCCCTCCCCGCAAGCGTGATCCCTCGGACTGCCGGGCCTGTCCGAGTCAGACGGTCGAGTCAGAGCTGGGGGACCAGCCGACCGTAGAACTCCACTCCCCGCAGTAGCGTCGTGACGTGCATCCGTTCATCGGTCCCGTGAGATAGCGGCTGTCGCTCGCGGCCATCATCACGTAGGGGGCGACGATGGTGCTGGGATAGATGGCTTTGATAGTCGTGCGGACCATGGCGTTGGTTTCCGGTCCGAGGCGACCGAACAGCGCCGGCAGCAGGGGTTTGGTCAGCCAAAGGTCGGTGAAGATCCAGCGGAGGGGGCGTGTGGCATGCGCGCCGAGAGTGCGGATCATCTCAAGGGAGGTCGGAGAGGATCCCGCCCGGAACGGCCGGTCATTGAGCCGGACGATGGCCGTGGCGAGGCGCGCTGTCGCTGAGAGTTTGGGAGGAGTGGAGGCGTGGCCACCCTGTCGTTCGACGGTTGGGGTGAGGCTCAAAATCCCCTTCTCGGTCACGAGGGAGGGGCGGATGCCGCGGTTCTCGAGCAGGTCCACGATGGCGCGAGCTCCGCTGTTCTCGGTCTCTTCGTCGTGCCCGAAGCTCAGGTAGATGCGGATACGGCCGGCCCTCGTGCGTCGCGGGCACCACGTCGTAGTGGGCCATGAGAACGGTCGTCCGTCCGTCCGTCCGTTCGTCCGCCCGGCCCAGCGATAAATCATCGAGTGGCCTTTCACCATCTCACGGGTGGGGGTGGTGTGCGTCGCCGGGTACAGCTCGGGCAGTGGATCGATGAAGTCGTCGTACGGCGCCCACTCGGTGTCGGTTACCGGGAGCCTCGAGATGGTGGCAAGACGTACGAGCGCCTGCAGATGGGCCACGGGATCAGGCATTGACCCATCCTGCATCGCCGCGTGAACGGCCGCGCGCATCGCCGTGCGCTCAGCTGCGCGAGAATGGACCAATGACGTCGTACCCGACCCCAGAGTTCCGACGCCCGGCACTGGCTCCCGGAATCCTCGGGGCGATCGTGCTGATCGCGGGACTCGCTCTCCTTGACAACCCCGGGGGGTATCTCTTCATCAAGTTCGGTGTCGCCATCCTGGCGCTGATCATGTGCGTGTTCGCCTGGCAAGCAGGGCAGTGGTGGTGGATCATCGGGCTTGCTGCTATCGCCGTGGCCTGGAATCCGATTTGGCCCTTCGCATTCAGGGGGCAGATCTGGGTGGCCTCGCAGTTCGTGGCAGCACTTCTCTTCGTGGCCGTAGGCCTCCAGGTGAAGGTGGTCAATCCTGAGGACCGCAATCGGCCGAGGGCCGGCACGCGGCGGTGACCACTCCGTCAATTCGCCGCAGCGTCGGGCTCGATTCATAGCAGTCTCATAGCCGACTGGGGGCTCGCCAGCGGGCAAGGTAGTGACCGGGCATAGCAACCGCGGACACGGTGGGGTGCGGGTGAAAAGTACCTTTCGCCCCGGAACCCGACAGGAGAACGTCATGGTCGATACGACCCCCAACATCCAGAACCCGCAGGACGAGAACGCGGAGGACCAGGGCCCGCAGGCCAACGAGTCGGAGGGCACGACGACTCCGATCGTGTCGGATATCGGCAGTGCAGCCCCGGCCCCTCTGGCCAACCCGGTCGCCCCGCCAACCCCTGCATTCGCTCCGCCGGCGGCGAGCGCCCCAGTTCCGGCTGCGCCAGTTCCGGCTGCGCCCCGGTCCAGACGGGGGCTCATTCTTGCGGGCGGTATCATCGCCGCCGTCATCGTGCTCGGCGGCACCTTCGGCGGCGGTGTGCTCGTCGGCACCTCGGTCTCCGCACACCACGGGTTCTCGATTGCCCAGCGCGGCCCCGGCGGAATGGGGATGCAGGGAGGCCGAGAAACTCCGGATGGTGCAGGCTTTCGTGGCCCGTCGGGGCGCCAGCCGGGCAGCCAGCAGGGCGGTCAGCCGGGCAGCCAGCAGGGCGGCAACGGCACGGAAAAACCCGGCGGTAGCGGGCCTGGCGATGGCGCGGGCACCGGACAGGGGCCGACCAACGGTTAGCTCACCGCCCTCGCCGTGCCGAAGAGGGGGAGCAGGCTAAAATAACTGTGGCTGGAGATTCGCGCTTCACGACGGCGACGAATCGGGCTCGGACGATTGGGCTCGAAGTGACCGATAACACTGTCAACGACCACACCGTTGACCAGAGTCCGGTGCACCTCCCCGCCCATCTCGCGCCCCGCATACCCATGCCCTCGTTGCGCACGGATCTGGTGCTCGCCAAGGGGCGGCTCGCGCTACTCAATACCGGCGCGACACCGTTGGACGCGATGATCGAAGATCTGCTCTTCGTCCGCTCGGTGCTGGATGTCGCTGGTATCGATTTTCTCCTCGTCCGAGGCAATGACAGTCGGCCCGTGCTCGCGATCGACTGGCGGGACCGAAAGGTTCTGCGCACTGCTCTCGCCCGCGCCTGCGCCGACGAACCCTTCTATTCGAAGCCGGCAGACGGATCCGGCGGTGCGACCGTGCTCTTGGCCGACGGTCGCCTCGCAAAGGATTCGAAGACGCGGGCCGTCGTGCTTTTCCGCCCGCGAATCACCGCCGAGGGCGCATTGCGATACGGGGCAACCACCGGCGTGCGCCTCGAGTTGTGGAAGTCCACCGCCGATGCCTTTCTGGCCCCGGACGAAAATGCCCTCATGCGCATGACGCTGCCTCGTGAGGAGGCCGTTCGCGCCGCTGTCGAGCTCTACGGCCAGGACTGGCCGACGCTCGAGGGCATGTTCGCCCCGCAAGCGAAGGACGTCGACTTCGATATCGATCTCGTCTTCTCCTGGGTGGATGGCGCTGCAATCGAGTGGCAGCGCGCCCGCGCCCGCCGCATGAGGGCCTATGTTGTCGGAGAGGGCGATGACTCGCACGCGCGTTTCCGTCAGCTCGACGAACTGAAATACGCCCTTCGGTCGGTTTATCTTTTCGCCCCGTGGGTGCGCAACATATACATCGTCACCGATTCGCCGCGCCCGGAGTGGCTCGCCGAGCATCCGCGGGTCACGATCGTGCCGAGCGAGGAGTTCTTCGCTGATGCCTCGGTGCTCCCCACGCACAACTCCCAGGCCGTTGAGAGTCAACTGCACAACATCGTCGGCCTCAGCGAGCATTTCCTCTACTCGAATGACGACATGTTCTTCGGCCGCGCGGTCACGCCGGACATGTTCTTCTCACCGGGCGGTGTCACCAAGTTCATCGAAGCAACGACGCGTATTGGCATGGGAGGGTCGAATCTCACCCGCAGCGGCTTCGAGAACGCTGCCCGGGTCAACCGCCGTCTCATCCAGGAGCGTTTCGGACGCACGATCACGCGCCATCTCGAACACACGCCCACCCCACTGCGCAAATCGGTCATGCAGCAGCTCGAGGCCGAGTTCCCCGAGGACTTCCGGCGCACCGCGGCGAGCACCTTCCGCTCGGCCACCGATATCTCGGTCACCAACTCGCTCTACCACTATTACGCCTGGGTAACCGGTCGCGCTGTCGCCCAGACTGATGCAACGGTGATGTATGTCGATACGACGATGCGTGCCGGGCTCGCCGAGATGACGACCCTTCTCAAGAAGCGCAACATCGATATGTTCTGTCTCAACGACGGTAGTTTCCCCGAGCTGACGGCCGAAGAACGCGCAGCGGCCGTGCGATCATTCCTCGACTCGTACTACCCGATTGCCGCCCCGTGGGAGCGGCCGGTCGTTGACACTATTCCCGGCGGATTCGACGCAGACGACACGGGTGCTGACCTGCACCTCGCGCAGTCCTAGCAACTGAGGGGTTTGCCCTCCGCGGCCCGATTCAGACGACGGCGAACTCGCGGGTCGGAGGGTGCAGCTCTTCGTCGGGGATCGGCATCTCGGGTGGCGGAGGCAGGGTGCCACTTGCCGGGAACTCGACGCCGTTTCGGGCGAGGATGAGTGCTGTTTCCGCTGCATCGACGTATGAGACCGCGGCATCTTGGCCGAGGGGAACTACCGAGTGGAGCACGGTGTTCTCATAGACGTGCACGAGGTTGAATGCCTGTGCGCCGTCGCGACCGCGCGTGCCTCCGATCGGCACGTTGAGATCCTGGGTGTAGCAGGTGGCCGAGGCGACAGACACCGGAATGCCCGCGAAGGTCGAGTTGGTGGAGTAGTGCAGGTGGCCGGCGATGATGCTGCGTACGTCGGACCCCTGCAGCACCTCGGCAAGGCCGGCCTGGTCACGCAACTCCACGAGTACCGCGAGGTCGAGCACGCTCGGAATCGGAGGGTGATGCATCGCGAGAATGGTGCCGTGAGGAGCGGGGGAGGCGAGCTCCTCCGCGAGCCAGTCCAGCTGGGCGTCGGTGACCTCGCCGTGATGATGGCCAGGCACCGTGGAGTCGAGGGCGATGACCCGCAGGCCGCCGACCCAGTGAACCCGGTCGACGGGTGCGGCGGATGGATGCTGGCCGAGCAGCGCCTCGCGGAACGCCCCGCGGTCGTCATGGTTGCCCATGACCCACACAACCTGGGCGCCGTAGCGAAGCGCGGCGGGTTCCACGATCGCTTTCAGCTCCTCGTAGGCGCCCGGATCACCGCCATCCGTGAGATCCCCGGTAATGATGAGGGCCTCCGGTCGCGCTCCTGAGGCGTCGAGTTCGGAGAAGAGCTGGCGCAGATGGGTCTCGCTGTCAACCGATCCGCCGTAGAGCCCCGCGCCACCGGCCACAAAGTGGGTGTCGCTCAGGTGGACGATGAAGTGGTCGGGCCGTGGATATTGGGCCGTGTAACCGGGCATACGCTAATCCCATCACCCCAAGCTGGCCGGTTGGTGAACAAACTGCGGCGATCCCTACCCCAGATCGGGGGAGAGTTGTGCACGGAGGGGGAGCGCAACCGCCTAAACTGGCCTCAGCACCCGTTCATCCCACGTGTGGCCTCGACCTTCGGTACGTGAGAATTCTCAGTATCGGATCGTCTGACTTTCACCGGTCAGGCGCCTCATCGGTCCAACTTGTACTGCGTCGCCCGGGTATCTCACCCGGGCTGCCCCACTGAAGGATTGCTCGGTAAGAAACGGCACTTATCCGCGCGGCCACCCGGTTCCCCACCCGTGGGGAACGTCTTCTTTCGCAAGGCGACCGGCTGGCGCGCAGACAGCGCTCAGAGACGCAGGAGAAGCATGGCTCGGTCCGGTCAAGGACAGTCCGCCCACAACCAGAGTGCCCAAAACCAGGGCGCGCAGAATCCGGGTGGCAAAGGTAAATCATCTCGCCGATCGTCCGCAAAGAAGCCGGCGCAGCAGAAATCGCAGCAGAAGTCACAGCAACGACGATCCCGTGGCACGGATGACGTCGGCGTCATCCCGGTGCTCGCTCGAGCCGTCCGTGAGGTCGAGGGTGCTGCGGAGCGCGGGAAGGTCGGTCCGTCCAACCGCACCAAGTTCCAGGTGATCGCGCTCCTCATGCGCGAAGAGCGTGCTCGGGCGAAAGCCGACCGCGAGGTGACGGATGCCGAGCGCACAGAGGTGCTGAAGAGGCTCGACGGTGTGGCCACGATCCTGGCCAAAACTGCCGCTCGGGATACCTCGCTCATCCAGTTACTCGCCGAAGAGACAGCAGTCACCGATTCGGCTCGAACGCTACGTCGGGACATGCTGATCGCCGCGGGCGCTACGCTCTCGCCGGACGAACTGATCATCGTGAAGGAGCCGGATCCCGATCTGCCGGCGGCCGAACGCCAGGTGGTGCCGCAATCGGTGATCGCCCGCCAACTCTCGAACCCCTTTCTCGCTCCCGACTTCAGCCAGTCCGTGAAAGTTGCCCCAGCCAGCCATCGCCTCGCCAACTGGGAGCTCCTCGAGCCTCTCTTCCGCGCCTTCGAGTACGGCTCTGGGGGCCAGGTTGCGAGCATGGACCTGCCGGAGCCGACTGCCGCCGATCTCCGAGTCCCGGCCGGGCTCGAGCTCTTCCACCACCAGGCCGAGTTCATCGCGAGCGCGCGTGAGGGTCATCGCAGCTACCTGCTCGCCGACGAGCCGGGACTCGGCAAGACCGCGCAGGCGCTGCTCGCCGCCCAGGTCTCGAACTCGTATCCGCTGCTCGTGGTCGTGCCGAACGTCGTCAAGATGAACTGGGCGCGGGAGGTGGAGCTCTGGACTCCGCAGCGTTCAGCCACGGTCATCCATGGATCTGGAGAGGACCTCGACGCCTTCGCCGATGTCGTGATCGTGAATTACGACGTCCTCGACCGCCATATGGGCTGGCTCGGGACCCTCGGGTTTAAGGGGATGGTGGTCGACGAGGCGCACTTTATCAAAAACCGCGAATCACAGCGCTCGAAGCACGTGCTGGCTCTTGCGAAGAGCATTCGCGCCCGGTCTCCACGTGCGCTCATGGTTGCCCTCACCGGTACGCCCCTCATCAACACGATCGAGGACTTCCGCGCGATCTGGCAGTTCCTCGGCTGGATCGACGGGGAGAAGCCGACGGCGAAACTCATGCAGGAGCTCGAGGAGAACGGACTCACTCCGGCTGACTTCGGATTCTTCGCCGAGGCTCGCCAAACCGTCATCGACATGGGCATCGTCCGGCGCAGGAAGATTGACGTGGCCGCCGACCTGCCCTCCAAGCGCGTCGCCGACCTGCCGGTGGAACTCGATGACGATCTCGGTCGCTCGATCCGCCAAGCCGAGCGTGAGCTCGGGGTTCGGCTGCTCGCGCGCTATCGGGCGCTTCTCGGCGCACGCTCGGAGGCGATGGATATCCCGCATCCCGAGGTGGTACGGATGGTCGCGAAGGCGGAGCTCGAGGAGTCGAAGGCCGCGAAGACCGGTGAGAACGTCTTCACCATGGTGCGCAAGATCGGTCAGGCGAAGGCTGTGCTCGCAGCGGACTACACGGCCCAGCTTGCGCGATCTGTCGGTAAGGTCGTGTTCTTCGCGAAGCACATCGATGTGATGGATATCGCAGAAGAGACACTCGCCAAGCGCGGGCTCACGACGGTGTCGATCCGTGGAGACCAGACGGCTGCATTCCGCCAGAAGCAGGTGGATGCGTTCAACAACGATCCGGATGTCTCGGTCGTGGTCGCTTCCCTCACCGCGGCTGGCGTCGGACTCAACCTTCAGGCCGCATCCAACGTCGTGCTCGCGGAACTGAGCTGGACGAGTGCGGAGCAGACCCAGGCAATCGATCGCGTACACCGCATCGGCCAGGCCGAGCCGGTCACCGCGTGGAGGATCATCGCGGCGCAGACCATCGACGCGAAGATCGCCGAGCTGATCGACAGCAAGGCGGGCCTCGCAGCCCGGGCCCTTGATGGCGACGACTCCAACGTCACCGGGGAGTCGAGTGTGCAACTCGACGCACTCATGGCACTGCTGGAGGACGCGATCGAT
>JBKJLH010000065.1:0-51841 GCA_046597035.1 Lacisediminihabitans sp.
CTACCCGCCGCCACATCCGGTTCCCTCGGCGAGCCGACCGCCGCAGCCGAGGCCGCACTTACCGCGGCGACCACCGGGGACGGCCCATCCGATCCGCTGGCGAGCCTCGCCTCGCTCAGCACAGCCAACGCGGCCCTCGACCGCGTTCTCGATGCCGTGCGCGACGAGCAGCAGAAGCTTCAGTCGGCGACGGTCCAGCTCCCCACTGCGATGAGCACCGCATCCAGTCAGATTTCGGCGGCGAACGACTTCATCACCACCCGCCGTGGTGGCGTCGGCAGCAATGCCCGAACACGCGTGTCTGAAGCCACTCGTCATCTCCAGACTGCGGTCGATCTCGCATCCACGAATCCAGTGACGGCGCTGGCGGAGGCGACTGTTGCCCAGTCTCTGGCAGCGCAGGCACTTTCGCAGGCTCAGAACGATGTCGAATCCGCCGGATTCGGTGGAATCGGGGGCGGAACAGGCCAGGGCGGCAGCTTTGGCGAGGGGCTCGGCGGAGCCATCCTCGGCGGTCTCATCGGTGGCTTGCTGAGCGGCGGCGGCAGCGGCAACGGCGGTGGAATCTTCGGCGGCGGAGGTATGGGCGGCGGGTTCGGCGGGTTCAGCGGCGGCTTCGGGGGTAGCTCGCGTAGCTCCGGGGGATCGTTCGGTGGCGGTGGCGGTGGCGGCAGCTCCAGCGGCGGAGGGTTCTAATTTTTTTCGATCCATCCAGGCAGTCAGATTCGTTCTGACCCACAGATAAGGAAAAACAATGGCAAAGCAGTCAATTCTCGGTCGCATCGCACAGATGGCGAAGGCCAACATCAACGCGCTGCTCGATTCGGCCGAAGATCCCAAGATGATGCTCGACCAGATGGTGCGGGATTACACGAGCAGCATCTCCGAGGCCGAGAGCGCGGTGGCCCAGACCATCGGCAACCTCCGTCTGCTCGAGCAGGACCATGCCGAAGACGTCGACAACGCCGCGGACTGGGGCCGCAAGGCGCTGGCGGCGAGCAAAAAGGGCGACGAGTTACGCACGGCGGGCAACGCCGCGGACGCCGACAAATTCGACAACCTCGCGAAGGTCGCCCTCGGGCGCCAGATGGCCTCCGAGAAGGAGGCGAAGGATGCCGCGCCGACCATCGCCTCCCAGACCGCGGTCGTCGACCAGCTCAAGCGCGGCCTCGACGCCATGCGTACCAAGCTAAGCCAACTGTCGTCGAAGCGCGACGAGCTGATAGCCCGTTCGAAAACCGTCGACGCGCAGATCCAGGTGCAGGATGCGGTCAAGTCGATCGACCTCACCGATCCCACGAGCGAGATCAGCCGTTTCGAAGACAAGATCCGCCGCCAAGAGGCCACCGTGCTCGGCCGGCAGGAGCTCGCTGCGTCAAGCCTCGATGCGCAGTTCGAGCAGTTGGATGCCTCGGACGACTCCATCGAACTCGATGCGCGCCTCGCCGCCCTCAAGGCTGGCACGCCGACACCTTCCGCGATCGAGCAGTAGCCCGCGGCCGGTCGAATCGGTCGCCAGCGCGGCCCGACTGGCGAGAAGCGCACGCTCACCGGTGAGGGGAAGCTGTTTTTCTCGCCAGTCGCGAGCATCAGGGACGCACAACGGCGCAGCGTGGGGCTTTCCGCGCCGGGAACAATTCCCGCCGACGCCGGGTTGCCTCCCTCATGACAACACTCGGAATAATCGGAGCAGGAAACATCGGCAGCCAGATCGCACGAAAGGCGGTTGAGAACGGCTACGACGTCGTGATTGCCAACTCGCGTGGGCCGGAAACGCTGAAAGACCTCGTGGCGGAGCTCGGCCCGAAGGCCACCGCTGGCACCGCGATCCAGGCGGCAGAGGCCGCGGATATCGCCATCGTGACGGTGCCGTTGAAGGCCTTCCGCGATGTTCCGGTCGAGCCCCTTGCCGGCAAGATCGTGATCGACACCAACAATTACTACTTCGAGCGCGACGGTCACATCGAGGCTCTCGACAAGGGCGAGGCCACCGTCAACGGCATGCTGCAGGAGCACCTTCCGACCTCTCGAGTGGCCAAGGGGTTCAACCACATCACTGCCGCAGACATCACCGCGGACTCGTTCCCGCACGGCGACCCGAAGCGGCGAGCACTCGCCACCTCCTCCGATTTCGCGGATGCCTCGGACTTCGTCACCACGCTCTATGACGAATTCGGATTCGACACCGTGAACATCGGACCGCTCTCCGAGAGCTGGCGTGTGGAGCGCGACCGCCCCGCGTACGGCATACGCCAGAATGTCGCCGAGCTCAAGGCGAACCTCGCACAGGCGCCCCGCACGGTCTGATCCCTCCGTTCTTCACCGGTGGCGGCCATACTTGAGAGGTGGCCGCCACTTTTCTCGTTGTTCCCCAATGGCAAGGCTCGGGTTCATCCCGCGCCATGAGGCTCGCAGAGGGCGCTGAGGCGATCCGCCGTGACCTACCGACCTCGGCGACCCGGTATGTCGAGGTACCGTCCGAGGCGGGCACCGACGAAGGCAGCGCTGTTCTGCGCCTGAGTTCGCTGCGTCAAATTCGTGACGCTCAACTGATTGCCCTCGCATCCGTCTCCGGCCTGGCGATCACCATCGGCGGGGACTGCGGAGCCGACCTCGCCTCCGTGCAGCACGCGGCCGCGAACAACGACGCCATGGCCGTGGTCTGGATCGACGCCCACGCCGATCTGAACACCCCCGACGAGTCACCCTCGAGGGCCTTCCACGGCATGGTGCTCCGCACTCTCCTCGGTGATGGTCCGCAGTCGCTGGTCGCGGATATGCCCCTCCCCACCGATCGGGTGATCCTCGCGGGCACGCGGGCGCTCGACGACTCCGAGCTCGCGTATATCGAGAGGGTCGGCATTCCGATCATCGCCCCCGATGCCCTGACTCCCGAATCGATATCCGCCGCTCTCGTCGCGAGCGGTGCGACCTCGGTCTACCTGCACGTCGACCTCGACGTTCTCGATCCGGCGGAATTCAGCTCGATCGGGTACCCCGAGCCATTCGGCGTCACCCTCCGGTCTCTGCTGGCGGTGATCGCGGCGGCAAAGGCCGCACTCCCTCTCGCCGGAGCCGCGGTGACCGAATTCGCCCCCGCGTCGGACGATGACGCGGCCGATGATCTCGGCAGCATCCTCCGCATCATCGGGGCGCTCGCCAGCTGACCCAGGCTCGCTTCGCAGCCGAGATCTACCATTGACGCACGGCGGTGTGCTGCCGACCGACTTTTCGAAAGGCTAATTTTGACGGACACCACCCCTGCGGGCGCCCCGCGGATCACGGTAGAGCGCGACGGGCATGTTCTCCTCATCGGCCTCAACCGGCCGGAAAAGCGCAACGCCGCTGATTTAGCGCTGCTGCAAGAACTTGCTCTCGCCTACGGTGAGCTTGAGCGCGATCCCGAACTGAGAGCCGGATTCGTCTTCGCCCACGGTGACCACTTCACCGGGGGCCTGGATCTTGCCGACATCGCCCCGAGAATCGGTGTGGACGGCCTTCACGCCGTGCCGGATGGCGGCATAGACCCCTGGCAAGTCTCCGGAAGGCAACTCAACAAACCCGTGGTCGTCGCGGTCCAGGGCACCTGCCTCACTCTCGGTATCGAGCTCATGCTCGCAAGCGACATCGCGATCGCCGCCGCGTCCACTCGGTTCGGGCAGATCGAGGTCGCCCGCGGCATCCTGCCGTTCGGAGGAGCCACCATCCGCTTCCCCCGCGCGGTCGGCTGGGGTAATGCGATGCGATGGATCCTCACCGGCGACCTGTTCGATGCGGCGGAGGCCCACCGCATCGGCCTCGTCCAGGAGGTCGTAGCAGATGGCACGCAGTACGACCGAGGACTCGAACTTGCCCAGCGCATCGCTGCCCAGGCACCGCTTGCGGTGCAGGCCGCCCTCGCGAACGCGCGACTCGCGCTGCGGGACGGGGATGGTGCGGCTGCGGCCGCACTGCAGAGCGAGCTTGTGCGGCTCGTGCAGAGCGAGGATGCCGCCATCGGCATGGCGGCGTTCGTCGCGCGCACCACCGCAGAGTTCGTCGGCCGGTGAGGAAACTCTTCCGGCTCCCGAGCACCGGTCCGAGGCGGTCGAACGTCTCCGTCTGCCTTTCGCGATGAAATCGGATCCCGGGTTTCTGCTCGCTGAGGCTCTCGAGGTGGGCTGGGAGACTTTCTCCAGCCGCTTGACGATCGTCGCAAACGGGTCGACTATCAAGAAGGTCCTCTTCCCCGTCGACGATCCCCAGAATCGCGCGGCCGAAATTGTCGGCCCGCTGGGGACCACATCCTCACAGAGACCATCACAGAACGCTTTGGAGTGCACATGATCGAAACCACCTACGACCTCATAGTGATCGGCGCCGGCGCCGTCGGCGAGAACATCGCCGATCGGGCTGTGCGGGGCGGTCTCACCGCGCTGCTCATCGAGAGCGAGCTCGTCGGCGGAGAGTGCTCCTATTGGGCCTGCATGCCCTCGAAGGCGCTGCTCCGAAGCGGGATAGCGCTTCGCGCGGCCCAGGCTGTCGGTGGCACCCGCGAAGCCGTGACGGGTGAGCTGGATGTCGCGGCCACCTTCGCCCGTCGCGACGGCTTCACAAGCAACTGGGATGACGCCGGCCAGGTCAAGTGGGTCGAGGGAGCAGGAATCGCCTTCGTACGCGGCCACGCGCGCCTCACCGGCGAGAAGCAGGTCACGGTCGACGACACCGTCTATACCGCTCGGCACGCGGTCGCAGTGACGGTGGGATCCGCTGCCATGCTTCCCGAGATTCCGGGCCTCGCGGATATCGCACCCTGGACCAGCCGCGAGGCCACGAGTGCAAAAATCGCGCCGAAACGGCTCGCGATCATCGGTGGCGGTGTCGTCGGTGTCGAGATGGCGACGGCATACCAGAGCTTCGGTACCCGGGTGACGCTCATCGCCCGCACAGGCCTCCTCGGCACTGAGGAACCGTTCGCTGGCGAGCTTGTCGGGTCATCGCTGGAAAAGCTCGGAACGACGGTGCTCCGTGGAGTTGAGGCCACCTCCGCCCGGCGCGATGACGACGGCGTGACCCTCAAGCTCAGCGACGGCTCGACGGTCGTCGCCGACGAGGTACTGGTCGCCACCGGGCGGGTGCCCCGCACGGGTGACCTCGGATTGGAGCACCTCGGCCTGACTCCCGGTGACTGGCTCGACGTCGACGACACCATGCTGGTGAAGGGCTTCGACTGGCTCTATGCCTGCGGAGACGTGAACCACCGGGCATTGCTCACCCACCAGGGTAAGTATCAGGCGCGGGCTGCAGGCGATGTGATCGCCGCGCGCGCTTTCGGCACGGGAGTGCACGACAACCGCTTCGGAAAGCATGCCGCCACGGCCGACCACGAGATGGTGCCGCAGGTCACCTTCAGCGATCCCGAGGTCGCGTCAGTGGGCCTCACGGCGATGGCGGCAGAGAAGGCCGGCTACGACATCCGGGTGGTCGACTACAACCTCGGCGGGGTGGCCGGGGCTGCCCTGCAGGCCGACGGCTATGCGGGCCAGGCACGCATGATCGTGGACGAGAAGCGCAAAGTCATCATCGGTGTAACCTTCGTGGGACAGGATGTCTCGGAGCTGCTACACGCGGCGACGACCGCGATCGTCGGTGAGGTGCCGATCGACCGCCTCTGGCATGCGGTGCCCGCGTACCCCACGATGAGCGAGATCTGGCTGCGGCTGCTGGAGACCTACGGTCGTCCCTGAGTCACACGAAACTCAGCCGAGGCTCGCGTACACCCCGATGAGCGCGGTCGCCGTCGCCGCCCAGGTGAATCCCTCGGCGTAGTTCCTGGCGAAGCCGGAGAGCCGTTCGAGACCGGCGGTGTCGTCGAGGAGGGAGACCGTCGCCTTCGCCCACGCCCGGGGGTCGCGGGAATCCACCAGCAGGCCCGACACTCCGGCCGACACCGACTCGACCAGGCCGCCCCCGCGAAAGGCAATGACCGGGGTGCCACTGGCGGCGGACTCCAACGCAACGAGCCCGAAGGTCTCCGAGTGAGACGGCACAAGCGTGACCGTGGCGATGGCGAGCAGGTCGGCGAGACTCTCCCGCGACAGTGTTCCCGCGAACCGCACCTCGGCGAGCACACCGAGTTCGGCGGCTATCGACCGCAAGGATGAGGCATACCCGTCTTCACCAGGGGTGGCCTCCCCGGCGACAACGAGCACCGGGGCAGACCCGCGCAGTGCATGGAGTTCGGCGAGCACGCGAACGGCCAGTTCTTGGTCCTTGAGGGGTTGCACGCGTCCGACGATTGCGATGATCGGACGGGAAGGAGCGATGTCGAGTTCGCCGCGCACGCGGGCGTCCGCGGCATCCGCCCGCATCGGGGTGAAGAGGTCGACATCCACGCCCGGCGGTATGACCCAAACCCGATCGGCGGGCGCTCGCACCTGATCGATGAGACTGGACACCTCGGCGGAGGACCCCGCGATGATCGCATTCGCCTGGTTTGCGAGGTACATCTCGGTGCGCAGTCGCCCCTCGGGCTCGGGGTGCTGACCCGGCGCGAGCGTCGCATTCTTCATGGCCGCAAGCGTATGAAAACTCTGCACAAAGGGCAGTCCGAGCTCCAGCGCGACGGGCAGGGTCGCGAGTCCGCTCAACCAGTAATGGGCATGGATGAGGTCGTAGCGCGCCTCCGTGCGCCCGGTGATCTGCGCGACGGCCTCACCGAACTCGTCGGCGACCTCCCCCAGACGCTCCTTGGGGATCACTCCGCGCGGGCCGGCCGGCAACTCTCTGAGCACCACACCCACAGCGAGCTCCGTGACGGCGGCATCTCCGGTCGCGCGCGTGATGAGATCGACCTCGACTCCTCTTAGCGCAAGCTGAGTGGCCGTGGCGAGAAGGGAAACATTCATGCCTCCGGAGTCTCCGCTTCCTGCAAGCGCGGCGGGAGACGTGTGCATCGACACAAGCGCGACTCGTTTCGGCGTGCCGGTCATAAGACCACTGTAGGGGTGCGGGCCGAACAGCCGCTGGGCGCAGAGCCGAACGGGGTGGCACGCCGGAAGCGTGCAGAAACGAACCAAGTCCGTAGTTGCGAGCCCGGGTTATCGAGGCGGTCTACTTCGGATGCGATAATAAACCGCTCGCGGTACTGCAGCACAAGGCAGTACACCGCGCCAAATGGAAGCACGACGGGCTCGCCTCCATCCCGCCCTGTGCCACCGTGGGACCAGTCGCAGGGCTCAATCGGTTCGAAGTAGAAGCAGGACGAGAAAAGGGGGCACCGATGAACGGAGCCAGCGCAGAGCTGAGTGGCAGGGTCATCGTCATAACGGGAGCGAGTTCGGGGCTCGGTCGCGCCGCGGCAATCGCACTTTCGACCAGAGGAGCGACCGTCGCCGTGGTCGGCCGCAACGCCGAGCGCACCAGGGCAGTCGCCAACCAGGTGGGTGGACTTCCCTTCGTTGCGGATTTCGACAGTCTCGCCGAGGTGCGGGCGCTCGCCGAGGAACTGCTGGCGAGCTATCCGCGCATCGATGTGCTTGCCAACAACGCTGGCGGTCTCGTGAGCACTCGCGGGCTCACAGCTGATGGTCACGAGCGCACGTTCCAGCACAACCATCTCGCGCCGTTCCTCCTCACCAATCTGCTCCTCGACCGCCTCACGCAGAGTGCCGGTCGGGTGATCTCCACCGCGAGCGGCGCGAACATGTTCTCGAGGCTCGAGCTCGAGGACCTCGACTGGAAGCGCCGGGCCTATGCCGGTGGATGGTTGCCCTACGGCACGAGCAAGCTCGAGACGATCATGTTCATCCGCGAGCTGGCACGGCGCACAGCGGGCACGGGAGTCGATGCATTCTCGTTCCACCCCGGGTTCGTGGCCACCGGCTTCGGTGCGGATTCAGCCCTGGTCCGCTTCGGACAGTTCATCAGCCGCGGGTCTCTCGGAATCAGCCCGGAACAGGGAGCGACACCTCTCATCCATCTCAGCGCCGAGCGCGATATCGCCTCTTCGAGCGGCACCTACTTCGACGGCCTCAAGCCGGACGGCCGGGAACGAAAGGATGCCTCCGACGAGCAGTTGTGCCGAGGGCTCTGGGATACGAGTGCCGAGATGGTCGGGCTTCCGGGCTGAGGGCCGGACCACTCGGCGCTGGGGCCCTGCCGTTTTCACAATGCGATCTTGTCGTGAACCACTCCGCGTCAGTGTGCGGGAATGTTCCACCGGATCGGACTCACTTTTGGGGCGATTGGCGCACTCGTCCTTGCCGGATGCACCCCGGCCGTGAGCCGGAATCCATCGACCACGCCGCACCCGATCCCATCCGTGACGTCAGGCACCATCACGGTGCCGCCCTCCACGGCGACCGGAGAAAAGGCGACGCTCATCCAACTCGGGTGGAGTTTGTCTCGAGTCAGCGACGCTGGAGAGAATTTCATGAAAGCGGCCGTCGACCCCACAACACGCTGGTCTGCGCTTTCTCCCCCGGTCGGTGGAGAGACGTGCCGATCGAGGCCGACCTGACGCTCTTCACCTGATCCGGCACTGCTCGGAGAGTCGGCACTGCTCCGAGAACCGGCACTGCTCCGAGAACCGGCATTGCTTTGAGGAGCAGTCGGACTGTCCCTTCGCCCCGCCATCGCGGTCACGATGGATCTCCGTGTTGCCGTCGGGACCGGATCCGTCACGGGGGTCCCGTTCGCGCGCTTTACGAGAGAGTCGCTGTGGTCCAAGGCCCAGAGTTGCGTGTGATCCGGCCAGGTTTGAAACGCGTTGACCTCACAGGTCGTGTAATCGCCGGCGACGGGATCCACATCGCGATTGCGGTCCCGATCGATGATCGGCACGGAACGCGTCTTATCCTCGTGTTGTCTACCATTGCGGGGGATGGCGCCGCTGCCAGTTCAACCGACGTTCGAGTTGCGCGCCGATTGCCAGAAGAACGTGTTCGCCGCCCGGACGGCCTACGAGCTGCACGCCCATCGGGAGGCCCTCGGCCGTGTGCGCCACCGGCAGCGTGATGGCCGGCAATCCGGTGACATTGGCGAATGAGGTGAAGGGCGTGTACTGCACCTGCTGCGCGAAGTTTCGCTCGGCATCCTCCGCGTCATACCATCCGACCGGCCGAGGTGTCATCGCCAGCGCGGGCGTGAGAACCGCATCGAAGCGCCGGAACTGCCGGATGATCGAGCGCTCGAACTCGACGAGAGCGCCGAGAGCGCTTGACAGTTCGCGCGCCGACACCTGCCTGCCGCGCAGCACGAGCCACTTGGTGAGCGGCTCAAGCAGCTCGAGTTGCTCGCCCTCGGCGGGGATGCCTGCCGCGCCGGCTTGCCAGATGGTGCGGAAATTGGGCGCGTAGGAGTCGTCCGGTTCGAGGGCGAATTCCTCGATTCCGTGCCCGATCGCGTCGAGCTCCGCAAGCGCCAGCGCCAGCGCAGCAGATGCCTCGGGGGCGATCTCGATGTCGTATGCGTCATCCCACGGCGAGCTCGTCATGACGCCGAGCTGGAATCTCCCCTCACCGCGCACGGCAGCGTTGAGCAGGGCGCCACCGTCCCAGCGTGGGGCGCGCACGGTGAACGGGTAGTCGCCGCCCTCGACCATCGCGTCGAGAAGCATCGCGGCATCCGCCACAGATCGGGCAAGTGGACCCGGCACGACGAGGCCACCAAGAGACCCGAGACCGGTGCCACTCGGCACCAGACCCCGCGAGGGCTTGAGGCCGACCAGACCGCAGGCGGCGGCAGGAATGCGCACGGAGCCCCCTCCGTCAGAGCCCGGGGCAAACGGCAAGAGTCCCGCCGCGACGGCAACCGCGGCTCCCCCACTTGAGCCCCCGGCACCGAGTGCGGTGTTCCACGGCATGCGTGCGGGCGGGGCGACGAGGCTCTCGGTGTAGGAGGGTAGGCCGAACTCCGGCGCGCTGGTCTTTCCGAGGCTGACTGCGCCGGCAGCATCCAGCACCTCGACGAGAGCGTCGGACCGGTCGGGCAGGTAACCCTCCATGAGGCGCGAGCCATACCCGGTGCGCACACCCGCCCGGTTCACCAGGTCTTTGTCACCGAGGGGTAGCCCCCAGAGCGGAGCGGTCTTCGGCACGGTGTCGGCCAGAGACGTTGCTCTCGCGAGCGCTGACTCCGCGGTCACCGTTGTGAAGGCACCGAGTTCACCGTCAAGTCGTTCGATCCGGTCGAGGTAGTGCCGGGTGAGCTCGACGGGAGTGATCTCGCCGCGCTGTAACCAGTCCCACTGCTCTTGGGCGCTGAGGTGATGGAGTTCGAACACGCTTCGAGCCTAGGTCGTCGGCTAGGGTCTGGTGCTATGCCCGGTGCCCGCGTACCCCCCGTCGCCCGTCACGGTCGGCTTCCGGGTTCCCGCCCCGCGGTCACGGTGCTGAGCTTCGTTGCCGCCGCCCTCGCGGTCGTGCTCGTGAGCGCGGGTACTGTCGCCGGTTTCGCCGTCTACGACGTTGCCACGGGCGGTAAACCCGGAGTGAAGCTCATGGGGCAAACCGACGGACCTCCACCGGACATCGGAAGCTACGAAGGTGGCATCAACGTGCTCGTCGCCGCGAGCGACAGCGGTGGCGGGGATGTCGGCACCTACGGCAAGCGCGGGGAACACCTCAACGATGTGACGATGCTGCTTCACGTCTCCGCGGATCACAGCAACGCAACTATCGTGAGTTTTCCTCGGGATCTTATCGTTCCGATCGCCTCCTGCCCGAACGCCACGGGTGGCAACTTCCCCGCCCAGACCAACAAGATCAACGTGGCCCTGACGTACGGCGGACTTCCGTGCATCGTGAAGACCGTCGAAAATCTCACCGGTCTCGCGATCCCGTTTGCCGCTCTCACCGAATTCCAGGGGGTGGTCGGCCTCTCCAATGCCGTCGGTGGGGTCACCGTCTGCATCGCGAAGGCGATCCACGACGAGCAGATCGGCTTCGATCTCGATGCCGGCCAGCAAACGATCGTAGGACAGCAGGCGGTGCAGTTCCTCCGCGTGCGCTACGGACTAGATGGCGGCACCGACCTCGCGCGCATCAGTAACCAGCAGCTATTCCTCTCCGCACTGGTGCGCAAGATCAAGACGCCGGAAACCCTCGGTAACCCGATCAAGGACTACGCGCTCGCCAAGGCCGTGATCGACAACACGACTCGGTCGGATTCGCTGAACAACCTGACGACCCTCGTAAGCATGGCCCTCGCTGTCAAGGACATCAGCTTCGACAAGGTCGTCTTCGTACAGTATCCGGGCAGTTACGGCTCGGCAGCGGGACAGAACGGAGTGCTTCCGATCCGCAGCGCGGCCGATGTCCTATTCACGGCGTTGAAGAACGACCAGGCTGTTTTGCTCACCGGCAAGACCGGAGAAGGCACGACGACGCAGCCCTCGGTGCCAGTGGCCCCGGATCCGAGTGGTTCGATCGTGCCGAGTGGCGCAGCGACGAGTGCACCGGAGGTCGCCCTACCAAGCACCGCGACCGGACAGACGGCCGCGCAGGCGACCTGCACGAAAGGACAGCGCGCAAAGGGTTGAGTTGCCCCCAGTCCTCGGTCGTTATTCGAGCTCGAGCCGCAGTTGCCGCAACAGGTTCTCGAACGCGCCGGGGGCATCCGCCACCACTCTGCGGCCGGTGAACTGCCCGAGTGATCGAGCGGTCTTGGCGACGTTGAGCATGATGTGCTCCACGTGCGAACCCCGCTCATCCGGCACGACCCGATATTCTCCGCGGCACCACCAGCGCCCCTGCGACACGATGAGGAAAGCCGAGGGATCGGCGAGATACAGCGTCCGCGAGTTGTCGCTCGGCCGGAACCTGGCGTCGAGGGCGGCAAACACGGCGGCGGGACGGGCCCGCACGTGGCCGCGAAGAGCGTGGAGTACGACGGAACCCGCGGGACGGCTGCGAGACGCTTCGGGCATCCCCCGACTGTAGCCTCCGCGCGATGCGACCTCGACCTGCACGTATGCTCGTATTCGATTTATGGTCCGTTTGTATCAATCCCCGGAGAACACCAATGGGTTACCTGTATCTCGCTGCAGCCATCCTCGCCGAAGTAATCGGCACGGTTGCGCTCAAATTCGCCACGGGCGACTCGACGAGTAAAATCCTGCCATACGCGATTGTCACCGTGGGCTACGTCGCCTCGTTGTTACTCCTGTCGCAGTCCCTGTCCAAAGGGGTTCCCCTCGGTATCGCCTACGCAATCTGGGCCGGTGTTGGCGTTGTGCTGGTGGTGCTGATCAGCTGGTTGTTCTTCAAGGAACCGCTCACAGTCGTGCAGATTGCCGGGATGCTGCTGGTGATCGGCGGGGTCACGATGCTGGAACTCGGCGCTAAGAACTGACGTGGTGACCACCACGGCCCAGGATCACCGCGCTGCAGGGGGCGGTGATCCGGGTGCGCGAAAGCAGGTCTGTCGCCAACGGCGCTGCGGAGCCGCACGACTGGGACTGCGCCTCTCGGCGAGGCGGAGCTACTTGAGCGACTTCTGCATCAGCACGGTCCCGAGCCAGCGCTCGAATTTGAAGCCCACCTTGCCCATTCGGCCGATCTCTTTGAAGCCGAAGTCCCGGTGCATCTTGATGGATGCCTCGGCCCCCCGGTCAGCGATCACTGCGATGATCTCCTTGAGACCGGCCTCTTTCGAGCGGGTGATCAGCACTCCCATCAGCACTTTTCCAAGTCCTTTGCCGGTGGATGCTGCCCGAAGGTAGATCGAGTTTTCCACCGTGAAGCGGTAGGCCGCCTTCTCTTTCCACGGATAGACATAGGCATAGCCGAGGATCTGCTGGCTCGGACTCTCGGCCACAAGGTAGGGCATTCCGAGCTTGTGCAGGTGCTGGAACTTGGACCGGGTCTGCCGAAGGGACTGTGCCGTCTCGTCGAAGGTGACGGTCGAGTTCGCGACGTAGTGGTTGTAGATCTCGCGCACGTCGGGCATATCCTCGAGCCGGGCATCCCGGATCGAATACTCGAACGGCACCTCAAGCGGAGGCAGGTTGCGCTGTGCCTCCCGCGGTCGGTGTGTGGCCTGGTATTCCTCCTCGAGCATGGATACGAGCTTACGCCGGGATCGTCCAGTCGATCGGGGCCGCCCCCTGCGCGAGGAGCGAGGCATTCGCGCGGCTGAATGGTTTCGATCCGAAGAATCCGCCGGATGCCGACAGGGGACTCGGATGCACCGATTTGATCACCGGCACTGGCGACAGCATCGACTCGAGCGAGATCGCATCCCGTCCCCAGAGGATCGCGACCAGCGGGCCGCCCCGCCCGGCGAGGGCGTGGATCGCGGTTGCCGTGACCGCCTCCCAGCCCCTGCGACGGTGCGCCCCCGAATTGCCGGGCTGAACCGTGAGAACCCGGTTCAGCAGCATCACCCCTTGCTCAGACCAGGCGCTCAGGTCACCGTGCGGCGGTGGGTCGACCCCGAGGTCGTCGCGCAGCTCGCGATAGATATTCTGCAGGCTTCTCGGCACGGGACGCACCGCCCGATCCACCGCGAACGATAGACCGATCGGATGCCCCGGCGTCGGATACGGATCCTGGCCCACGATAAGCACCCGTACCTCAGAGAGCGGGAGGGCGAAGGCGCGCAGCACGTTTTCTCCGGCGGGCAGATAGCCGCGGCCCGCCGCGGTCTCGGCCCGGAGGAAGCCACCGAGCTCGGCGATCGTGCCCGCGACGGGCGCGAGCGCGTGGGCCCAACCGGGATCGACCAGAGCGGAGAGTGGTCGAACGGTCATGTCACGCGCTAACCGGCGACAGCGACGACCCGGGGAAGACGATCCACCGGAAGATCCTCCGCCACACCAAGTCGGGCTCGAGCCCGGTCTTCGTCTTCGAGTACAAGCAGCGGCCGCGAACATCCACCCCCGCTTTCAGCAGCACTTCGAGAACCAGGGCGAATGGGCGGCCGGGGTCCGAGCTGTCGTGTCCCAGCAGCATCCGCCGCCCGGGAACGGGATGCGTATCACGCATCGGGGATGTGCTCCTCGTCGATTGTCATAGCTTCACGCTAGCGGCCGGCGACTGCGGCCGATCTCGCGCGGCCGATCTCGCGCCGCAGATCTCGTGCGGCAGATCTCGCGCGGCAGGTCATCCTCGAGGCAAACAGGCCGCGTTAGCATCCGGCCATACCTACCCGGAGCACGAAGTCGAGTGCGGTCACGTTCGGCCTGATCGGCTGCCTGTTTCTGGTCGAGATCGTGAGCGGTGTCCCACAGTGGTATTTCCTGCCACTGATCAGCGACCTGGTGGAATGGCTGTGCGTCCGTGACGCCGACCATAACTGGTTTGAAGCAGCCCGGCTGCTGCTCTCCGCGCTCGTCATACCGATTCTCGCGAAACGCGGCGACACGTTCGGACACCAGCGAATCCTGCTCGTCACCGTGGTGCTCACGGCCGACGCGGCCGTCGGCACGCTGCCGGGCGGGTGGGTCTTCGGATGGCTCGGGACACACCATGCCCCTCACACTCGCCGTCCCGGCTTTCGCCGTCTCGCTCGTCTACTTCACGGTGTTATTCGGTGTGCCGGAGTAGATCCCGCTCCCGGGCCGAAGACGGGATGTGGTCGGGTTCGGCCAGTGCATTATCGGGCTCATACTGATCACCTCCGGTCTCACCTTCCTGCGACTCGAGGGCCTCGAGGGACTCGAGGCCCTCGAGTCATGGTGGGTCTACCTGCTCCGAGTGCTGCGGCAGCCTGCCAGGTAGCCGGTGCAGCTCACGCCCGGGCCCATCGACATCAGCCTGCTCGGCGCCCGGGCCCCGCTCAGCGCCTCTGCGGCAATCGACCCCGCGAGTGACACTGTCATCGCCGGTGTCGGATACGGAGCACTGGTCGGTGCGATGCCGGCCGCAACACGGACAGACCGGTCCGCTGCGCACCAAGCGCCACCTTGAGCCACAACAGCTACCTCACCGTGGGGATCATCTGCGGGGTAGGTGCTCTCGTTGCGGCCAATCTACTCTTTTTCATTCCGGAGCCCACGTTCGCCGATGTCATGGACGAGCTGCCAGTGCGCGCTACAGCTTCGGAGTGAGGGACCCGCGAATGACCTTGTGTGGCGCGGCCTGCGCTACGGGCTTGATCGTCACCAGGTCGAGGTTCACGAATCCCGGAAGCTCGATCGAGTGCACGATCGCCTCGGCGATATCTTCGGCGCTCAGTGGATTGGCCACGTTGTCGTAGACCGCATCGGCCCGAGCCTGGTCTCCCGCGAAACGGACGAGCGAGAACTCGTCGGTCTTCACCATGCCGGGCGCCACCTCGAGCACACGGATCGGCTCACCAGCAAGTTCGAGGCGCAACACCGCAACGAGGGCGTGCGCGGCGAACTTGGACGCGTTGTACCCGCCGCCGCCTTCGTAAGCGATGTGGCCGGCAATGGAGGTGACGGTGAGGATGTCTGCATGGGCCACGCCCGCAGCATCCGGTTCTGCCGCAGCGGCGCGCAACAGCGGAAGGAGGGCGCTCGTGACCCGCTTGACCGCGACCACGTTCACGTCGAACATGCGGGCCCAGTCGTCAGCGACGCTCTCCTCCACCGAGGCCATGCCGTAGGCGCCCCCCGCGTTGTTGACGAGGGCGTGGATCGGGCCGAGCGCGGCGAGGTGATCGCGAAGCGCGTCGACCTGGGCCTGATCGGTGAGATCCGCGGTGAAGATGTCGGCACCGGTGTCTGCGGCGAGCGCCTCGAGTCGGTCGGTGCGGCGGGCGACGCCCACCACATCCCATCCGCGGGCACGGAATAGGCGCACCGTGGCCGCTCCGATTCCCGAACTCGCCCCGGTAACCACTACACGTCGTGACGTCACATCTCTCCCTTGTTTACCCCTGTCCAACCGTAGCGCGGCGAAAGTGATCGCACGCCGAGCGACCTACCGCCACGCAGTCCGGCAGGCAGGCCGCCGACCTTCAGTCTTCGCGCGGTCCACCCGCGGATCTGGCGGTCACCTCGGGGCGGCCCGGGTCCGCCACGTGAGCGTGAGGCTGGGCGTGGGCTCCGTGCGTGCTCGCAGCGGTGGATGCAGACTCCGTATCCCCGTCCCCACCCGCGGGCGGTTTGGCGTGGGCTGGCTTTGATTCCCAGCCCTGGCTGACCCGTTTCGGCAGCGTGAACACCAGCAAGAAGGCAACGAGGGCGAAGGCCGCGCTGACCGCGATTGCCGCGGCCGCGCTATGGGTGAAGCTCACCGCCGCATTCTGCTTGGCGATCTCGGTGATGGCCGTCTTCACGGCTGCCGGTCCTGCAGAGCCGAATTGCTTCGCCGCACCGGCGATCTGGGCAGACGTCGGCGCGATGCCGGTGAGTGTGCCGAAGAACACGCTTCCGATCACGGCGATACCGATGGCGCTGCCGAGCCGTTGCATAGTACCGATGACGCCGCTCGCTGCTCCGGCTTCCTGCGGGTCCACCGTCGCGACGATGAATTGAGCATTCGGGGCGATGAAGAGGCCGCTCCCGACGCCGGCGATGAGGAGCGGGCCGAGCAGCGCCCAGTTGGTGAGGTCCGCGGCGGCGACGGTGAGCAGCACGATCCAGACCGCGGCGAGCCCGACGGTGAGCATACCGACTCCGATTACCAGCACGCGGCGTCCGAGCAGCGGCGCAAGCCGACCGCTCTGCGAGGCGCCGATGATGCTGCCGATCGCGAACGGGATGGACACGAAGCCCGACTCCAGGGCGGTGTGGCCGAGGCCGGCCTGCCACAGGATAGAAATGGAGAAGAAGATGCTCGTGAATGCCGCGAAGTAGACCAGCGCAAGGATCGTTCCGCCCGTGAATGCGGCGTGCGTGTACAGGTGCGGAGGAACCAGCGGGCTCTTACCCCGCTTGGTGTACCAGACCTCCCATAGCGCGAACAGGGCGATGAGGGCGACGCCGCCCGCGAGGGAGAGGTAGGTCCACGGCTTCCAACCCACCGTCTGGCCCTCGATCAGCGGAACAAGAATCGCAACGAGTCCGCCGGCGAGCAAAGTGAGGCCGACCCAGTCGACGCCTCCCGAGGCCTTGGATGTCGCCCCACCGCGTGGCAGCAGGATCGCGGCAGCGATGAGCGCGATGACACCGATCGGCACGTTCACGTCGAAGACGTAGCGCCAGCCCTCCTTCTCCCCAAAGGCCTGAATGAGCAGGCCGCCGACGATCGGGCCGAGGGCGGAGGAGACACCGATCACGGCGCCCATGATCGCGAAGGCCTTCCCGCGGGTCCTCCCCTTGAAGAGGAGCTGGATGAATGCCGTGACGGCGGGGAGGTAAATCCCTCCGGCGAGGCCCTGCACGATGCGGGCGATCACGAGCTGAGTGCTGTCCTGGGCGAGTCCGCAGGCGAGGCTGGCGACCGTGAAGAGGGCGAGCCCGGTGAAGAAGATCCATTTGTGGCCGTAACGGTCGCCGAGGCGGCCGGCCGGGATCAGCACGAGACCGAAGGCAAGTGCGTAGCCGGAGATGATCCACGAGAGCGTAGCCTCGTTCGCATTCAGACTGGTGCGGATGGTGGGCAACGCGACGTTCACGATGGTGGCGTCTAGCAGCGACATGAACATGCCGATCAACAGCACCGAAAGAGCCTGCCAGGCGCGCCGGGGCGACACCTCCAGGACGTTGGGAGCCTTCGTGGAGAGAGACATCAGCTGGGTTCCTTCCGGGACTTCTCGTCCGCGATTATTTCGGGCAGGGCGGCGAGGAGGCTCTCGTGCCAGGTGATTTCGCCCCGCCAGCGTGCGGTCTGATGCCTCATTGCCCAGACCTCCGCAACAGTGAGGAAGTGGGTGATCGATTCGAGGTGGGCCTCGCGGGCTTCGAGCGTGGATCGGAGGAGATCGAGTCGCGCCTGCAGAACCTCGGGGAGGGCGTCGAGCCGATCAGGATCGAGCCGAGTCAAAGCCAAATCGAGCGGATCGGACTTGATCACGATCTCCTCCAGCCCGTGAGTGCGCAGCTCGCGGAGGGCCTCATGCCCGGCTTCGCTGATTCGATGCACCGAACGCACCGGATAATTGCCCTGCTTCTCCTCGTGGTCTTCGACGATTAGACCGTCCGCGGCGAGTCGCTTGATCGCGCCGTAGACCGCACTCGGCGCAAAGTCCGTCCACAGGTCGCTGTGTTCCTCTTCGGCGAGCAGCAACAGCCCGCGACCGTGCATCGGACCGCGTTGGTCCAGGGAGCCGAGGATGAAGAGACGGATGGATGACACCGCACTACTCTCACATGACTAGTCCCGCGCGTCAACTGAATCCTGAGCGGTTGCTGAACCGAGGCGGCTGGAGCGAGTGTTACGCCCGATGTCATCCGTCTATTGCCGCTCACAGGGCACCTGCCTAGGCTCTCTCCAGCGAGTGATTACCCTGCTTGCTCAACTGTGAGGAGACACCCATGAGCGACAACTCGGCCGACTGGAAGTTCGAGACGAAGCAGATTCACTCGGGTGCGGCACCCGACCCGGTGACTAATGCCCGCGCCACGCCAATTTATCAAACCACCTCGTACGTTTTCAACAGCGCCGCGCACGCGAAAAACCTTTTCGCTCTCACGGAATTCGGCAATATCTACACTCGCATCCAGAATCCGACCCAGAACGTGGTCGAGGAGCGTGTCGCGGCCCTCGAGGGCGGCACCGCTGCCCTTCTTCTCGCCTCCGGACAGGCTGCCGCGACGGTTGCCGTGCTTAACATCGCCGAGGCAGGCGACCACATCGTCTCCTCCTCGTCGATCTACGGGGGTACCTACAACCTCTTCAAGTACACGATGAAGAAGCTCGGCATCGACACGACCTTCGTCGAGGACCAAGATGACGCCGCCGAGTGGGCCGCCGCCGTGCGACCGAACACGAAGCTCTTCTTCGCCGAGACCATCGGTAATCCGAAGATCAACATCCTGGACATCCGCACGGTCGCGGACATCGCACATGAGAACGGCGTGCCGCTCATCGTTGACAACACGATCGCCACCCCGTATCTGATTCGCCCGTTCGAGCACGGAGCCGACATCATCGTGCACTCCGCCACCAAGTTCCTCGGGGGCCACGGCACGGTCATCGGAGGTGTCGTCGTCGACGGTGGAAAGTTCGAGTGGTCCAAGAACGTCGAGAAGTTCCCCGGTCTCACCGAGCCCGACCCGTCGTACCACGGTGCGAGCTACACCACCGTGCTCGGCGACGGAATCGCCTACATCATCAAGGCGCGCGTGCAATTGCTTCGCGACCTCGGATCGGCGATCGCCCCGGCGAGCGCTTGGCAGCTCATCCAGGGCATCGAAACGCTGAGCCTTCGCATCGAGCGCCACGTGCAGAACGCGCAGGCCGTGGCCGAATGGCTCGACGACCACGAAGATGTCGCCTCGGTCAACTACTCGGGACTCCCGTCGAGCCCGTGGTACGCCAGAGCCAACCAGTACGCCCCGAAAGGGGTCGGTGCCGTGCTCTCGTTCGAGCTCAAGGGAGGTGTCGATGCCGGAGCGGCCCTCGTCGACAGCGTCACACTGTTCAGCCACCTGGCCAACATCGGAGACGTGCGCAGCCTCATCATCCACCCGGCGTCGACAACGCACTCGCAGCTCACCCCCGAGCAGCAGCTGACCTCTGGCGTCACTCCCGGGCTCGTGCGCCTCTCGGTCGGCCTCGAGAACATCGATGACATCCTCGCCGATCTTTCGGCGGGACTGGCAGCGGCCCGCGCTGTCACCACGGCAGCTCAGAGCGCCTAGCATTCCGCGTCGGTCGAGTGGCGAACCTCGCGCGAGCCACTCGACCCGCGTCCGCGTAACAATAGATCCGGCCGCCAGCGAACATTGAGATACTTGTCTCGACATGGATTGGCAGACATCCGAGGACACGGTCCCATCGAGCTTCGTTACCGAGGCCAATACGCGGGCGATGATCGGCAAGCCTCCGGCGACGGGTGCGTGGCGGGAGGGGGATAATCCTGGTGGTCGCCTCTTCGCCTCAATCGGCGCTCAGGAGTTCGAGCGCGGCGGGGGAATTCCCTCGGGGCGTATTGCCTACGAGACCTGGGGCGAGCTCGATGCGAACCGTGGCAACGCCGTTCTGGTCCTGCACGCACTCACCGGCGACAGCCACCTGATCGGAGCCGCCGGCGGGGGACATCCCACTGCCGGATGGTGGTCGGGAATCATCGGCCCTGGCAAATACATCGATACGAATCGCTGGTTCGTGGTGGCTCCGAATATGCTCGGTGGCTGCCAGGGCAGCACCGGACCCGCATCCCTCGCCCCGGATGGTCGCGAATGGGGCCCGCGTTTTCCCTACCTCACGATCCGCGATCAGGTGTCGGCACAGGTTGCCTTCTCCGATGCGATCGGAATCGACCGGTGGGCCGCGGTGATCGGTGGGTCTATGGGCGGGATGCACTCGCTCGAATGGGCGATCGAATACCCTGATCGGCTTGACCGGGTAGCGATCATCGCCGCTCCCACCATCTCCAGTGCCGATCAGATCGCTCTCAATTCGGTGCAGATCGAGGCGATCAACATGGACTCGCGATTCGCTGAAGGCAACTACTACGAAAGTGCGGATGGCGACGGCCCCTACCGCGGACTCGCGCTCGCCCGACGCATGGCGCTGCTCAACTACCGCTCTCCCAGCGAGCTCAACGACCGCTTCGAACGCAGCTGGCAGTCGAGCGTCAGTCCGCTCGGCGCCGAGGGTAAGTTTGCCGTCGAGAGCTACCTCGACTTCCACGGCAACAAATTCACCCGTCGGTTCGATGCCAACAGCTACGTCCTGCTCGTGCAAGCGATGAATTCGCACGACATCGGGCGCGATCGGGGCGGAGTGGCGGCCGCGCTTGCCCGGGTGACGGCGCGGAACGTCGTTCTCGGCATCGACAGCGATCGCCTTTTCCCCTTGGCCGACCAGGTGATAATCGCCGGCGGCGTATCGGGCAATCTCGACGGCGGGCGGGCCGTGGTGGTTCATTCTGAATTCGGGCACGACGGCTTTCTCATCGAAGACGATCGGGTCGGCCCGGAGCTCACCCGCCTTCTCAGCTCCTGATCGAGGCCATTCTGGGGGCACAAAACGGCAGACGAACGACTATCGGTTTGGATATGCTGACAAGACAGAGTGGTCTGTGCCAGCACCCGCGCCGGCGGATATCACGGGGGAAAGCCGGTACACGTGGTCAACAAGCGAGAGAAGTCCGACTCCATCAGAGTCGCGATCGTCGATGATCACCAACTCGTGGTCGACGGACTGGTCGCTCATCTCCGCGCAGGCCACGATGGTATCGAGGTCGCCATCGGCGAATCGAGCTGGGCGGGACTCCTGGGGAATTCCGAATTCCCGGTCGACGTGGTGGTTCTGGATCTCAACCTCGACGACAACGTCTCGATCGGTGCGAAGGTTCGCGCGCTCAGTGCGACCGGTGCGAGCACGATCGTGATGAGTCGACATGCAGAGCCGTCTTCCGTGCACGGCGCCATCCGGGCCGGTGCGCTTGCCTTCGTTCCGAAGACCGAATCGGCCGACGAGCTGGTTCGGGCGATCAAGTCGGCCGCCGCCGGCCAGCGTTATGAGAACGGACCTCTCGCCGGTGCGCTGTCGAGCGACGGCAAGACACTGGAGCCCGGCCTCGGGCGCCAGGAACTGCGCGCGATCATGCTTTATGCCTCGGGGCGGTCGATCCGCGAGGTCGCCGGCGACATGGGAACAACCGAAGAGACCGTCAAGTCGTACATCAAGCGGGCGCGTCGAAAATACCGCGATATCGGGGTCGACCTCGGCACCAAGATCCTGCTGCGGCGTCACGGTATCCGCGAGGGCTGGCTCACGCCGGAGTAGCGCACTCGCTGCGGGAGTGTCGCAATTACCGCCGTACCCCCACGAAGGGTGCCGATGTGTGACTATTGCTCTGTGGAACTCATCGCCAAAGAGCGTGATCGACTTGTGCAGCGCTCCGCCCGTTTCATCGGCCTCGTCTCGACGGCTGTCGCCCTCGTCTGTTTTTCGGTTCCCGGAGTGCTGCAGCTGACGACCCTGCTTTCCACCCTCCCCCTCTTCCTGCTGCTTGCCGTCAGCCTGTATCGGGTCGGAGTCAACCAGTCGCTGCTCTGGATCGTCCTCGGAATCCTCTCGGGCCTCGGCATCCTCGTGGTCGTCCAGCTGCCCGGCGAAGTGCAGGCAAGCCCCTCCCTCGGTACGGCAATCGTGCCGCTCGCCGCAGGTGCGATCGCATCGTTCGCGGTGGTGCTCACCGCGAGCGTCGGCCGTATCGTCGTACTCGCCGTCGGGTTCATCGCGACCGTGGTGCTCGTGGAACTCGCGATCCCAGGGTCGATGTCGATGCAGGATGCGGAGATCATCTCCGGCTGGGTGTTGGCGGCCGTGTTCGGACACTGGCTCTCGGCGAGTATTCCCCGCGCTGCACGGCGCATCTACAGCATCGGGCGCGCCCACCGCGCGGAGCGCCAGGCCAGCGAGACCGAAGCGCAACGCCGCCAGGGTGCAAGGCTGCTGCACGATACCGTTCTGGCCACGCTCACCCTGCTCGCACACTCGGGAGTGGGAGTGGCCGCGTCCGCCCTGCAGCAACAGGCGGGAGAGGATGCCCGGCTGCTGCGGCAGCTGCGGCTGGGTGCAACCCCCATGCCCCAGGCATCCGGCGTATACAACCTCGAAAAGGTCGAAGAAACTGCCCTCGGCACCACCCTCGAGTCCGTCAAGCAACGTTTTGGGCGCATGGGGCTTGAAGTCAGCTGGCACGGCACCGGGCAGGTGCTACTACCGAGCGATGTGCTCGACGCGTTTCTTCTCGCCCTCGCGGAATGCCTCGAGAACGTGCGGCGGCACGCCGGGGTCACCGACGCCCACGTGACCATCACCGACGACGAGTCGACGGTGCGGGCGATGGTGACGGATGCCGGCGTCGGCTTCAACATCTCCGACATCGACGAGGCCCGGCTCGGCTTCAAAGACTCGGTCGTCGCGAGGCTCAAGGACGTCGGCGGCAACGCCAGGCTCTTCTCCTCCCCCGGGGCCGGAACCACCGTCGTACTGGAGGTGCCGAAGTGACCGATTACCTCCGGCCGGAAGAGAACACCCTCGGTGTCATCCTCGGCAAACGCAATCGGGCCGGTGTGCCCGCCGGTTCAACGGCCGGTCGCGCGATGAGGCAGGCCAGTGCCAGCGGCGCGAGCCTCGGCACCGGCTATCTCGGCATCGGCGCGAGCGTTCTCGCCGGGCTCCAGGGGGTCTACGGCATCGGGATGTTCGTGAGTCACGCGGCCGACTACCCCAACATGCTCCCGGCCGCGGCGGCCTGGGCTGTGTACGCCCTTGCCCTTATCGGAGTCGCGACGACCATCGCCACGCGCGGCGAGCAGATGCCCGACTGGCTATTCGGTACCTTTCTTCTTGCCCTCGCCGGAGTCGTCGCCTTCGATCTCATCGCGATCTGGTCGCTTCATGACGTGGGACGATATGCCACAGCCGCCGCATCCGCAGGATTCGCATTACTCGCGGCACTCACCCTGCGTCGCAGTCGAGAGCTGTTGGCTGCGGCAGCCGCCCTCGGGGTTGTGCTGCTGGTTGCCGTGATCCTCACCACCCCGCTGACCCCGGCCAACATCCCCGCCCAGATCGTCCTGATCGCCGTCGCTGTGATGCCGGTGGTATTCGGCATCTATATCGTGCGACGGTTTCGCCGGATCGTGCAGCTCGAGCTCGATCGCGTGCTGGTGCAGAGCACGGTATCCGCGCCCCGCTTCGCAGTGGGGATGCTTGCCTCCGAGGAACTCGCGAGGCTCGATCTCACGGCGGAAGAGTTGCTCGAATCCGTCGCGACAGGGCGCACCAAGCTGCCCCTATCCCCCAAGACCGCGTCGACCGCCGCATCCCTCGCCACAGAACTTCGACTGCACCTCATCGAAGGCCGACGTGAGACCTGGCTCTACCACGCGATCACGGAGTCGGAACACCTCGGCAGATCTGTCACCCTCGCCGACCGCGGGAGTCTCGCCGGGCTCCTGGCACCGCAACAGCGCGACGGACTGCTCGCCGCGGTCTGGCTTCTCGTCAGCGACCAGAGCAAGGCGACACCGACGGCCCAGCTGACCATCGGCCCGGTTACGGCAATAGCGGGCCCCGGATCGAAGACGATCACCGTGCCGATAGTGATCACGACCAGCGCGGTGCCGCGAAGCAAAGTGGATCCGGCCACCTGGGACGCGATCGGCAAAATCGGTCGATTCCTCGACTCCACCCACAACTCGAGCCTGCGTGTCGAGATAGAGTGCGTCGTCACAAACCCCGCTGACCAATAGCATCGGGTAAGACGCGTCCACAGAATGGAAAGCCCCGTGCCAGACAGCTCCTTCCCACAGACCGACGATCGTATCCGCCTCGCGCTGGTCGACGACCATAAGATGCTGCTCGGTGCACTCACGGAATGGATCCGCAATGCGGCGTCGGATATCAACATGGTCGCCGCCGTGTCCACCTGGCCCGACCTGTTGACCCATCGCGAATTTCCCGTCGACGTCGTGCTGCTCGACCTCGACCTCAAAGACAACATCCCCATCTCGCTGAAGATCTCCACACTCAAGACCACGGGAGTGAAGACGGTGCTCATGAGCACCTATTCCGAGCCGAACGTGGTGCGGGAGGCCCTCGCGGCTGGAGCGCTTGGATATCTCGTGAAGAGCGAGGACGCCGAGATGATCGTGGAGGCGATCCGCGCCGCCGCCCAGGGCGACTCCTTCGTGTCCGCCGAACTCGACCTCGCGCTCAACGCCAGCGATATCGGTGGCGCCCCCAAGCTGAGCGCCCAGGAGCGCCGGGTGATGGCCCTGTACGGCGGTGGTGAGCCGGTCAAGGCCGTCGCGTTCCAACTCGGAATCTCCGAGGAGACAGCCAAGAGCTACCTCAAGCGCATCCGCGAGAAGTACCGCGTCGCCGGTATCGATGTCGGCACCAAGGTGGCGCTCCGCAGGCGCGCGATCCAGGATGGCATCCTGATCTCGACGGACGCGCCGAACAGCTTCTAACGTCCCGCCGCGGCGCGAGAGCGCTGTTGGTCTTCCCGCTGGCGTCTTCCGTGACCAGTCACCGCTCTACTCTGCCGAGAGCGGCACAACGGGGAGTTCCCGCCTGCTCGCGAGCGACCCGCCTCTGCTCCGTTGCAGCAGTACGCTCCAGGTCACAAGCCCAAGACCTGGGGCACAGAGCATCAGGCCCACCCAGACCGGTGAGAGGTAACCGAGGCCCGCGGCGATCGTGAGGCCACCCAGGTAGGCGCCGAGGCTGTTACCGATGTTCAGGGCTGAATGATTGGCCGCCGCGGCAAGAGTCTGGCTATCCCCCGCGACATCCATGAGCCGGGTCTGGATGGCAGGCGAGATACCCGACGCCGCGACGCCGACCAGAAAAACGAAGATAAACAGTCCGGGCATGGTGTGCGCGGTGAGAGCGAGCCCTGCGAGCGCGAGGACGAAGAGCGCGAAGAACGAGTAGATCGCTCGCACGACGCTCTTGTCCGCGGCCCAGCCACCGACGATATTGCCCAGCGTCATCCCGAGTCCCACCACCACGAGCACGATGGGGACGAAAATCGGGGAAAGTCCTGCGACATCGGTCGAGATCGGCGAGATGAAGGTGTACACGCAGAAGAATCCGCCGAATCCGATCGCGCCGGTGAGCAGCGTCAGCCACACCTGCGAGCGGCCGAATGCCTTCAACTCCCGCTTCATCGTCGCTGATGCATCCCCGGGCTGCGACGGCAGCAAGAGGGCCAGCGCAACGAAGGTGAGACCGAAGATTCCTGCGACCGCGAAGTACGCGACTCGCCAGCCCGCCTGCTGCCCGAGAAAAGTGATGGCGGGCACCCCGATCACGTTGGCGATTGTCAGCCCCGACAGCACGTAGGCCACGCCGGCCCCCCGCTTGCCCGGCCCCATGAGGGATGCCGCGACAAGAGATGCGATACCGAAATAGGCTCCGTGGGGAAGCCCCGCAATAAATCGTGCGGCAAGCACAAGACCGAAGGTGGGCAGCACTGCAGAGAGCACTGTTCCGAAGGTGAATGCAGCCGCCAGTGTGAGCAGTAGTTTCTTGCGGGGAAAGCGAGCGGCGAAGGCGGCGATCGTCGGCGCACCGACCACCACGCCGAGGGCATATGCCGAGGCGAGCCATCCGGCCTGGGCATTCGCGATCTCCGGGGAGCGGGCGTAGAGCTCCGGCAGGAGGTCGTGAGCAATATTGGGAAGCAGGCCGAGCACGACGAATTCGGTCGAACCGATTCCGAAGCCCCCGAGGGCCAGGGCGAGCAGGGCGAGGCGTGTGCGGGCGGGAGAGAGTGTTTTCACAGCGGACGCGGCCATTCGATATACGAGGGAATGCGAACGCTCACCGTCGAGCATCGTCGAGCGCGCCGACGACGAGCCCGGGTTCTACCTTAGGGCGACGGTGGCGCAGGGTTCTCCGTGCGGAAAGCGGTCGGCAGGCGATCCGCAATAGAGTACGCACGCAAGCGACCGAGACCCCCAATAGTCAAGATGAGTATGGGACTGCTCAGAAAGACGACACCGCGACCGGCACGAAACTTCGAAAGAGGGCTACTGCCCGGAGAGAGCAGCATCTGCGTCCAGGGAGTTTCGTTTCGACAGTCAGCGATCAAAAAGCTCGGGCTCGGGGCGCATGTCTTCGGCCTGGTCGCCGAGCGGACGAACGCCGTCGACACCCACGCGCTAATGGTCATGGGGTCGAAGAACGACCGGACGTTCCATGTCGGCGACCTGCCCACCGGGGAGCACTCGACGATGGCACTGCGCGAACTCACGGTGATATCGGCCCCGAGGGAACTCGTGACGGCTGCCAAATAGCCCATGCTCGACGACGAACTCACACCCCGAATAACGAGCGTCAGTGCGCGTCACCCTCGGCGAGCGCCGCCTCGACCCGATCTACCTTCGCCGTCAACTGTCCGGTATAACCGGGGCGGATATCCGCTTTCAGCACGAGCGAGACGCGCGACCCGAAGGCACCGACGGCGTCCGTCGCCCTTCGGATCACGTCGAAGACTTCCGTCCATTCGCCCTCGATGGTCGTAAACATCGCGTCGGTGTGATTCGGGAGTCCGGATTCCCGAACGATTCTCACCGCGGCAGCCACGGCCTCGTGGACCGAGCCGTTGTCGTCGCCTCCACTGGGGGCTACCGAGAATGCTACGAGCATGCGATCTCCTCAGATCTTCGATGACACGAGTATCGGCACTGCCGGTCAGCGGGCCAATTCGTTTCTGCCCAGCTTGTCACGGTCATCAGGGTTCACATCGAACGGCCACACCGCGGGGAGCCAGGCTTCGTCGGGTCGATTCTCGTTCAGGTTGGAAACCTCACAACGGGAAGACCGCCACAGGCTCGCGATCGCCCATCCGAGCAGCACGAAATAGAGCAGATTGCGCGTAGACAGCACGATGAGCATCACCGGGTTGAGCCCGAGCATATAGCTGTAGAAGTAGGGGTAGATGAGCTGGGTCAACGCCGCAAGGACCAACACCGCGATGGCGGGGGCACGAAAGGAGCGCCCGCGCCCGACCGCGTTCGTCGCCATTCCGAGAATCACCGGCACGGCGAGCCAGGTGATGTACTGCGGCGACCCGACCTTGTTGAATGCGATGAGCGCAACGACATAGGCGAGGGAGAGCGGCGGAAGCAGATCCTGCGCGGCAGCCCGGTTACGCACGGCGAGCACGCCAAGCACGGTAATCGCGACCACCACCAGGATCATCAGGGGATTCATGAGCGTACTCGCGGCGGTGACCCCGGGTCCCCGCACCTGCCAGGTCAGGAGGCCCTGGTCGTAGTAGACGAAAGTGTTCGCCGCCCCGGCGAACTCCTGCCAGAGCCAGATATTGCTGATCGGCGCTTCGACCTGTAATCCCCGAGTGGACTGCTGCGTCACGAAGCTGAAGACATTAGCGCCGGCGCCGAGGGAGAGTGCGACGGCGACGATCACAAGGCTTGTCACCAGCGCAGCGAGCACAACCCGCTGGCGTGCCCGCACCGAGATCAGGATGGCGGCGAGCAGGGCTGCGGGCCAGACCTTGATCCACGTCGCGACGGTGAGGATAACGGCGGCGGCGCGAGGGCGGGTCACAATGAGCAGCACCCCGACGATCGCCATTGGCGCGGTGATCGAGTCGATTCGCCCAACCGCGATCGGGCCGAGGAGCATGAGGAAAGCAACCCACCACCAGCCCGCGGCGAAATTACGTCGAGTACGACCCCAGCCGGAGAGCACTCCGAAGGCCACAATGTCGAGAATCGATACCAGACTCAGCCAGGTACCCGCAAATAGCTCGGGCCCGAGGGCCCGAGACAACAGCATCGGCACAAGGGCGACGATCGGATAGACCCAGGATCCGTCGATGCCCACCCAGTAGTTCGACTCCAGAGCCTCCGCCATCCAGAACTTGTAGACCATGGTCACGTCGCCGAACGGCATTCCGGGACCGTAGAGGTTCAGCGCACCCAACCAGAGGTGGGTGAGGATGAATGCGGCCCACAGCACAAGGGGACTCTGCGCGAATGAACGCAGCGGCGCCGTGATGCTCATGATGGCAAGGGTATCCGCAAACAATTCGTCGTCGGTGCCCACCGTCCATTCACCGGCCGTGCGGGCTAAATCCCCAGCAGTTCGGAGATCACCGCCGGGACCGCGTCGATCAGGTCGAGGATCGTGAGTGGACCGCCCGCGCTCGCCTTGGACGCCGCCAATCCGTGGATGACCGACGCCGTGGCCCCGAGTCTGGCGAGTACCGAGCGATCCGCGGCGATCTCTCGCGAGTGGGTTGCGACGAGGGCTCCGAGGATCCCGCCGAGAGCATCCCCCGCTCCCGCGGTCGCGAGCCAGGCCGGAGCGGATGACGCGACGAGCCGCGTGCCGTCTGGGGCGGCGACGTAGGTGCGGTGGCCCTTGAGCAGCACGGTCACTCCAAGCTTCTTGGCCGAACGAACGGCGGCATCGGCGGGGTCGCGGGCGATGTCCGCGGCCGATTCACCCAGTACTCTCGAGAGTTCACGGAAGTGCGGGGTGATGATCACCGGACCGGTCGCGCGACCGAGGAGGTCGAGGGCACCCGCATCCATCACTACCGGGAGCCCGGATTCGAGCGCCGCACCGAGTCGGTCGGCGGTGGCGGTGTCCCTCAGCGCGGCATCCATGCCAGAGCCGATCAGCCAGGCTTGCACCCGACCCGCGGCAGCTACCGCCTCGGGGCGGCGCTGCAGCACGAAGGTCGTCGCCCTCTCATCACCGAGGTAGCGCACCATGCCGACGCCGGTGTGGAGTGCGGCATCCACTCCGAGCACTGCTGCCCCGGGATACGCGGCAGACCCGGTGACGACGCCGAGCACTCCGCGGGAGTACTTGTCGTCATCCGGTGCCGGAACGGCGATGAAGCCGGCGGTATCGCGCGAGGCCCAGGTCGTGAATGTGTTCATGGGTCTCACGATAGTTTGGAAGGCGTGACCGATACCGACCGCGCCCTGAGCATCCCCGATAGTGTCATCGTCTTCGACTACGGCGAAGTCATTTCCCGCTCGCCGAGCGCGGCCGCGCGGGCTGCTCTCGAAGCACTCGCCGACGTGGATCCGGCACGCTTCCGCACCTCCTACGACGCCCACCGGGACGGCCTCGACCGCGGCACCACGAGCATCCGCGACTACTGGATGCTCGTGGCAGCCGACACCGATGCCGACTGGTCAGAGGCGCGCATCCATGAGCTCTGGGTGGCCGACTTCACCGGATGGATCAGCGTCGACCCGCAGGTGTTCGAGGTCATCGCGGACCTGCACGCCGGAGGTACCCGCATCGCCATGCTCTCCAACGCGGGCTTCGACTTCGCGAGCCCGTTCCGCTTCTCCCCGATCGCCCGATTCTTCGAGCGGATGTTCGTAAGCGCGGAATTGCTCATGCTCAAGCCGGAATCGGACATCTATCTCGAGGTGGTCCGGGAACTCGGAATAACCTGCGGCCAAATGATCTTCATTGACAATAAGCAGGTCAACGTTGATGGCGCAGTATCGCTCGGTATCACCGGCCACCACTTCGTCGGAGCCGCGGATCTGCGCCGCTTCCTCGAAACAATCGCAGACAGGTGACCATGTCGACCTCCGCTCTCTTCTCGCCGTATTCCGTTCGTTCCGTCACGATGCGTAACCGCCTCTGGGTTGCGCCGATGTGCGAATATTCGGTGGAGAAGCACGACGGCGTGCCGACCGACTGGCACCTCGTGCACCTCGGTGCCTTTGCCAGGGGTGGTGCGGGTCTCGTTATCACCGAGGCGACCGCCGTGAGTTCCGAGGGCCGAATTTCTCCCGAAGACACCGGTATCTACTCCGACGAGCAGCGCGATTCCTGGTCGCGCATCGTCGAATTCATCCACTCCCAGGGAGCCGCGGCGGGTATCCAGCTCGCCCATGCCGGCCGTAAGGCCTCCACCTGGCGTCCGTGGGCACCCGAGCGCGGGACAGTGCCGGAGCACGCGGGCGGCTGGCCAGCCGTTGCGCCATCAGCGGTGGCCTTCACCGGATACGCGGTGCCCACCGAGCTCGACCAGGCCGGCATAGCCGGCGTCATCGCCGACTTCGCGGTGGCCGCTCGCCGTTCTCTCGTTGCCGGGTTCGACGTGCTCGAGCTCCACGCCGCCCACGGCTATCTTCTCCACCAGTTCCTCTCGCCGCTGTCGAACCTCCGCACCGATGAATACGGCGGGAGTCTTGAGAACCGGGCCCGCCTCCTGCTCGAGGTGATCGCCGCGGTGCGCGCCGAAGCCGGTGACGCTGCGGCCCTCTTCGTGAGATTCTCGGCCACCGACTGGGCCGAGGGGGGCTGGGACCAGGAGCAGACCGCGACGGTCGCCGACTGGGCACGCGACGCCGGTGCCGACTTCTTCGATATCTCGACCGGTGGCCTGGTCTCCGGGACGAAAATCCCGGTGGCCCCCGGCTACCAGGTGCCCTTCGCCGACTTCGTCAAGCACGCATCATCGGTGGAGGTGAGCGCGGTGGGGCTCATCACCGAGGCCCAACAAGCCGAGGAGATCATCGCTTCCGGCAGGGCGGATGCCGTGATGCTGGCTCGCGCGATTATGCGCGACCCGCACTTCCCCCTTCGCGCCGCACACGAGCTGGGTGTCGAGCTTGACTACTGGCCGGCCCAGTATCTCCGGGCGAAGTGGCCCGACTGAGTTCTCCACCGCTCGCCCGGATCAGCTGCGGCGAGTCGCGTCCTGCACCTCGCCGACGAGCTCTTCGATGATGTCCTCGAGAAACAGCACGCCGCGGGTCTGACCAGAGTCGTCGAAGACCCGGGCGAGATGGACCCCGGAGCGTCTCATCGACGCAAGGGCATCTTCGAGGTCCATACCGCGGAAGATCGAGATGAGCTGGCGGATGCGCTTCGGGGGAACCGGCTCATCGAATTCGCCGGCCTCGTCGAGGTCGAGCACGTCCTTGAGATGCAGGTAACCCGTTGGTTCGCCCCCGTCGTTCACGAGAACGTAGCGAGAGAAGCCGTTCTGGGCCACGGCGCGCTCGACATCGGCCGGAGTGGCCGCTTCGGAGAGGCTCACCAGATACGGCATCCCGACTGCGATGTCCTTCACTTTCTTGGTACTGAATTCGAAGGCGGCGTTGAGCGCACCGATGGTGTCGGTGAGCACACCCTCCTTGGTCGACTGCGCGACGATGTCTGCCACCTCATCCACCGTGAACGTGCTGTTGGCCTCATTCTTCGGCTCCACGCGGAAGATGCGCAACACACCGTTCGCTGTGGCATTCAGCGCGTAGATGATGGGGCGAAAGGCCATCGAGATGAACACGAGCGGCGGTGCGAGGATGAGCGCGGCGCGATCCGGCACGGAAAATGACAGGTTTTTGGGCACCATCTCGCCGATCACCACATGCAGGAAGGAGACGACGATCAACGCGACGATGAACCCGATCGTGCCCACCACCTCCTCGGGCAGGTGGGTGAGAGCGAGCGGATACTCCAGCAGGTGATGGATCGCCGGCTCGGACACATTGAGGATGAGAAGGGAACACACGGTGATGCCGAGCTGGCTGGTCGCGAGCATCATCGTGGCGTGCTCCATCGCATAGAGCGTCGACTTCGCCGCGCGGCTGCCCGCCTCGGCGCGCGGTTCGATCTGCGAGCGGCGCGCGGAGATCACGGCGAACTCCGCCCCGACGAAGAAGCCGTTTATCAGGAGCAGGATGACCAGCCAGGCGATGCCCCATCCGTCGCTCATGCGTGCACTCCGTCCGGGGTCGCAGAGGGGGAAGCGGTGGGCGTGTATCGCACACGGTCGATGCGTCGGCCGTCGAGTCGCTCTACCCGGAACTCGCCACCCTCCACCGCCACGATGTCGCCAACGAGCGGGAGGCGCCCGAGTTCGCTCATTATGAAACCGCCGACGGTTTCGTAGGGTCCCTCGTCGGGGATCGCGACATCCGCTCGCTCAAGCAGTTCGTCCGGGCGCAGCATGCCGGGAAAGGTCAGCCAGTCGCGGGAGCGCACGACACCGGCAAGCGTGCGGTCGTGTTCGTCTGCGACCTCGCCGACCAGCTCTTCCACGAGGTCCTCCAGCGTGACGACCCCGGCTGTACCGCCGTATTCGTCCACGACGACGGCCATCTGGTAGCCGCGTCCGCGCAATTCTCCGAGCAACACATCGAGCTTCATCGTCTCGGGCACGCGCAGGGCTTCGGATTGCAGGGCCGAGACGGGAACATCCGCCCGCTTCTCGCGCGGAACGGCAACGGCCTGCTTCACGTGGACGAGGCCGACGACGTCATCGATAGAGTCGTCAATCACGGGGAACCGCGAGAATCCGGTGCGCTGGGCCAGGGTGATCACGGTGTGCGCGGAGTCGGTTCGGTCGACGCTCGACACGCGGGGCCGCGGCGTCATCACATCAGCGGCGATGTGTTCGCTGAAGACCAGGGTGCGGGCCAGCAGTGTCGCGGTGTCGCGGTCGAGGCTCCCCTCGGTGGCCGATCGACGCACCAGGGACCGCAGTTCCTCGGCGGTGCGCGCCGAGGAGAGCTCCTCCTTCGGCTCGATACCCACCGCGCGAAGGATCACATTGGCCGTGTTGTTGAGCACGGTAACGAACGGGCGGAACACCGTCGTGAAACCCACCTGGAAGGGGATCACGAGCTTCGCCGTCGGGAGCGGAAGCGCCAGTGCGAAGTTCTTCGGCACCAGCTCGCCAACGATCATCGAGAGGAGGGTCGCCAGGATGATGGCCAGCACCGACGCGATAACCGTCGTGGCGGTCTTCATGAGTCCGAGCACGCCGAGCGGCCCGGCCAGCAGGGCGCCGATCGCCGGCTCCATGGTGTAGCCGGTGAGCAGCGTAGTGAGGGTGATTCCGAGCTGGGCGCTCGAGAGATGCGTCGATGTGATCTTGAGCGCACCGATGGTGAGTCCGAGGCGCTTCTCTCCACGGGCAGCGCGGGACTCGAGGTCTGACCGGTTGAGGTTGACCAGCGAGAATTCCGAGGCGACGAAGAATCCGGTACCGATGGTGAGTAGGAGACCGATTCCGAGCATGGCCAGTTCATACACGGGCATCACCGGGAGCGGCGAGAAGGCCAGGGCGCCATGAAGGGGGGTCGTCCATTATTCGGTCAAGTCTACGTGACCAGGCCAACCGACCGGCGCTTACCAACTGACCGGGAGCGCCTTGCCCTCCTCATAGCCCGCCGCAGACTGGATGCCCACCAGCGCGCGCTCGTGGAACTCCGCGAGGTTCGCGGCTCCCGCGTAGGTGAGCGAAGAACGCACCCCGGAGGTGATCATATCGAGGAGGTCCTCCACCGATGGACGAAGCGGGTCGAGGAAGATCTTCGACGAGGAGATCCCTTCGGCAAAGAGTGTCTTGCGGGCCAACTCATAGGGATCGAGCCGGTCGAAGCGATCGTGCACGGCCTTTGTCGACGCCATGCCCCAGCTCTCTTTGTAGAGCCGGCCCGAGGTATCCGTCTCCAGGGTGCCCGGAGCCTCGACCGTTCCGGCGAACCAGGATCCGATCATCACGGATGCCGCCCCGGCAGCGAGCGCGAGAGCGACATCCCGCGGGTAGCGAACTCCCCCGTCGGCCCACACCTGGGCACCGAGTTCGCGGGCGGCTTCAGCCGTCTCGAGCACGGCCGAGAACTGGGGGCGACCGACCGCCGTCATCATGCGCGTGGTGCACATCGCGCCGGGACCGACGCCGACCTTCACGATGTCCGCTCCGGCGGCCACGAGATCCTTCACCGCGGCGGTCGTGACGACGTTGCCGGCAACGAGGGGCACAGCGAGTCCGAGTGCTTTGACGGTGCGGATGGCGCGCAGCATGCCCTCCTGGTGTCCGTGTGCCGTGTCGAGCACGAGCACGTCCACTCCCGCCGCGGCGAGGGCTGTGGCCTTACCCGCGACATCCCCGTTGATGCCGACGGCCGCCGCAACTCGCAGCCGGCCGTGTGGATCGAGGGCAGGCTGGTAGAGAGTGGAACGGAGCGCGCTCGTGCGACTCAGCGTGCCGATGACGGCACCATGATGCAGCACGGGAGCGAACTCGATGTCTGCCGCGATCATCAGGTCGAAGGCGGCTCGCGCGTCCGGGACGTCGTCCGCATCGATCGAGGCCAGCTGCCCGTGCAGCAGGTCGCCAAGACGAGCGTCGGGAAGGGCCGTGCCGAGCCGGATGGCCGGAATACAGCCGAGGAACCCACCGTGATCGTCGGTGATGACGATGCCATGCCCGCCGATCGGGGGAATCTGGCGCAGCGCGTCGGCCACGGTCTGGCTTTCGGAGAGGAAAAGCGGGGTATCAAAGGCCACCGGCTGCGCCTTGACCCAGCGGATTGCGGCGTCCAGGTCTTGCAGACGGAGGTCCTGGGGCAAGACCGCGAGGCCACCACGCCGCGCAAGAGTCGCCGCGAGGCGAGGCCCGGTCACCGAATTCATATTCGCGGAAACGATCGGAATGGTCGCGCCGGAACCATCGGCCGGCGCAAGCGAGACGGAGAGCCGGCTGCCGACATCCGAGTGACTCGGCACCAGGAATACGTCGGAATAGGTGAGGTCGTGTCGGGGTGCCGTCTCGTAAAACTCCATGGTTTTCAGGGTAATCCCTCACCGACGGAGTCGGTGGGTCCCTTCGATGCGATTAAGCTTGAGCAGTCTGTGGTCACAGTCGCACATCGGGCCGGGCACCGAGGCAAAGAGATGAAAACCAGCGAGTCAAGAATTAGCGGTATGAAGAGAGTGGGCGATCGGCTGTGTCTAGCCAAGTGACCGGAGTGGCATCAGAAGATGGATCTTCGGGCGAATTCGGAGCGAACGAATGGCTCGTCGACGAGATGTATGAACGATTCATCGTCGATCGCAATTCGGTAGACCAGTCGTGGTGGCCGATTCTCGAGAGCTATCACCAGACCTCGGTCGAGGCCTCCTCCAAGGCCGCTGAGCCGAGCGCGCCCTCAACACCCGCGGAGCCCGTCGCACCCGTCGAACCACCCACGACAACCGGCTCCCAGCCCGTTGCGCGAACCACCTCGATCCAGCCGAAGCCGCAGCCGATCCCGGCGCAGGCCCCCGCGCCATCCTCCCAGACCGCGCCGATCCCGACGGCGGATACCGCAACCCTCGAGCCCCAAGACGTGGTCTTGCCCCTCAAAGGCATGTCGAAGTCGCTCGCAGCGAACATGGATGCCAGCCTCACCGTGCCAACGGCGACGAGCGTTCGCACCATCCCGGCCAAGCTCATGATCGACAACCGGATCGTGATCAACAACCACCTCAAGCGTGCCCGTGGTGGCAAAGTATCGTTCACCCATCTCATCGCTTGGGCGCTCGTGCAGACGCTGAAAGAATTCCCGAGCCAAAACGTGTATTACGAGGAGATCGACGGCAAGCCCTCGGTCGTCTCACCGGCGCATATCAACCTCGCGATCGCGATCGATCTGCCCAAGCCCGACGGCACGCGTGCCCTGCTTGTGCCGGGTATCAAGAACACCGAGACGATGGGCTTCCAGGAGTTTCTCGTCGCCTACGAAGACGTGGTCTCGCGAGCCCGCAACAACAAGCTCACCGCCGCGGACTACGCCGGCAACACGATCTCCCTCACGAATCCGGGTGGCATCGGCACCGAGCATTCCGTACCCCGTCTGATGAGGGGCGCGGGCGCGATCATCGGCGCTGGGGCTCTCGAATACCCCGCCGAATTCCAGGGTATGGCGCTCACGACCCTGGCCGATCTCGGCATCGGCAAGACGATCACACTCACCTCCACCTACGACCACCGCGTCATCCAGGGTGCCGGTTCCGGGGAGTTCCTCAAAAAGGTACACGAGCTGCTGATCGGCCAGCGTGATTTTTACCAGGAGATCTTCTCCGACCTGCGCATCCCCTACGACCCGATCCACTGGGCCAGCGACATCCACGTGGATCTCGGTAACCAGGTGGGCAAAACCGCCCGGGTGCAGGAACTCATCAATTCGTTCCGCGTGCGTGGACATCTCATGGCGGATGTCGACCCGCTCGAGTACAAACAGCGCACCCACCCCGACCTCGACATCTCGAGCCACGGCCTCACCTTCTGGGACCTCGACCGTGAGTTCGTCACGGGAGGATTCGGCGGCAAGCCTGCCGCTCTGCTCCGCGAAATCCTCGGGGTGCTGCGTGACTCGTACTGCCGCACCATCGGCATCGAATATATGCATATCCAGGATCCGGGCCAGCGCGCATGGATCCAGAATCACATCGAGAAGGTCTACACCAAGCCCACCAAGGACGAGCAGCTTCGCGTCCTCGGCAAGCTGAACGAGGCCGAGGCCTTCGAGACCTTCCTTCAGACCAAGTACGTGGGTCAGAAGCGCTTCAGCCTCGAGGGCGGGGAATCCACCATCGCCCTGCTGGATGCCCTGCTCCAGGGTGCCGCCGAAGCGGACCTCGACGAGGTCGCCATCGGTATGGCCCACCGTGGTCGCCTCAACGTGCTCACCAACATCGCGGGCAAGACCTACGGGCAGATCTTCCGAGAGTTCGAGGGAACCCAGGACCCCCGCACTGTGCAGGGCTCCGGTGACGTCAAGTACCACCTCGGCACCGAAGGCACGTTCTCCAGCGCCACGGGCGACCAGATCCCGGTCTACCTCGCCGCGAACCCGTCCCACCTCGAGGCCGTCGATGGTGTGCTCGAGGGCATCGTGCGCGCCAAGCAGGACCGCAAGCCGATCGGCAGCTTCAGCGTGTTGCCGGTGATGGTGCACGGCGATGCCGCGATGGCCGGCCAGGGCATCGTCGCGGAAATCCTGCAGATGTCGCAACTGCGCGCCTACCGCACCGGCGGAACCGTGCACGTGAATATCAACAATCAGGTCGGGTTCACCACCCCTCCCGGCGAGGGTCGCACGTCGATCTATTCCACGGACGTCGCGAAGACCATCCAGGCTCCGATCTTCCACGTGAACGGCGACGACCCGGAAGCGGTGATCCGCGTGGCGGAACTCGCGTTCGCGTACCGCCAGGAGTTCCACCGGGACGTGGTTATCGACCTCATCTGTTACCGCCGTCGCGGTCACAACGAGGGCGACGACCCCTCGATGACGCAGCCACTGATGTACAACCTCATCGAGGCCAAGCGCAGCGTCCGCACCCTCTACGTCGAGGCGCTCGTCGGTCGTGGCGACATCACGCAGGAGGAGTACGACGCGGCCCACGCCGACTTCCAAGACCGTCTCGAGCGTGCCTTCGCGGAGACACACGCGGCGCAGACCGGCTCGATGCCGATCATCTCCGCCGACGGAAACGCGGTCTCCGACCTCGAACGCCCGGGATCCCAGCAGGACGACCGCTCCGGTGAACCGACCTCCACCGCCGTGAGCGAAGCCGTGATCACGACCATCGGGGATGCCCACGACAATCCGCCTGCCGGATTCACGGTGCATCCGAAACTCCAGCAGTTGCTCAAGAAGCGCACCGAAATGAGCCGCAACGGATCGATCGACTGGGGCTTCGGCGAATTGCTGGCCCTCGGTTCGCTCCTGCTCGAGGGCACTCCCGTGCGGATGGCCGGCCAGGACACTCGCCGCGGCACCTTTGTGCAGCGTCACGCCGTGCTCCACGACCGGATCAACGGCCAGGAATGGCTGCCGCTCGGCAATCTCAGCGATAACCAGGCCCGGTTCTGGATCTACGACACCCTGCTGAGCGAATACGCCGCAATGGGCTTCGAGTACGGCTACTCGGTCGAGCGGGCCGATGCGCTGGTGCTCTGGGAGGCTCAATTCGGTGACTTCGCGGACGGTGCGCAGGTCATCATCGACGAGTTCATCTCGAGCGCCGAGCAGAAGTGGGGCCAGCGTTCGAGTGTCGTGCTGCTTTTGCCCCACGGCTACGAGGGCCAGGGTCCTGACCACTCATCCGCCCGGATCGAGCGCTACCTGCAACTCTGCGCCGAGAACAACATGACCGTGGCGCGTCCGTCGACACCCGCGTCCTACTTCCACCTGCTGCGACGCCAGGCCTACGCCCGTCCGCGCCGCCCGCTCATCGTCTTCACCCCGAAGGCGATGCTCCGGCTGCGTGGAGCGACGAGCGATATCGCCGAGTTCACGAACGGCAAGTTCGAACCGGTGATCGATGACTCGAGGATCACGGACAAGAGCTCCGTCAAGAGGGTCGTGCTTCACGCGGGCAAGATCCATTACGACCTGCTCGCCGAGGTGGAGAAGCGCCAGCAGTCGGATGTTGCGCTCGTGCGGCTCGAGCAGTTCTATCCCCTGCCGCAGCAACAGCTGAGAGCCGTGCTCGAGCGGTACCCGGACGCGGAACTGGTATGGGCACAGGAGGAACCCGAGAATATGGGTGCCTGGCCGTTCATCTGCCTCGAACTGGCAAAGCAACTGACGCCGGGCCGCAGGATCTCGGTCGCGTCGCGTCCGGCATCTGCGAGCCCCGCGACAGGTTCTTCCAAGCGCAGCGCCCAGGAGCTCGTGGACCTGATGGACCACGCGCTGACGGTGGGCTAACCCCATCACCCGTTCGAAGGCCGTCGCCCACCAGCGGCGGCCTTCGCCTTGACCCCCGGGAGCGTGCGTGCGCGTTCGAAATGCAGGATGACCTATGACCAGAGTGACAGGCGTGCCACATTAGTCCCATACGTCACACCCGCTCCTGCATTTGCGACGCCAGAAGCCTGGCGGGAAGCCGGACGCACGGAGTCGTCTGCTCCGGGCGCGGTCGCGCCGGGGCTAGTAGTTCGACGGGCTAATGGTTCGCCGGGGCTAGTGGTTCGACGGGCTAGTGGTTCGACTGAAGGGTACGCAGCGTAAGCAGAACCTGGTCGCGCAGGTCAGTCGGCGCGGTCTCCCGGCAGGCGCGCTGAACGGCCTGTGTGAGCACAACGCCTACATGGGCCTCATCGGTGCAGTCGCCGCAGTTGGCGATGTGCTCGGCGATGTCCGCCGCGTCAGTTTTTTCCAGTTCATTGTGCAGGTACTCTTCGAGTTCAGCTTTGGCCTTGTCGCATCCGCAGTCGGTCATTTCTTCTTGCTCCCAGCAGTATCAGTTTGGGCGCGCGTGCCAGAGGTGTTGATGCCTCGTTCAAGCGCGTAATCGGAGAGCAGGTCCCGTAGCATCCGCCTGCCACGATGCAGTCGGCTCATTACGGTACCCACCGGGGTCTTCATGATGTCGGCGATGTCCTGGTACGAGAATCCCTCGACGTCGGCGAAGTAGACGGCCATCCGGAAGTCCTCCGGAATACCCTGGAGGGCGTCCTTCACCGCACTGTCCGGCAGATGATCGATCGCTTCCGCCTCGGCCGAACGGGTGGATCGACCCTGGGTCATCGATTGGGCGCCGCCGAGCTGCCAATCCTCCAGGTCGTCGATGGTGCCCTGGTACGGATCCCGCTGCTTCTTGCGATAGCTGTTGATGAAGGTGTTGGTGAGGATGCGGTAGAGCCAAGCCTTCAGATTGGTGCCCTGCTGGAATTGCGCGAAGGCGGCGAACGCTTTGACGAAGGTCTCCTGTACCAGGTCGGCGGCATCGGAGGGGTTGCGTGTCATACGCAATCCTGCGGCATACAACTGGTCCATAAAAGGGATCGCCTGAGCCTCGAAAAGCGCGCGCACGTCGGCGACCGCCGTCTCCGGCTCTGCAGTCACGAACTCGGATACGACGCCTTTCGACTCGGCGGGCGTGGCGGTGTCATCCTTCGAAGTGGTCATCGCCGTCCAGCTTACTTCGCTGCGCATGTGCGCAGCCCGGCCGCTGAGCGGCAGTCGCGCGGGCGCGGATCGACCTAGCACTGGTGGCCGAGTTAGCAGAACTGACACGGGTTGCCTTTCTTTTCTCGACCGCAGCTCTTCCTGAGCGATGGGCCGATACCCTTAGTAACCAATGCACGTATTCAAGTATTCCGGCCCAGAGTTCAACCCCTTCGGTGACGAGGGTCTCATCGTGGGCGGCGAACCCGGCCCGTGGTCCGCGCCGGTCTCCAGCGGCCCGCTGTCGGCCCGCCTTTCGCTGCCCGGTTCGAAATCGCTCACCAACCGCGAACTGGTGCTCTCGGCGATCGCGAGCGGGCCGTCGATTCTGCGAGCCCCCTTGCATTCCCGCGACACCGCACTGATGATTCAGGCACTTCGGGCGCTGGGCACGAGTATCGTCGAGCTGCCGGGCGAATCCCCATTCGGACCAGACCTCCTCATCACCCCCGGCGAGCTCTCGGGAGGCACCTCGATCGACTGCGGTCTGGCGGGTACCGTCATGCGCTTTCTGCCGCCGATCGCCGCCCTCGCGCTCGGACCGGTTGCCTTCGACGGGGACGAATCGGCTCGTAAGCGGCCGATGCGCACCACGATCGATTCGCTGCGGGCCCTCGGGGTGGATGTCAGCGACGACGGCCGCGGAAAACTCCCGTTCAGCCTCTACGCCACCGGCGCAGTCGCGGGCGGAGAGATCGAGATCGATGCCTCCGCGTCGAGCCAGTTCGTCTCCGCTTTGCTCCTGGCCGGAGCCCGCTTTACGACGGGCCTCACCCTGCGCCACACCGGCGGCGGCCTGCCAAGCCTCGCTCACATCGGCATGACGATCGCGACCCTTGCCCGCCGGGGGGTGACCGTCGAGACCCCGGAGCCCGGAGTCTGGGTCGTGCCACCCGGTGCGATCGCCGGAACAGACATCACCATCGAACCAGACCTCTCCAATGCTGGGCCCTTTCTCGGCGCCGCGCTCGTCGCCGGAGGCTCCGTCACCGTCACCGGCTGGCCGATGCACACCACACAGGTGGGAGCGGAGATGGCCTCCATCCTGACCGACATGGGTGGCGAGGTCTCGTTTGTCGAGACAGGCGACGGACTCGGCGACCTCACTGTCACTGGGACGGGCAGCTTACGCGGCATCCGCCTCGACAACGCGAGCGAACTTGCGCCGACCATCGCAGCTCTGGCGGCTCTCGCCGAGGGCGAGACGGTGCTCACCGGCATCGCCCACCTTCGAGGTCACGAAACCGACCGGCTCGCGGCGCTCGCAACGCAAATCACCGCCCTTGGCGGAGACGTGACTGAGACGGACGACGGCCTGGTCATCCGCCCCCGGCCCCTGCACGGCGGACTCTGGCACAGCTACGAGGACCACCGGATGGCCACGGCCGGCGCGATCATCGGGCTCGCGGTCGACGGGGTTCTCATCGATGACATCGCCACGACAGCCAAGACCCTTCCCCAGTTTCCCGAGCTCTGGACCGGATCGCTCCTTGGCCGGCAAGCTCGCTCCTCTGACCCCCTCGACCTGATCTGACGCATGAGCTGGCTTACCGATGTCGACGACGAAGACGACGACAAGTACGCCGACTACGAGGCCCGCAACCGGCCAAATCCCAAGGGTAATCGGGCGCGCACGAAGATCCGTCCGGAGCACGCTGACGCCGTGACGGGACGGGTCTTCACCGTCGACCGCGGCCGGTACTCCGTGATAGTCAGTGAGGGCACCCCCGACGAACACGCCGCGCTCGCCTCCCGAGCCAGCGAACTGCGCAAACAGCCGATCGTCACCGGCGACTACGTCGACCTGGTCGGCGACACCTCTGGCGACGAGGGGACGCTGACCCGCATCGTACGCATCCAGCCGCGAACGACCGTATTGCGACGCAGTGCGGATGACTCGGACGAGGTAGAGCGCATCATCGTCGCGAACGCCGATCAGATGCTCATCGTCGTCGCGGCGGCCAATCCGGAACCGCGACCGCGGCTGGTGGACCGGTACCTTGTGGCGGCCTTCGATGCCGGGCTCACGCCGATTCTCTGCATCACCAAGACCGATCTCGCCGACCCCACCGAATTCCTCGCCAATTTCGACGGCCTCGACATCACGGTCGTCAAAAGCGGCGTCGGAGCGATGCCGACCGCCGAGATCGCGGCACTACTCGACGGGCACACCACTGTTGCGGTCGGCCATTCCGGTGTCGGCAAGTCCACTCTGGTCAATGCACTGGTGCCCGACGCCAACCGTGCCATTGGTCGGGTCAACAGCGTCACCGGGCGTGGCCGTCACACCTCGTCATCCACCATCTCCTATCGGGTGGGACGCGGCTGGGTGGTGGACACTCCCGGGGTGCGATCGTTCGGGCTCGGGCACGTGAACACCGACAATATCCTGCGGGCGTTTACCGATCTCGCGGCGATCGCCGAGGACTGTCCTCGGGGATGCACCCACCTGCAGGATGCACCAGACTGTGCGATGAACGAGCGGGTGTCCGGAGGCGAACTCGGCGAGTCGGGAAAGCTGCGGCTCGATTCCTTCCAGCGCCTCCTGACCTCACTCGCCTGAAGCCTGCCCTAACCTTGCAGTCGTGACCGAATACACCCTGCAATCCGACCTGTTCTTTGCGCGTCAACTCGCTGACATGGCCGATTCCATCTCAATGGACCGGTTCCGCTCCGTCGATCTGGTGGTCACCACCAAACCGGACATGACCCCGGTGTCGGACGCCGACCGAGCGGTAGAGACCGCCCTGCGCGCGGCGATCACCGACAGCCGTGCAGGAGACTCCGTTCGAGGTGAGGAGTTCGGCGTCGAGCCGGGAGCGGGCGACTCCCGCCGGCAGTGGATCATCGATCCGATCGACGGCACGAAAAACTACGTGCGCGGAGTACCGATCTGGGCGACACTCATCTCCCTGGCGATCGACGGGATTCCCGTGGTCGGCGTGGTGAGTGCGCCAGCCCTCGGCACGCGCTGGTGGGGCGCGGCCGGGCAGGGGGCGTTCGTGAACGAGCGACTCGGGACCGCGCAGACCGACCAGGCCCGTCGCATCCACGTGTCCCAGGTGTCGGAGCTGTCGGATGCCTCGATCTGCCTGAGCGGATTACCCCGGTGGGAAACCGCAGGCAGGCTGCCCCAGCTTCTGGACCTCTCGCGTGAGGTGTGGCGCACCCGCGACTATGGCGATATGTGGCCGTACATGATGGTGGCCCAGGGCCTCCTCGAGATCTCGGGCGAGTTCGACATGCAGGTCTATGACATCGCCGCACTCGTGCCGATCGTGCAGGAGGCCGGGGGCAGATTTACCTCTGTCGACGGCAAGGAGGGACCCTGGCACGGATCTGCCCTCGCCAGCAATGGGCTGCTTCACGATCGGGTTGTCGCAGCGCTCGCCTGAACGGCGTCTCCCCTTCTCCCGCGCGTGTGGTCTCGTGCGTCAGGATTGTTCCGATTCGAGTGGGAACGAACCTGACGCAGCGGAACAATTACGGGGTTGATCAGCCGGCCACCACGCGGCAAGGGGCCGGCCCGAGGGGGGCTTCGACGAAGTCGACAACCTGTGCCGCGTCGAGGGGCGGAAGACACCCGCATCGAATCCACTTATCGGACCGGCCGCGAGGCCCAGTGCGCGTGCGGGGTCGACGCGAGCGGCGCTCATCCACGCGTCGTCGCTTCACTCGAAGGCCTCCTCTAGCTGCAGCGCGAACGGAATAACCGTCGAGACGTGCTCGAGGAATCGAGGGTTGCCGTCGACGGGAGGGTCATGGGGAATCCTTTCGTGAGTGGCTCACGCACCCGCGGGCAACGCTGCGTTGAAATCCTATGGATCGTCGACTTCACGATATGACCATCCAGATCAGAGTGAGACACGGCCGGGAAACGGGCGACTCCGCAGTGGCGCGTGCTTTCGATCATCTCGGCGAATGCGGGAGCGGCGTCATTCTCGGCACGCTGAAGACCGGTCCCGCGGGATTCTCCGAGCTCACGAGAGCGGTGCCCGGATCAGCGATTCCGTGCTCTCCGGGTGTCTCACCGAACTGGCCGGAGCCGGAATTATCGAGCGATCAGTGGATGTCGAGCCTCCGGTCGCTGTCTCGTATCGTCCCTCGGCGTCGGGTTTCGCACTTCTTCCCGCGCTCGACGAACTCGCGGCCTGGGCAGGGCTCAACCTCGTGAAGGCGCCCCCACCCAGGAGATAAGCTCGTCTGGGTCGGTCGGTTGTTCGACTGCTACGAGAAGGAGCGTCTCCCATGCCCGCATCACGCGATCTCACCAAGCCCATTGCCGGCCTGGTATTCGTGCTCGGCTGGGCGATCGGAATCACCCTGTGGTCGGTCTCTCACCTCGCTCCAACCGCCGAGACCGGGGCGTTTATCGTCGACGTCGGAATCCTCGCAGTCTCGGTCGGATTCGCCGCCCCATTCCTGAAGAACACCACTGGGCTCGCTGCCGCCCTGGTCCTCGCGCTCATCGGAATCGGGCTGTTCGCTTTCGGCGACTTCGTGCACGTGACCGTCATCACCTACCTGCTTCGCCTGCTCGCACCGCTCCTCGCCGTGCTGACGCCGGTGTATAGATTGCTCGACTTCAGAATCTTCGCCTGAGCATCCGCCGAGTCGACCTGCGGAGCGACAGGTCCCGGGCCTCGCGCAGGCTGAGCACGGTCACGTCGGTGACGGCACAGTCGATCACGATGTAGATCGCCACCGAAAGTAACGACCGGTGTCTCTGGAGCGGGGCTGTCGCGATGATCGGAGCTGGAGGTCCCGCCGCGATCAAAGGGATCTGGCATCCGGACGAGACCCCGAGTAGCGCGTGCGGGTCCGGAACATCCCGGACACGATGGCGGGTAGGCCCGCATGAATCCCGGTCCGGAAGATCAGGCCGATCGTGATCGCACGTCCAATGATCGCGGGGTCGAGGATCTGGAACATCAAGAAGGTGAAGAGTGCCCGGTTCGCTCCGAGTGCCGCACCGATCAGAGCGCCGGTCGAGGAGCTCGACTATGAGGTCGGAGAGGATGCTCTCCGCAAACCGGAGCCCCCGCACAGAATGTCCTCCGGGTACTTCCTGAGGACCTCCTTGACGCCGTAGCCGATGGTCTGGTCGGCCACCACGTCGCCAGGAGCACGAGAGTCGCGAGGAGATTACCCACCGGCACGGCGTCCTAAAGGGAAGAATCGCGACCATTCCACCGCGGTGCCGGCCCCCGAGGTGGCGACGATCTTGCGTAGTCCGAGGTTCTCTCGTCCCGGCATCCGTCGGTCTCCGGTCTGAACTGTTCCGACGCTTCTGCTGACCGTGATGTCGCTCTCCTCCAGTGTCGTCGCCGACACCTGTCGATGGAACCGCGCACTCGGAATGGCGAGCGTTTAGGGCGTCACTGAGCAGTACTGCAGACGCTTGGTGCTTCGATAGACAACTGCGCACTGATTGTGTGCATACTTGCAGATGTGCCAGTCTCTGCCGCACCCCCTGCCTCTCCCAATCCCGATGACCTCCTCGTGCTGCTCGCGGTTTCCCGCACGGGCCGGTTCACCTCCGCTGCCGAGAGCCTTGGCCTCAACCACACCACTGTCTCCCGCCGCATCTCCACGCTCGAACGGACTCTCTCCGGGCGCGTGCTCTCGCGCACGGTCGGTGGCTGGGAGCTGACGGAGCTGGGTCGCCGAGCCGTCCTCGCGGCCGAAGACGTTGAGTCGGCGATCGTCGCACTCGGCAGCACCGGGGACGACTCCCGCCAGCTGAGCGGCGTGGTTCGGATGTCGGCCACCGACGGATTCAGCGCCTACATCGCCACGCCGGCCATCACCACGCTTCAGCGGCGGCATCCGAATCTCAGGGTCGAGATCCTCACGGTGACGCGCCGTGCGATGCAACACCGCTCCGGCCTCGACATCGAGGTCGTGGTCGGCGTCCCGCAGGTGCACCGAGCCGAAGCCGTGAAGCTCGGCGAGTACGTGCTCGGCATGTACGCCTCCCGCGACTATCTCGCGCAATTCGGCACGCCAGCGGATGCCGCGGAGCTGGTGACGCATCCGCTGGTCTATTTCGTCGACTCGATGTTGCAGGTGGACGACCTGGATGCTCCGCGTCGCCTGGTACCCACCATGCGGGACTCGATCAGCTCGACCAACGTGTTCGTGCACGTCGAGGCGACTCGCGCCGGTTCCGGTATCGGTTTCCTTCCGTGCTTCATGGCAGACCGCCATACCGACCTCGTGAGACTGCTCCCCGATGAATTCGCGGAACAGCTGCCCTACTGGATGGTGCTGCGCGGCGAGTCGCTTCGGCAGTCCGCGGTCGCGGCTGTTGCCGACGCGCTGCGGAGCCGCACAGCGGCCTCCGAGGCGGCCCTGCTCGGCCACTCCGGCCGCTGAACCTCCCGGGGGCGGCGTCTATCGAGCAGACCAGCCGCCATCCATCGTGTAGCTCGCACCCGTGATCATCGCGGCCTCCCGCGAAGCGAGGAAGGCGATAAGGGATGCGACCTCCTCCGGCTCCACGAGCCTCTTGATGGCGCTCTCGGTGAGCATGATGCGGCTCAGGACCTCCGATTCGGCAATTCCGTGCACCGCCGCTTGCTCCACGAGTTGCTTCTCCACCAGGGGGGTTCTCACGTAGCCCGGAGCCACGCAATTACTGGTGACACCGCGCTCGCCCCCTTCGAGCGCGGTGACTTTGGACAGGCCCTCGAGACCGTGCTTAGCCGCGACGTACGCACTCTTGAAGGCGGAGGCACGGATGCCGTGCACTGATGACACATTGATGATGCGACCGAACCCACGCTCGTACATCCCAGGAAGCGCGGCACGGATCAGCAGGAACGGCGCCTCGAGCATCAGGGCGATGATGCGGCGGAAGTCGGCCGGATTGAACTGGTCGATCGGGCTCACTTTCTGGATGCCGGCATTGTTCACGAGGATATCGATCCCGCCTAGCTGCGACGCGAGAGCCGCGTCGGTGAGGCAATCCGGATCGAGCAGGTCGACGGTCCAGGCCGAACCACCGATCTCGGCGGCCATCGCCTCGGCCGCCCGTCCGTCGACATCCGCAACCACCACCTTGGCTCCGCGAGAGGCGAGAGTGCGTGACGCCGCGGCTCCGATTCCGCTCGCCCCCCCGGTGACCAGGGCACGAAGTCCGGCAAGGGGACTGATCTCGGTGGAGATTGTCGAGTCGGTCATCGGTAACTCTCTCCTGGCATCTTCGGCAGCGTGCGGAGTCGGTGAGACTCGGATGTAATGAGTATTCCTGCACTCAAATTGCGGGTCAACCGCTTTTTTTGCACGGACGCTGTGCGATTGTGCACGGTTACCCGCGACTTGACAGGCCCTCGCCCGGCTGCCTAGTCTCCATCTCGTGCGGGTTGCGCTCTCGGGCCTCCCTGCCTCGATGGAGAGGATCGCATGTCGACAGGGTGCCGTTCGACAAAGGTGCATGCGAGCGCGGCAGATGCCCTCGCTGGAGCCCTCCGTGACGGCATGACCCTGGCCGTGGGGGGATTCGGCCTCAGCGGGGTGCCGGTGGACCTGATCGACGCGGTGCGCGCATCCGGCGCTCGCGAGCTCACCATCGTCTCGAACAACATGGGTGTCGACGGTAAAGCCCTCGGGCTGCTGCTCGAAAGCCACCAGGTCGCGAAGGTGATCGCCTCCTATGTCGGCGAGAACAGGCTGTTCGCCGAGCTCTATCTCGCCGGGGACCTCGAGGTGGAATTCACGCCGCAGGGCACTCTCGCCGAACGACTGCGGGCGGGCGGGGCGGGCATCCCGGCCTTTTACACCCGCACCGGGGTGGGCACACTGGTGGCCGAGGGGAAGGAGCACGAGACCTTCGATGGTCACGTTCACATCCGTGAACGCGGGATCGTCGCTGATGTCGCCCTGGTCCGCGCCCACCTCTCCGACACGGAGGGGAACCTGGTATACCGGCACACGGCGCGCAACTTCAACCCGGTAGTGGCGACGGCAGGCCGGCTCACCGTAGCCGAAGCGGAATTCATCGTGGACGTCGGCGAGATCGACCCGGACCTGGTGATCACCCCGGGCGTCTACGTGCAGCGAGTGGTGCTCGTGACGGATCGTCCCAAAGACATCGAACAACGCACGGTGCGTGCACGCCCGGGTACCGGCATCGCAGGCGAGGTCGGCGCATGAGCTGGACGCGGGACGAGATGGCGACGATCGCGGCAACCGAGTTACGCGACGGGGACTATGTGAACCTCGGTATCGGTATCCCCACGCTCGTGGCGAACCACATACCCCAGGGGGTGCGCGTCACCCTCCAGAGCGAGAACGGCCTGCTCGGGATGGGGCCATTCCCGTTCGAGGGCGAGGAGGATGCTGACCTCATCAATGCCGGAAAACAGACCGTGACGATACTGCCGGGTGGCAGCTTCTTCGATTCGTCCGTCTCCTTCGGCATGATCCGTGGTGGACACGTGCAGGTCGCGATCCTCGGAGCGATGCAGGTCTCGGCGACCGGTGACCTGGCCAACTGGTCGGTGCCAGGCAAGATGGTGAAGGGCATGGGCGGAGCGATGGACCTGGTGGCCGGCACGCCTCGAGTCGTCGTTCTCACCGAGCACACCGCGAAGGACGGTTCACCGAAGATCGTGACATCCTGCACGCTGCCTCTCACCGGAGTCGGCGTCGTCGACCGCATCATCACCGACCTTGCGGTCTTCGAGATCACGACCGCGGGGCTCACTCTGGTGTCGATCGCCCCGGGGGTGACTCTCGAGCAGATTCGAGGGAAGACGGAGGCGCCTTTCGCGGTCTCGGCGTCGGTCTAACTACACTTGCAGCCGTGCTCCCCCTCTCCGAGCGGCCAATTCCCTCAACAGACGAAGCGCCGGCGCTTCCGGCCCGACACCGCCGTGAAGGCACCCGACGTGACGCCATCTCGGACTCGGACTGGAGCACCTTCGAGCAGCGTTACGCCGCGGAAGCCCCGCGGCTCGAGGAGCTCTTTCGCCGCATTTACGGTCACGGCGCCGAGGCAACCGAGCAACTCGCCCTGCTTGCCGGTGAATGCGCCGAATCATGGCAGCGCCGGCCAACCGACCTGAAGGCACTCGACGCTCGGCGCGCCTCACTTTCGGACTGGTACCAATCGAACCGGATGCTCGGAGGTGTCTGCTACGTGGACCTCTACGCTGGCGATCTCGCCGGTCTCCGTGCCCGAATCCCCTACTTTCGCGAACTCGGCCTGACTTATCTTCACCTCATGCCCCTGTACTCGGCCCCGGAAGACAACTCCGACGGCGGCTACGCGGTGTCCAGCTACCGGGACGTCGACCCCAGCCTCGGCACCATACCCGCCCTCGCCACCCTCGCCACGGAGCTGCGCGAGGCCGGCATCTCACTCGTCCTGGATTTCATCTTCAACCACACCTCGAATGAGCACGAATGGGCCCGAAAGGCCCGTGCCGGAGACCCCGACCACGAGGCGTTTTACTGGATCTATCCCGACCGCACAGTGCCCGACGAGTTCGAGCGCACCGTTCGCGAGATCTTCCCCGACGATCATCCCGGCTCCTTCGTACCCCTGCCGGACGGACGGTGGGTCTGGGCCACTTTCCACTCCTTCCAGTGGGATCTGAACTATCACAATCCCGCCGTCTTCCGGGCCATGGCTGGCGAGATGCTGTTTCTGGCCAACCTCGGTGTGGACGTGCTCCGAATGGACGCCGTCGCCTTCATCTGGAAGCAGCTCGGTACCACCAGCGAGAATCTTCCCGAGGCGCACCTTCTGATCCAGGCCTTCAATTCAGTGTGCCGTATCGCCGCACCCGCACTTTTATTCAAGTCCGAGGCGATTGTGCATCCCGACCAGGTCGCCGAATACATCGGGCTCGAAGAGTGCCAGCTCAGCTACAACCCCCTCCAGATGGCTCTCATTTGGAACTCGCTCGCGACACGAGATGTCAGCCTACTGTCACAGGCTCTCGAGCGCCGGCATGAAATCGCTGCGGGCACCGCCTGGGTGAACTATGTGCGCAGCCATGATGACATCGGGTGGACCTTCGCCGACGCGGATGCCGCGGAGCTCGGTATCGACGGCTCGGACCACCGCCGCTTCCTCAACTCGTTCTATGTCAACCGCTTCGAGGGGAGTTTCGCCCGGGGGGTGCCGTTCCAGGACAACCCGCGCACCGGCGACTGTCGTATCTCGGGCACGACCGCCTCGCTGGCCGGGTTGGAGGCCCGGGATGATCAGGCGATCGATCGCATCCTGCTCGCGCATTCCATCATCCTGAGCACCGGCGGAATTCCCCTGCTCTACCTCGGAGACGAGGTTGGCCAACTCAACGATTACGGATATCTCGAGGTGCCCACCCACGCCGACGACAGTCGCTGGGTCGGTCGACCGCCGTATCCCGCTGCCTCATACGCCACTCGGGCCGACCCGACGACGGATGCGGGACGCATCTACCAGGGACTCACCCGCCTGATCGAGGTGCGCGGCTACACCTCCGAATTCGCGGGAGGTCGGCTGGTGTCGTTTCACACCAACAATCCTCACGTGCTCGGCTACCAGCGTCCCGGCCCCGACACCACAGTGCTCGTGCTCGCGAACTTCTCCGATGGAACGACCGAAGTATCGGCCGAGACGCTGTCGGGGATGCCCGCCCGCGCAACCGATCTCGTCAACGGCCACGTGGTGACGCTGTCGGGCGGCGTCACGCTGGGCGCCCACCGTTTCCTCTGGTTGCGGGTGGGCTGAGGTTCTGCCGCGGGCCAGGTCACGCCTCAGCGGCTTTGCCCGCACTGCGCCACAGTCGGCCGAGGTCTATCGCGATAAAGGCACGCAGTCGGGTGTCGCGCTCGAGAGCGTAATCAGCATCCGGGTGCTGCATCGGCCCGTGATCGAGGCGCGATCCGATAGCCGCACCGAGCTCCGTCCAGGACTGGCTGCGGGCGTCCTCGACAACGCTCTCGACGAATTCGGTGCTCTCCACCAACCGCGCGAGCTCCACGGAGAGGGCGGCGTAGGCGAGGCCGCGTCGAGCGAGTAGGCGACGATCCCGCGGCCCGTAATCGTGCTCTTTGGATGTCATACCGCGCTCGTTCGTCAGAGAATTCGCCAATTCCGTCATGCGCGTGGCGTAGCCCGCCTGCTCGTCAGACAGACTGGCCAGCTCCATCGCCACCCACGACGCCGTTTCCGCAGCATCGAATCGATGGTCATCGCGAAGAGCGCTCACGATGATGCGGTTCTTCACGTCCATGGTGAGAGCCGAGCGGGCGATCAAAAGACCCTCTTCGACGGCTCGCTCCACCGAGATCGGCTCTACCGCCGGGATGCGCACATAGGGACGGCTCGGTCGTGGATGCATGGAATCAGGGCGCTGGTCGCGCTTCCTGGCCATGCGTCGATTCCCACCTTCGGATGCCTCAATCGGCAGGTCTGTCGCGACCATTCAACAACGCGCGACAGCCGCAAGGGTGGAGATGGGGGGAATTGAACCCCCGTCCACTGCTGTGGTCATATGCCTTCTACGGGTGTATCCAGTGAAAGCGTTCTACTCGGCTCCGGAATTTGCCACTGGCACCTAATCC
>JBKJLH010000006.1:0-31474 GCA_046597035.1 Lacisediminihabitans sp.
CGACCGTGCTTTCGTGTTGGAAACCGGCACCATCACCCATCGGGGTACCGGCAAGGAGCTGCTCTCGAATCCGGCCGTCAAAGAGGCATATCTGGGCGTGGGATAGTTCGCTGACGGTGCTATCGGAGGGCGCACCGCTCCCACAGCCCCGCGAGCGCTCGTCAACACGGGCAACACTGCACGGCGGAATGTTCGCCGCCTGATCGTGGTTAACATTGACTACCGGATCCGCTGTCGTAGCCCGGGTATTTCCACCACCAACTCGCGCGAAAAATGAGGACTTCATGGAGCAGCCGGATCCCTTCGGTTTCATCGGACTCACCTACGACGATGTGATGCTGCTCCCGGGCCATACCGACGTCATCCCGAGCGAAGCGGACACCACCACGCGCCTCAGCCGCCGCATCGTGGTGGCCGCTCCTCTGCTGTCTTCGGCGATGGACACCGTCACTGAGTCGCGAATGGCCATCGCTATCGCGCGGCAGGGGGGGTTCGGCGTACTTCACCGTAACCTCTCGCTCACCGACCAGGCCGACCAGGTCGACCGGGTGAAGCGCAGCGAGTCGGGCATGATCACGAACCCCGTCACCACAACGCCCGACGCCACCGTCGCCGAGGTGGATGCACTCTGCGGTCAGTTCCGTATCTCGGGACTCCCCGTGGTCGAGGGCGACGGCACCCTGGTGGGAATCATCACCAACCGTGACATGCGCTTCGTCTCGCCGTTCGAGAAGGCGACGACCTTCGTGCGTGATGTGATGACGCGCACCCCACTCATCACCGCACCAGAGGGAATCGACCCGGATGATGCGGTCGCGATCTTCGCGCAGCACAAAATCGAGAAGCTGCCGCTCATAGACGCATCCGGACGCCTTCGCGGTCTCATCACCGTTAAGGACTTCGACAAGTCGGAGAAGTATCCGCAGGCGACGAAAGACGAGAACGGCCGACTGCGCGTCGGGGCCGCCATCGGTTTCTTCGGTGACGCCTGGGAGCGGGCGATGCTGCTCATCGACGCCGGCGTCGACGCTCTCGTCGTCGACACCGCCAATGGAGACAGCGCGGGAGTGATCGACATCATCCGACGACTGAAGAGCGATCCGGTCGCCCGCAACGTGGACATCATCGGTGGCAACGTGGCGACCCGCAGTGGCGCACAGGCGCTCGTGGATGCCGGCGTGGATGCCATCAAGGTGGGCGTCGGTCCCGGCTCGATCTGCACCACGCGGGTGGTGGCCGGAGTCGGGGTGCCCCAGGTGACCGCGGTCTACGAAGCGTCCCTTGCGGCCCGCGAGACCGGTATCCCGGTGATCGCAGATGGTGGGCTTCAATACTCCGGCGATATCGCCAAGGCGCTCGTTGCCGGGGCGGACACCGTGATGCTCGGATCGCTCCTCGCCGGTTGCGACGAGAGTCCCGGCGACCTGGTCTTCGTCAACGGCAAGCAGTACAAGAAGTACCGCGGCATGGGGTCCCTTGGCGCTTTGCAGACCCGTGGCGAGAAGACGTCCTATTCCAAGGACCGCTATTTCCAGGCCGACGTGCCCTCCGACGACAAGCTCATCCCCGAGGGTATCGAGGGCCAGGTGCCCTACCGCGGACCACTCTCCGCCGTCGCGTATCAGCTGCTTGGAGGGCTTCGCCAGTCGATGTTCTACACGGGGGCCCGCACGATTCCGGAGCTGAAGGCCAAGGGCAAGTTCGTGCGCATCACCGCAGCCGGCCTGAAGGAATCGCACCCCCATGACATCCAGATGACGGTGGAAGCGCCCAACTACTCGCGATAGGTCCGGTTTTGCCGGTGCCCAATTCTCGGGCTTGAGCGTGGGCGTGGCGTGGGCCTGAGCGTGGCGTTCGACGTCACTCGTTTGCGGGCGAGTTCGGTCAATCCGGGCCAGCACGCTGGCCCGGATTGACCGAACTGCCCCTGGAGGGCGCTCGCCTGGAGGGCTCTTTTCTGGAGGGCTCTCCCCTGGAGGGCGCTCGCCTGGAGTGCTCTCGCCCGGAAGGCTCTGCCCCTGGAGGGCACTCGCCTGGAGGGCTCTGCCCCTGGAGGGCTCTTTTCTGTCGGATGCGCGCGTGCTTGTGCCGGCGTCTGGGGAGCGGGCGAGCGGTAATTGACCGGGCGCCCGTGCGGCCCCAACCTGTCAACCGGGCGAGTTCGGTCAGTTGGGGCCGGCACGCTGACGTGGGTTGACCATATTCGCCCGCGTGAGCTCCTGCGCGCTGCGATCTGGCGGGAGGGTTCCCCGGAGAGCGCCTCCTCCACAGCATGAGGTAACGGTAGGCCATGCACCGATTGCCCGTTGGCAGCATTGAGAGCAGGGCGGCTGCGCCACTGTCGGAGAATGCAAACCCTCGCCTCTATCAACGACATCTCCTTCGTCTCCGAACTGCATGATCACGATCTCGACAGCAGGCCGTTCCGTCGGGCGGTGAAACGTGGCGATGTGGTGCGAATTCATCGTGGTGCCTATATGCCGATCGACGTGTGGCGCAGCCTGGATCGTCACGAACAGTATCGACACCAGGTGATTGCGGCCACGGGTGCGAGCCGCTCCCATCCGGTACTGAGCCACAGGTCCGCCGCCGCCGTATGGGGCGTACCGCTCATCGGGACCCTTCCCCGGCTGGTCGACGTGCTCGCCAGCGAGTCCGCGGGAAGCCGTACGGAGGGGTCATTCCGCCGACACGCCACTCGCCACCTCGATATCGACATCGAGATGGTGGATGGGGTCTCGGTTACCAGCCTGCGCCGCACGGTCATCGACCTGGCGCTGACCTTGCCATTCCCTGCGGCGGTCGCGGCGGTGGACTGGGCAATTCGACCGAGCACACCGCAGTCGCCGAAACCACATATTTCGCTAGATGATCTGTTCGATGCGGTCAGTGCTCTGGAGGTCATTCGCGGGCTCCGGAGACTAGGGCGCGCTATCGAATTCGGGGACTGCCTCTCGGGCTCCCCGGGCGAATCGGTCAGTCGCGCCGTGATTCATGAGCTTGGCTTTCCCTCCCCGGTACTTCAGAAGCGTTTCGATGATCGGCTTGGCCTGATCGGATTCACGGATTTCTGGTGGCCGGAATTCAGGCTGATCGGCGAGTTCGACGGGCTTGGCAAATACCTTGGCGAGCAATATCGTAAGGGCCTTTCTATCAATGACATCGTGATAGCCGAGAAGCGGCGCGAGGATCGCCTTCGTGCGCTTGGGCCGTCCGTTGCGCGGTGGCTTTGGGAGAATGCGATGGCTCCTCGGTCACTCTTTCTACTGCTGCGAGAAGCGGGATTGCCTTCCTCGAGACTGAGTGCGTGAGTGCGTGAGTGCGTGAGTGCGTGAGTGCGTGAGTGATGAGTGCCCACGAAGGCACGGGCCAGTGCGGACACTACGGGCTGGCACGCCAGCCCGTAGTGTCCGCACTGGCCCGGATTTCGGGCTGTTGGGGCCGCGCGACCGATCGATATCGTCATGACCCACGCCGTGGGCGGCGAACCGTCATCGCCGCAGGCTACCCCTGCGGCGCACCGCGAGTAGGGTTGAGCCCGTGAGTGACGTAGAAATTGGCCGCGCCAAGCGCGCTCGCCGGGTATATGCCTTTGACGACATCGCAATCGTGCCGAGTCGACGCACTCGAGACCCCCAGGATGTTTCGGTCAACTGGGGAATCGACGCGTACCAGTTCTCGATTCCGTTCATCGCGGCTCCGATGGACTCGGTCGTGTCCCCCGCCACTGCGATCCTCATGGGAAAGCTCGGCGGCCTCGGTGTACTCGACCTGGAGGGACTCTGGACGCGCTATGAAGACCCGGAGCCGCTGTTCGAAGAGATCCGGGCGCTTTCGCCCGCCGCCGCGATCCGACGCATGCAGGTGATCTATGCGGAGCCGATCAAACCGGAGCTCGTGATCTCCCGCCTGGCGGAGATCCGCGCCGCGGGGGTCACCGTCGCCGCTGCTCTTTCTCCCCAGCGCACCCAGGAGCTACACAAGACAGTGGTTGAGGCCGGAGTCGACCTCTTCGTGATCCGCGGCACAACGGTGAGCGCCGAGCACGTCTCCCAGAACCAGGAGCCCCTCAACCTCAAGAAGTTCATCTACGAGCTGGATGTGCCAGTGATCGTCGGAGGTGCTGCAGGCTACATCCCGGCCCTGCACCTCATGCGTACGGGAGCGGCTGGTGTGCTCGTGGGCTTCGGCGGGGGAGCGGCATCAACGACGCGCGCGAGTCTTGGCATCCACGCCCCGATGGCCACCGCTGTTGCGGATGTCGCGGGCGCGCGGCGCGACTACATGGACGAGTCCGGCGGGCGCTATGTGCACGTGATTGCCGACGGCGGACTCGGCACCTCCGGCGATATCGCCAAGGCATTCTCTGTCGGGGCGGATGCCGTGATGCTCGGGTCGACTCTCGCGCGAGCATCCGAGGCCCCAGGCGGCGGATGGCACTGGGGCACCGAAGCGCACCACAGTGATTTCCCGCGAGGGAACCGAGTCGAAGTCGGCCAGGTCGCTCCACTCGAACAGATCCTCTTCGGCCCATCCACAGTTGCGGATGGCACCGTGAACTTGGTCGGCGCTTTGCGTCGGTCGATGGCGACAACCGGATACTCCGACCTCAAGGAATTCCAGCGGGTCGAAGTGGTGGTGGCGCCGTACCAAAAGTAGAAACCACGAGAAACACCGACGGTGCAAAGATGCACAACTGACGGAGGAAGAGATGGCCAAGCTCAAGACGGTAACCCGCTCAACGAAACTGGGGCCGGAGGAACGCGCTGATGCGATAACCGCGCTCAAGGAGAAAGAACTCGACATTCTGGTCGTTGGAGGCGGGATAGTCGGAACGGGATGTGCTCTCGACGCCGTCACGCGCGGATTGAGCGTGGGAATGGTTGAGGCAAGGGACTGGGCGAGCGGAACGTCGAGCCGATCGTCGAAGCTCGTGCACGGCGGCATCCGCTATCTCGAGCAGCTGGACTTCCGGCTTGTACGTGAGGCCCTCACCGAGCGCGGTTTGTTGCTTCAGCGGCTCGCTCCGCACCTGGTCAAGCCGGTTCGCTTCCTCTATCCGCTGAAGAAGCGCGTGATCGAGCGCGTCTACATCGGTGCTGGCATGCTGCTCTACGACATCTTCAGCTACACCGGCGGTCGCCCGCCCGGGGTGCCGCACCACCGCCACCTCTCGAAGACGCAGGTGATGCGATCCATCCCGAGCCTCGCCAACGATGCCCTCGTTGGCGGCATCACCTACTACGACGCGCAGGTGGATGACGCGCGTTACGTCTCGAGCCTCGCCCGGACGGCATCCTTCTATGGCGCGCACGTGGCGAGTCGGGTGCAGGTCGAAGGCTTCATCAAGGTCGGCGAACGGGTCGTCGGAGTGAACGCGCACGATCTCGAGACCGGTGAGAAGTTCGAGATCCGTGCCAGGCAGGTCGTCAATGCCACGGGTGTGTGGACGGACGACACCCAGTCGATGGTGGGTGAGCGGGGACAGTTCAAGGTGCGGGCATCGAAGGGCGTTCACCTTGTCGTGCCGCGCGATCGGTTCCAGTCGAGCATGGGACTTCTACTGCGCACGGAGAAGAGCGTGCTGTTCGTGATCCCCTGGGGTCGCCACTGGCTGATCGGAACCACCGACACGGACTGGCATCTGGACAAATCGCATCCCGCGGCGACCGCCGCCGATATCGACTACATCCTCGAGCACGTGAACGAGGTACTCGCGGTGAAGCTCACCCGTGATGACGTGGAGGGGGTCTACGCGGGCCTGCGTCCGTTGCTTGCCGGCGAGTCGGACCAGACCTCGAAGCTCTCTCGCGAGCACATTGTGGCGCACACCGTACCGGGACTGGTCGTTGTCGCGGGTGGAAAGTGGACCACGTATCGAATTATGGCGAAGGATGCGATCGACGCCGCCGCAGCCGCGCTCGACGCTAATGTGCCGAAGAGCGTCACCCAGGACATCGCACTGCTCGGTGCGGAGGGTTACCAGGCTGCATGGAATAAGCGAGCCAAGATCGCCAACGCCTTCGGTATGCACACGGTGCGAATCGAGCACCTGCTCAATCGCTACGGTGTGATGACCGATGAGCTGCTCGACCTGATTCGCGAGACGCCGTCGCTCAACAGTCCGCTGCCTGGCGCCGATGATTACATCGAGGCCGAGGTGGTCTACGCGGCGACGCACGAGGGTGCTCTACACCTCGAGGATGTTCTGGCGCGTCGAACCCGCATCTCGATCGAGGCGTGGGATCGCGGCGTCTCCGCAGCCCCGGTTGCCGCCAAGCTCATGGGCGATGTGCTCGGCTGGAACGCCGAGAAGGTGGCGGGTGAGACCAAGAACTACCTCAAGCGCGTGCAGGCAGAAAGAGACAGCCAGCTGGAGCCCGACGACGAATCGGCCGACCGGGTGAGGCTCGAAGCGCCGGATATCGTCTCGATCACGTAGCGCTCGACTGCTGCGCAGCCTCCCCGTGACACCGCCTCCCGGAACGGCCGCTGGGGTTGCCCTGAGCGCTCTCCGGTAGACTGGGGGGTGGTTGCACGGGAGTGAAGGGTCAGCACAATGGTCGATGTCCGTCGGGTAAAACTGCCCGGAGTCGGTGTTCTCCACACCTTTGTCACCGCCGATGGTGGCAAAGCCGGTGTCATCACCCACCGATCCGGACACAGTGACCTCATCACCTTCGCCGATGAGGAAGATGGATCGGATGCCAGCAAGGTTTCGTTGCGGCTGAGCGAAGACGAGGCGCACACCCTGGCGGAACTGCTCGGCGGAACCCGTATCACCGAGGGTCTCGACAAGCTCGATCAGATTCCGGGCCTTTCGATCGACTGGTTCACCGTGGATTACGACGATCATATTGCCGGACAGCAGCTCGGTAATCTTGCCTCCCACGGCGTCGTGGGTCTCACCGTGGTTGCGGTGGTGCGGGGCGAGTCGGCGAATCCAGCGCCGGGCGAACACTTCAAGGTCTTCCCCGGCGACACGCTCGTGGTCGCCGGATCTCCCGAAAAGGTGCACAAGGCCTTCAACTTCTACCGCACCGGCGAGCTCGCCCTCGCCACCAAGACTCCCGTCGACGCACCGCCCGGGGGCTAGACGTGCCGCTGGGTGGAGAGCTCGCGATTCTCGGAGCACTCCTCCTCGTCGCCTACGTGTTCGGAAGGTTGGGCAAGCTGATCGGGCTGCCGGCCATCCCGGTCTACATGCTCGTGGGTTTGTCGGCGAGCCCGCACACCGGGTGGTTCCCGATCGATATCGGCGGCGGCCACATCGAGCTCATCGCGATCTTCGGGCTCATCCTGCTGCTGTTCAATCTCGGGCTCGAGTTCGACCAGGACGAGTTCTTCGGCAACGCAGGCAAACTGATCGTCTCCGGCGGGTCCTACATCCTGGTGAATATGGCCGTCGGTCTCGCCTTCGGCTTCTGGGTCGGCTGGGGCACTCGTGAAGCCCTCATCATCGCGGGCATCACCGCTACGTCATCGAGCGCCATCGTTACCAAGCTCCTAATCGAGCTCAACCGGCTTCCGAACCGCGAGACGCCGATGATTCTCGGCGTCACCGTGGTCGAAGACATCTTCATCGCGATCTACCTTGCCATTGTGGGAGTCGTCCTCAGCGGTGAGACGGCGATCTGGCCGGTGGTCGGCAAGCTGGGGGTCTCGTTCCTCTTCCTCGTCGTGATGTTCACCATCGCGCGCTGGGGCGGTCGATGGGTGTCGAAACTTTTCCGCACCAAGGATGACGAGCTCTTCACCATCCTGTTTTTCGGGCTCGCGGTCACCTTCGGTGGCATCGGCGAACTTCTCGGGGTCACGGACGCGATCGGTGCGTTCCTGATCGGACTCGTTCTCGGCGCAACCAGATACCGCTCGAAGATCGAGCAGCTCTCGCTACCGATGCGGGATGTGTTCGGCGCTTTCTTCTTTCTGAACTTCGGGCTCTCGCTCAATGTCTCTCAATTTCCCACCGTTCTGCTGCCGGTGGCCGGTGCGGTCGTGATGACGGTGCTGCTCAATGTCATTGCCGGACAGTTCGTCGCGTGGCTCAATAAACTCGGGCCGCAGGCAGGTATTAACGCCGCCGTCATCCTGCAGAACCGGGGTGAGTTTGCGCTCATCCTCGCAACGCTGTCGATCAGTGCCGGCCTCGACAGCCGGATCGTGCCGTTCGCCGGGCTCTACGTGCTGGTGTTGTCGATTATCGGACCGATTCTGGCGGTCAATTCGGAGAAAATCGGCGCCGTGGTTTTGCGCACCAAGAAGAAGAAGGCCGCCACCAAGCGGATTCCCATCATGGCGGAGGAGAATTTTGCTCTGGTGGAAGCGGCGACTATCGGGCTCGACGCCGGGGATCCTGAGCATGCCGTCAGCGCAGCCGATCGGCTGATCGAACAGGCGATGCTGCGGCCAGATGAACAGTCCGAGCGCGTGAGAGATCCGGAATATTGAGAGTATGACCGAAGTGGAAACGGTGTGGACCGTGGCCCGGCGCCCACGCTGGATCGGAGCCCTTGCGCTCGCCCTCGTTGTGGCGGCCGGGTTCGCCGGCCTCAGTCAGTGGCAACTCGCGCGCGCAGTGGCGACCGGCACAGTCATCGAGCGCAACACCGAGACCGCGCTACCGCTGCAGGATGTCGCGAAGCCGCAGGCTCCGGTTACCGATCGGGCCAACGCGCAGATGGTGACCGCGACCGGCCGCTGGAATGCGGGCGACTATTCCCTGGTGAGCGACCGGCTCAACAAGGGCACCGCCGGCTACTGGGTCGTGGGTCATTTCTCCGACGGTCTCGACCCCGGCGCGACGGTGGGACTTGCGGTGGCGGTCGGATGGTCCGCCACTCGAGCGGGTGCGTCATCCGCAGTGAAAATGCTCCAGGCGCAAACGGATGTCGCAGTCATACCGCTCACGGGCCGCTACATTCCCGGTGAGGGCCCCCAAGACAGCGACTTCGAACACGGAAAGCACTCGACGATGTCGCCGGGAGCGTTCCTCAATACCTGGAAAGTGCCGGATGCCGCGGGCATTTACGGCGGCTACCTCACCTCGGCAGAACCTGCTGCAGGCCTCACGCGCATCGACTCCCCGAAGCCGTCGACGAACGTCGAGGTGAACCTGCTGAACATTTTCTACGCGGTCGAGTGGGTGGTGTTCGCGGGATTTGCGATTTTCCTCTGGTACCGTCTCGTGCGCGATGCCTGGGAACGTGAGCAGGAAGAGGCCGCGGAGGCGGCCGCGGCCAGCGCGGCGGATGCCCAACCTGCGCACGTAAACTAGGGCCATGGCGCTACGACCCCGACTGTCCGACATTCCGAAGATCCGCGGGGCGGTGAAGTGGTACCGGGCATCGGCCTACGTGACCGGCACGCTGCTGCTTCTTCTCGTGCTCGAGATGGTACTCAAGTACACGCCGATCCAGCGGGAGATCGAGCTCGGCGGCACGCAGGGGGTCCTCGCGCTGGTACCCGACGGCACGGTGCGCGCAGTGAATCTGTCGACGGGCATACTGATCGCCCACGGTTGGCTCTACGTGGTCTATCTCTTTGCCGACTTCCGCCTGTGGAGCTTCATGCGCTGGCCGTTCATGCGGTTCATCCAGATCGCGCTCGGTGGGGTCATACCGTTTCTCTCCTTCATCGTCGAGCACTTCATCACGCGTCGGGTGCACGCCGAGCTCGCCGAGCTCGAACACTCGGTTCCGGCTTCGGCCGCGCCCTCGGAGGTAACGAATCATTAGTACGGCAGGCAGTGAGACCGACCACCGGCCCGTCCTCGTCGTCGACTTCGGCGCTCAGTATGCCCAGCTGATCGCCCGCCGGGTACGCGAGGCCAACGTCTACTCCGAGATCGTGCCACATACGATCACGGCAGCGGAGGTCGCCGCCCTCAACCCCTCGGGTATCGTGCTGAGCGGAGGTCCGTCGAGCGTGTACGAGGTCGGCTCGCCGACGCTCGACCCAGGCATCCTGAAGCTCGGCATCCCGACCCTCGGTATCTGCTACGGATTCCAGGTGATGGCACAGCAGCTCGGGGGCGAGGTCGCCAACACGGGGCTTCGCGAATACGGCTCCACCGCCGTGACCCTCGCCGCCGGTACCTCGACCCTTCTCGGCGATCAGCCGGGGGAGCAAACCACCTGGATGAGCCACGGTGACTCGGTATCCAAGGCGCCAGAGGGTTTCACCGTGCTCGCCTCGAGCGCATCGACCCCGGTCGCGGCTTTTGCCAATGACGAGAAACGGATGTACGGGGTGCAATGGCACCCGGAGGTGAAGCACTCGGAGTTCGGCCAGCGGGTGCTCGAGAACTTCCTGCATGACGCCGCGGGCATCCCGGCGGACTGGAACAGCGGCAGCGTGATCGCCGAGCAGGTCGAGCGCATCCGCGCCCAGGTCGGCACCGCCCGAGTCATCTGTGGGCTTTCCGGCGGTGTCGATTCCGCGGTTGCCGCGGCGATCGTGCACAAGGCGGTCGGCGACCAGCTCGTCTGCATCTTCGTGGACCACGGACTGTTGCGGCAGGATGAGCGCCGCCAGGTCGAAGAAGACTACGTCGCCTCCACCGGCGTTCGGCTGGTGACCGTCGATGCCGTCGACCAGTTTCTCGATGCACTCGCCGGGGTGAGCGACCCGGAGACCAAGCGCAAGATCATCGGGCGCGAATTCATCCGCTCCTTCGAGGCCGCGGCCGCCTCTCTTGTCGATGAGGCGGCAGGGGATGGCGCGTCGATCGACTTTCTCGTGCAGGGCACGCTCTACCCGGATGTCGTCGAGTCGGGGGGCGGCACGGGAACCGCGAACATCAAGAGTCACCACAATGTCGGCGGGCTTCCCGAAGATCTGCAGTTCGCCCTGGTCGAACCGCTTCGGGCCCTGTTCAAGGACGAGGTACGGGCGATCGGGCGAGAGCTCGGACTGCCGGAAGTGATTGTGGGCCGCCAGCCGTTCCCCGGGCCGGGTCTCGGCATCCGCATCGTCGGTGAGGTCACGCGTGACCGCCTCGAGCTCTTACGTCACGCGGATGCGATCGCTCGCGCCGAACTTACCGCCGCCGGCCTCGACCAGCAGATCTGGCAGTGCCCGGTCGTGCTGCTCGCGGATGTGCGGTCCGTCGGGGTGCAGGGAGACGGTCGCACCTACGGGCATCCGATCGTGCTTCGTCCGGTCTCATCGGAGGACGCGATGACCGCCGACTGGACGCGGCTACCCTATGACGTGCTCGCGCGCATCTCCAACCGGATCACCAACGAGGTCGCCGGGGTGAACCGCGTAGTGCTCGACGTCACATCGAAGCCGCCCGGCACCATCGAGTGGGAGTAGCGGCCCCGCTGTCGGTTCCCGCATTTGTTCCCGTGTATTTGGTCTGTTCCCGGGCGAGGGCGGCACCAGGGGTGAGAGCCGCTAGCGGCGCAGGAGTGCCAGCAGGCGCAGGATCTCGAGATAGAGCCAGACGACGGTGACCATGATGCCGAATGCGGCGGTCCAGCCATAGGCACGTGGTGCCCCGCGCTTGACGCCGGTTTGGATGCTGTCGAAATCGAGCACGAGCGAGTAGGCGGCCATGATGATCACGAGCGGGCCGAGGATCACTCCCAGAGGGATTCCCCCGAGAATCGGAATCTCAGCACTGCGAAGTCCGAACGCGTCTGAGTTCGCGCCAGTGGCGATCAGGATGAAGTTGATCAGCGAGAATACGCCGTAGCCGACCATCGCGATAAGAAAGACCTTGGTGGCCTTTTTCGATGCGCGGATCTTTCCGCTGGCGAACAGAGCGAGGGTCACCCCGACGACCACGAGGGTGCCGAGCACGGCTTGCACGGCGATCCCGGAGAACCGGGATTCAAAGAAGACGGTGATCCCCCCGACGAAGATCCCCTCGACGGCGGCATAGCTCAGCACCAGCGCCGGAGACGGCTTCTTCTTGAAGATGTTCACCAGGGCGAGGACGAAGCCGACAACGGCCGCCGGGAGAGCGAGCACCGGGATGAACCAACCGACCGCCGCACCGACGAGAAGCATCACGAACGAGACGACGATCTTCACCATCGTGTCTTCGTAGGTCATGCGATCGGTGTCGGACGGGGTCGCAGAGGGCACGCTGTACAGCTCAGTGAGCTGGGCTGCCGTCATCCCAGCAGGAGAGGCCGGGGGCGTCGCACCGGACCGCAGCTTCGCGGCGACGTCACGATTCGGTGAGAAGGCGGGGGAGCGGTTGAATGCCGGGTTGGAAGATGCCATAAAAAGAGTTTATCCGGTGAGTCATCCGAATTGCTGGGGATTATCCCGTCATCTCCCCAGCGGTGTGTGCCCCGCAATCCAGCGCGCGATCCAGGCCGAGCCCACGATCACTACGAGCGAGACGGCGACCACGATCGCACCGTGCCCGTACTGCGGATAGAGCTGGGCGAGCACGAGGCCGCTCGCCAGGGGAAGCAGGGTCGCGAGATAGCTGCGGCCGGGTCGCTGCCGCACCAGCAGCCAGAAGGCGAGGGGTGCGACGAGCAGTACGGCGGCGACGGACCCGATGAGGAGGGATCCCACCAAAAGCGCGCTCGGCACCGCGACTGCCGCGCGTCGGACGCCCCGAGCCGGCAGGATCGCCCAGCCCGCGATATGGGTCGAAAACCCGATCGCGATCAGGTAGTCCGCGTAGGCGGACCCGGCCTGCAGCACGAGTGCCCCGGCGAGGATGAGCACGATCGCACCGATATAGCGCAGTCGATACCTTCCCCAGCGCAGCGGCAGCAGGGAGGTCGGCTCCCGCCAGCGCAGCCGCGTCACCATGTGCTCAGGCCCGAGGGGAGAAGAGGATGATCGCCACGAGGATGATCAGCACCCCGCCGCCGACCGCCATCACGACACCGACGAGCACCGCAACGTCCGGCCGCTTGCGAGAGAGGGGTTCGTCGGGTTCATCCGGTCGGATGGCGGAGGGGATGGGCTCGCGACTCGCGGCCACGCCATCCTCCACTGTCACCGGCACAGGTTCGCCACAGGCGATGCAAAACTTCCATTCCGGATCTAGCGCCGCCCCACAGTTCGTGCATTTCCCCATGGCCACGAGAGTAGCAAGTCCGCCGGGCGCGTCTTCCGCATCCCGTACCGTAGGCACGTGACTTCCCCGACTGCCCCCCTCGTCATCGGTCATCGTGGAGCGAGCGGCTACCGGCCGGAGCACACTCGTTCTGCGTACCTACTCGCCTTCGACCAGGGGGCGGATGCCGTGGAGCCTGATCTCGTCGCTACGAAGGATCGCGTGCTCGTGATCCGCCATGAGAACGAGATCTCGGGAACGACGGATGTGGCGTCGCATCCGGAGTTCGCCGACCGTCGCACAACGAAGGTCATCGACGGCGTGTCGCTGAGCGGCTGGTTCACCGAGGACTTCGCCTGGGCGGAGCTGGCCACCCTGCGGGCGACCGAGCGACTGCGAAGGGTGCGGCCGGGCAATTCAGAATTCGCAGGAGAGGGCATCCTGAGGCTCGTGGACCTCCTCGCGCTGCTCGACGCGGCGCCGTTTAGCGCTCTCGGCGCGCGGATCGGCATGGTCGCCGAGATCAAACACGCGAGTTATTTCGCGTCGATCGGCCTGCCCCTCGACGAACTCCTTGCGGAAGAGCTGGCCTCCGCCGGCTGGAGCGACGACGATCGGCTCACGGTCGAGTGTTTCGAAGAGACGGTGCTCGGCCAGATCCGCGATCGGGGGGTGCGTGCGCGGTATGTGTTCCTGGTCGAATCCGAGGGTGCCCCCGCCGACCAGGTAGCGGAGCGGGGGGCCGATGCCCGCAGCTATGCCTCATATCTCAGCGTCGATGGGATGGCGGCGCTCGCCGTATCGGTGGACGGCATCAGCGTCAACAAGCACATCCTTCAGGAGACGGATGCGTCGGGCCCAGCCGTCGGCACCGCACTCGTCGCACGTGCCCACGCCGCCGGGCTGACGGTCTTCTGCTGGACGCTTCGCGCCGAAAACAAATTTCTCGCGAAAAACCTGCGGCACGGGACATCCGCTCGCCAGTTCGGCAACTGGATGGCCGAGTTCCTCGAGCTGCTGGAAATGGGTGTTGACGGGGTCTTCACCGACCAGCCCGATCTCGCGATCGAGGCGCGCACCGCGCTGTCCGGCAAGGGGTAGGCGCCTCTGGCAGGACACCCCCGCTACAGAACCAGCTTCCGCACCATCGTCACTGGGACTCCAGAATCTGCTCCAGTTTCTCTGTCAGCAGCGCCCGAGCGGCGAGTCCGATCACGGCGCTATAGGTGGGGTAAGCGAACTTCACGTTCGCGAGGGTCGCTACGTCGATGCCCGCGGCCATTGCCGTGGTGACCGACTGCACCACTTCGATCGCGTTCTCGCCGACCGCGTGGGCACCGAGTATCAGCTCGCGCCGGCGATCGGAGATGAGCATGAGGAAGCCGCGTTCGCGGTCGTCGATCACGGCGCGGTCGAGAGTGGAGTAGTCGATCCGCGCGACCACACACTGAGGATCGCGCTCGCGGGCCAGTTCTTCGGTGAGCCCCACGCCGGCGTAGTCCGGATCGGTGAATCCGCCCCCCGGCAGGAGGTGATGCGGGGTGCGGCGGTTTGCGTCGAGTACCGCGTTCTCCGCCGCTGCTTCGCCCTCGAAGTGTGCGGCCTGCACGAGCATGTCCCGTCCGGTCGCGTCGCCGACGGCGAAGATATGGGGAATGGCGGAGCGGAAGTACTGGTCCACGGGAATCGCCGATCGCGCGGAAATGATCCCGGCGTTCTCGAGGCCGAGGTCGTCGACATCCGCTGGCCAGCCGGTGGCCATGATCACGGCATCGAAGACAGCGGATGTCGGGGTCCCGCCCTCCCGCCAGCTCAACGTGATCGAACCGTCGGTGCCGCGTGAGAGGCTGTCTACCCCGTCGAGTCCGGTATGCACGGAGACCCCCTGCTCAACGAAGGCCGTACTCACCGCTTCGGAGATCGCCGCATCCGAGGCCACGAGTATGCGGGGCGCGACATCGAGAACGGTGACAGCGCTGCCGAAGGAGCTGAAAACGGTCACGAGTTGGGCCCCGGTGTTGCCGGCACCGATCACGGCGAGACGGGCGGGGAGCTCGGGCAGGAAAAGCAGGTCTTCCGGCACGGTCGCAAGCTCGGCGCCGGGGATGGGAAGTCGCCGCGAGTGCCCACCGACGCAGATGATCACGGACTCGGCCGTGACGACACGGCCGCTGTCGAGCACCAGGGTGTTCGGATCGGAGAATCGCGCCCGACCCTCCAGGATCAGCTCGATACCGGCTGCGTCGAATCGTTGCGCCTCGGCCTTGATCGACCGCACGCGGTCGACGGTGCGATTCACCCTGGCGACGGTCTCGGGCCAGTCGAGTGATTGCTCGGTGAGGATGATGCCCCAGGATCCGGCCGTGCGCATCTCTCGGGTGATGCGCGCGGTGCGGGCGAGGACGCGCGTGGGAACACAGCCGGTGTTGACGCAGGTGCCACCGGTGCGGTCGGCTTCGAGTACGGCGACGCGGGCGCCGAGCTCGGCGGCTCGGAGCGCTGCGGCGGTTCCGGCTGGGCCGGCTCCGATCACGACGACATCGAAGTCACGATCGACGGAGGATTCGGGCACGGTTTTCTCCAAAGGGGCTCTCACTCAGACTAAATGCGATCCCGGGGGCCTCGGCCGGCCATCAGCACTTTCGCAGAACAGTCGGTGCCTCGGCCTAGAATTAGGCCGGTTATGACCTTCATCCTGGATCCCGCCGAGCGCTCGGAATCTCCCCTGCTCGCCGGTCTCAATCCCCAGCAGCGCGAAGCGGTCGAGTACCGCGGTCACGCGCTGCTCATCGTTGCGGGTGCCGGATCCGGCAAGACCAGCGTGCTGACCCGGCGGGTGGCGAGCCTGATCGAGAGCCAGGATGCCTGGCCCTCGCAGATTCTCGCCATCACGTTCACCAACAAGGCCGCGGCCGAAATGCGGGACCGCGTCGAAGCCATCCTGGGGCAGGCCGCCCAGGGCATGTGGATCTCGACCTTCCACTCGGCCTGCGTGCGCATCCTGCGCCGGGAGGCGGAGCACTTCGGCTTCGGCAAGAACTTCACCATCTACGACTCGGCTGATTCCCGCGCCCTGATCAAGCGGATCATCAAAGAGCTGGATGCCGATACCTTCGGCTTCACCGTCTCGAGCGTCGCCGGGAAGATCTCCAAGCTGAAGAACGAGCTCAATGACGTGGAGTCCTATGCGCGCGGTGCGAACTTCAACGATCCCGCCGAGCGCGTCTTCCTCGACATCTTCCGGGAGTACACGCGCAGCCTCCTGAGCGCCAACGCCTTCGATTTCGACGACCTCATCGGTCAGACGGTGTACCTGTTCCGGGCTTTCCCGCAGGTCGCGGCCCTCTATCAGAGGCGCTTCCGGCACATTCTGGTCGACGAGTACCAGGATACGAACCACGCCCAATATTCGCTGATCCGTGAGCTCACCCAGCCCCCGCGCACCGACCTGCTCGGGGGCGCGACCGGGTTCGATGGATCACTGCTCAGCAATCCCACCAAGCATCTCGAACCTGCGTCGCTCACGGTCGTCGGCGATTCCGACCAGTCCATCTATGCGTTCCGCGGCGCGGACATCCGCAACATCGTGGAGTTCGAGCGCGACTTTCCCCACTCCAAGGTCGTGCTGCTCGAGCAGAACTACCGGTCGACCCAGAACATCCTGAGTGCGGCGAATGCGGTGATCTCGAACAACTTCGACCGTAAGGATAAGAAGCTGTTCACCACCGTCGGGGATGGCGACAAGATCGTCGGCTTCACCGGCTACAGCCAGCACGATGAGGCTCAGTTCATCGCGGATGAGATCACCGAGCTGCACTCCACCGGCAACATCGAGTATCGGGACATCGCCGTGTTCTATCGCACCAATGCGCAGACGCGAGCGCTGGAAGAGATCTTCATCCGCTCCGCACTGCCATATCGGGTGCTCGGCGGCACTAAATTCTACGAACGAGCCGAGATCAAAGATGCCTTCGGATACCTCATCGCGATCGCGAACCCGGCGGATCCGATGGCGCTGCGCCGCATCTTGAACACTCCCAAGCGCGGTATCGGTGGTGTGACCGAGGCCACCCTGCAGCGCTACGCAGAGACCCACGAGATCACCCTTCGGGAATCGCTCCGCCACGCGGGTGAGATGAGCTTCGGCCCCAAGATCACCGGCGCCATTCTCGGCCTTGGTGCGATTCTCGACGAGGTGGCGCTCACCGCGGATACCGCCGCGGTCGCCGACATCCTCACCGCCCTCATCACTAAAACCGGACTCGTGGAGACGCTTCGGTCCTCCCGGGACCCGCAAGACGAAGCCCGCGCCGAGAACATCGAGGAGCTCGTGGCGGTGACCAAGGAGTTCAATAAGAACACTCCGGATGGGACCCTGCTCGACTTCCTCACCGAGACCTCGCTCGTGGCTGCGGCCGACGACATCGACGATACGAGCGGCACCGTCTCGCTGATGACCCTGCACACCGCGAAGGGCCTGGAATACGAGGCCGTGTTCCTGACCGGCATCGAGGAGGACCTGCTTCCACACCGGATGTCGGCGAACGAGCCCGGCGGACCGGCCGAGGAGCGTCGACTTTTCTACGTGGGCATCACGCGCGCGCGCCGCAAGCTATTCCTGTCCCTTGCGATGACCCGAGCGCAGTTCGGTGAGGTCTCGGTGGCGATGCCGTCGCGTTACCTGCAGGAGATCCCGCCCGAGCTCATCGACTGGCGGCAGTCGCCCGGAATGGCGACCTCGCGCGGAGGTACCCAGCCGCGCGCGCTCAACGCCCGCCGGGGCGGATTCGGAGCGGAGGATGCCCCGGCCCTCGGCTCCGGCTACGGCGCGTCAAGCGGACCGGGGGCAACGGCTCTCGCCCGGGCGGCCCGGGCCGAACGCGCGGCCCAGCCGAAGACCGAGTGGGCCAACCGGGTGACGAACGTGATGCGGGACAACGGCGACCTCGCGCTGGCGGTCGGGGATCGCATCCGCCATATCGATTTCGGTGACGGACGCGTGACCGCCGTCACCGGCATCGGCCCCAAGTCGATCGCCGAGGTGCAATTCGACACCGCGGGGCGCAAGCGGCTGCTGATCAAACTCTCTCCGATCGAGAAGCTCTAGCGCGCTTCGTACGCTCGTCCCAGTGCCACCCGCCGGCTCGCGGTGCCTGCCGATGCAAGCGTGTTGTGCTCGGAGCTCATGTGCGAAATGCAGGAGTCGAGACACTTTTTCGTGGGACCAACCCGCTGTCTACTGGGGAGAGCTCGCGTCAGTCCTGCATTTCGTGCGGGTGCGGGCGGAAAGGGGACGTGGCGAAGCTCGGAGTTTTCTGAGCGCAGAGCGGAAACGGAATACTGCGGCAGCACACCCGGTTATCTCGCGGGTACCTCATTGCCCGGTACCCCAGATCCACAACGAAGGAAGTGTCGTGCAACTCTTCACCCCCGTCCAGCTTGGCGCCCTCGCGCTGTCCAACCGTCTTGTCATGGCGCCACTCACTCGAATGCGAGCGGATGCCAACGGCGTGCCGAATGATCTGCTCGTCGAGCATTATCGCCAGCGGGCCACGACCGGACTCATCGTGACCGAGGGTACCTGGACCTCTCCCGTCAACCAGGCCTACCCCGGCCAGCCCGGAATTTTCACCCCGGAGCAGATCGCCGGATGGCGCCGTGTCACCGACGCGGTGCACGCGGAAGGTGGCCTCATCGTGATGCAGCTCATGCATGGCGGTCGGGTGACCCATCCCGAGATCACCGGGGGCCTGACCCCGGTCGCTCCGAGTGCGATCGCGATCGACGGCGAGACCCACACGCCTCTCGGCAAGAGACGCTTCCCGGAGCCCCGCGCGCTCGAAACCGATGAGGTCCCCCGCATCACCGCCGAGATCGTGCAAGCGGCCCGCAATGCGATCGAGGCCGGATTCGATGGCGTCGAGGTACATTCGGCGAACGGGTACCTGCTGCACGAATTCCTCTCGCCGGTGTCCAACGTGCGCACCGACCCCTATGGCGGCTCGCCCGCGAACCGCGCGCGCTTCGGAATCGAGACCGTCACGGCCGTTGCCGAGGCAGTCGGGGCGGATCGGGTAGGCATCCGCATATCGCCCGCGCACAACATCCAGGATGTGTTCGAGACGGATGAGGCGGAGACCAAGGCCACCTATGACGCCCTGATCGACGGCATCGCTCCCCTCGGCCTCGCCTATCTCAGCGTGCTGCATGGCGATCCGGCCGGCGAGCTCGTGCAGGATCTTCGTGCCCGTTTCGGCGGCCCGCTCATGGTCAATAGCGGTTTCGGCATCATCACCAATCGCGCCGAAGCAATCGAGGTCATCGCGAGCGGCACGGCGGATGTGGTCGCCGTCGGCCGCCAGGTGATCGCGAACCCCGACCTCGTGGCCCGCTGGCGTGACGATCGCGAACTCAACGAGCCGAATCCGAACACTTTCTATGGTCCGGGTGCCGGGGGCTACATCGACTACCCCGCGCTCGCCAGCTGAGCCCTCTTCCACCGGCGCCGCCACTGGGTGCCATCGGCGCAGACCTCGACCGAACCGTCACAGATCGACCTCCCCAACCAGTGGGAGGTCGATTTGTGCCGGTTGGGGAGGGTTACGCCTGGCCGCGGCGAAGGCTGCTCGATCGCGTCAGCGGAGCTGTCGCAGCAGGTGATCCTTCGGCCAGTGCCGCAGCCGCGCCGGGAGATGGGGGTAGACGCGAGCGGTGAGCGTCATCATCCGATCGAAACGCTTCTGGCGTCGGGCGTCCCATGGCAGGAGGTAAGCCTCGCGAAGTCTGGGTGGCAGGAGGCCGGCGGTCGCGAGGCGGGCAACCGGCATGAGCGTACGCATCCACAGCGGACCGGATGCCGGGCGTAGCAGTTGCGCCGCGACCGCACGCACCCGGTCATCGACTTCGAGTCCCGCGAGCTGTGTCCGCCAATACGCGTCGAATGCTTCCCGGTCTGCTGGCCAGAGGGCGGCAGGCATGCCGAGAGCGGTGCCGACGACGGCGTAGTCCTGATAAACCCGGTCGGCCGATACCTCGTCGAGTGCACCGAACACACGGGCGTGGAGCGCGGCCGCCGTGTCATATAGCGTGGCGGCAACCCAGAGCTGCAACTCGGCATCCGAGGCATCGTAGGTTTCGGAGCGCACCGGGGCGTGCGCGCGCTGCACCATCGACCGCACGGTTGCGACCTGGTGCGGAGTGCCGAAAACCAGTGCGTAGACGTATGTCAATGTATTGCGAAGGCGACGCAGCGGGTCCGCAGCGAAGTTGCTGTGGTCGGCAACGGCATGACCGACCGCCGGATTGGCCAGCTGCAACAGGATGGCCCTGCCGCCGCCAGCGAGCAGCACGGCTTCCGCTCCGATATCGATCAGCGCCGCGGTCTTCATACCTCCATTGTGCGCGGTTCCCGATCAACGCCGGCACGTAGGCTGGCATCTGTGACCGTATCGTCAGTGCGCCTCGTGCCTCCGTCATCCGGCCAGCTGGCCGACCGATTCGCGGAGCTGCGTGCAGAGCTCGGGCTCCCGGGGGCTTTCCCCGAAGCAGTCGAGGCGGATGCCCGTTCGGTGGTCGCCCACCAGGTACTGCCGGATGTCGACTCCACGGCGATCCCGTTTATCACCATCGACCCGGTCGGTACGAGAGACCTCGACCAGGCGCTCCACCTCGAGCGCGATGGAGACGGTTATCTCGTCTGGTACGCCATCGCTGATGTGCCGGCCTTCGTCTCGCCCCGTGGACCCATCGACGCGGAAGCCCGTCGACGTGGGCTGACGATTTACGCCCCCGATGGCCGCATTCCGTTGCATCCGACCGTGATCAGCGAGGAGGCTGCATCGCTGCTCCCCGGCGAGGTGCGTGGCGCATTCGTCTGGGAATTCGAGCTCGATGCGGCGGCGAACGTGGTCGCTGTCACGCTCGCCCGGGCGCGAATCCGCAGCATCCGCCAGTGTGACTATGTCGGGATACAGGCCGAACTCGACGCGGGCACGGCGGGCGATGCCGTGCAACTGTTGCGTGAGGTCGGCGAAAAGCGCATCCTGCTCGAGCGGCAGCGCGGTGGGGCGAGTCTCACCCGCGCGGAGCAGGAAGTGATCGAGACCGATCACGTCTACCGGCTGGAGCGGCACCGGTCGCTACCGGTTGAGGGATGGAATGCCCAGATCTCCCTGATGACCGGGATGGCAGCGGCCCAGATCATGATCGATGGGGGAGTGGGCATCCTGCGCACAATGCCCGCCCCGGACGCCGAGGCGATCAACCGCTTCCGGCTCCAGACCGTGGCGCTCGGCTGGCCCTGGTCGCCGGAGCTGAGCTACGGCGAATATCTGCGCACCCTCGACTCCGAGGATTCACGCCAGCTAGCGATCATCCACGCTGCCGGTTCGCTTTTCCTCGGCGCGGGCTACACCGTTCTCGAGCGCAGCGCCCCGGATGTCCTGATGCAGGCCGCGGTCGGGGCTCCGTACGCGCACACCACCGCTCCCCTGCGGCGTCTCGTCGACCGCTTTGTGCTCGTGACCTGTGAGGCGCTCGTGGCTGGGCTTCCGGTCCCTTCCTGGGTGCGGGATGCCCTGCCTTCGCTGCCGGCGATCATGTCGACCTCAGAAGGCATCGCCTCCCGGCTCGACCGTGGATCTATCGAGGCGGTCGAAGCGGCGGTGCTGCGCGGGCGAGTGGGCGAGGTCTTCGACGCGATGGTCATCTTCGCGGAACCCGGTGGCGGGATGATCCAACTGGTCGCCCCGGCACTCGTGGCCGAGTGTACCGGGCACCTCGAGGTGGGCACGCGCGTGCGAGCGACGCTGGTGACGGCGGACATTCCGACGAGCACCGTCCGCTTCTCGGTACAGAACTGCCTCCCGATAAGAAGCCGCAAAGTTTCACTCACGCCGCCCCAGCTCGACAAAACCTCCGCCGCGGCCGGGGGTAGAGTGCTTGATGGCCCAAATATCTTGATGCCAAGACACCGATGCCTGTGCTGAGTAGTCGCCTGCAGCATGTCGGAGCATCAAGATAACTATCGCCACACCAGACATACGAACTGCGGATTGGACACAGCAGCGTGGATCTATTTGAGTACCAGGCCCGAGATCTTTTCGAATCGTACGGGGTGCCGGTACTCGCCGGCATCATCGCGGATACGCCGGAAGAAGTGCGCGCCGCCGCCACGAAGCTCGGCGGAACGGTCGTTGTCAAGGCGCAGGTCAAGGCCGGCGGACGCGGCAAGGCCGGCGGCGTGAAGGTAGCCCATAACCCGGAGGATGCGGCCACCGCCTCGGAGAGCATCTTCGGCCTCGACATCAAGGGTCACACTGTCAAGCGCGTCATGGTCGCCGCCGGAGCTCGCATCAAACAGGAGTACTACTTCTCGGTGCTGCTCGACCGGGCGAACCGCAGCTATCTTTCGCTCTCGAGCTACGAGGGTGGTATCGAGATCGAGGAGCTCGCGGTCGAGCGCCCTGAAGCGCTGGCCCGCATCGAGATCGACCCGCTCGTCGGCATCGACCTGGCCACGGCCACCGAGATCGCGATCGCCGGCAAGTTCCCCGCCGACATCGTCGAGAAGGTCGCCCCCGTCTTCGTTAAGCTCTACGACGTCTATCGGGGGGAGGATGCCACGCTCGTCGAGGTGAACCCGCTAGTGCTCACGGAGGACGGAGACATCGTCGCTCTCGACGGCAAGGTCTCGATCGACGAGAACGCCGAATTCCGTCACCCCAACCATGCCGCCCTCGTCGACACCGACTCCGAAGATCCGCTCGAGGCGAAGGCCAAGGCGCTCGGTCTCAACTATGTGAAGCTCGACGGCGAGGTGGGCGTGATCGGCAACGGTGCCGGCCTCGTGATGTCCACCCTGGACGTGGTCAGCTACGCGGGCGAGAACTTCGGCAACGTGAAGCCCGCCAACTTCCTCGACATCGGCGGCGGAGCATCCGCTGAGGTGATGGCCAACGGCCTCGATGTCATTCTCGGAGACCCGCAGGTGAAGAGCGTGTTTGTGAATGTGTTCGGCGGTATCACTTCGTGCGACGCAGTGGCCAACGGCATCGTCGGCGCGCTCAAGACCCTCGGTGAGGCCGCCTCAAAGCCGCTCGTCGTGCGACTCGACGGCAACAAAGTGGACGAGGGCCGTGCGATTCTCGCCGAATACGCCCACCCACTCGTGTCGCTCGCCGACACCATGGATGACGGCGCCGCCACGGCCGCCGAACTGGCTTCGAAGTAAGGGACTTGAAAGATATGTCGATCTTCCTCAATAAGGATTCCACGGTCATCGTGCAAGGCATCACCGGCGGTGAGGGAACCAAGCACACCGCCCTCATGCTGAAGGCCGGCACCAAGGTCGTCGGCGGCGTCAACGCCCGCAAGGCCGGCACTACCGTTTCCCACGATGGCGGAATCATCCTCCCGGTATTCGGAACGGTCGCCGAGGCGATCGAAGAGACCGGAGCGGATGTCTCCATCGTCTTCGTGCCCCCGGCCTTCGCGAAGGACGCCGTGCTCGAGGCCATCGAGGCCGAGATCCCGCTCGTCGTCGTCATCACCGAGGGCATCCCGATCCAGGACTCCGCCGAGTTCTGGGCCACAGCCAAGGCATCCGGCAAGACACGGATCATCGGTCCGAATTGTCCCGGCATCATCACGCCGGGCGAGTCGCTCGTGGGCATCACCCCGGCCAACATCACCGGCAAGGGCCCGATCGGACTCGTCTCCAAGTCAGGCACGCTCACGTACCAGATGATGTACGAGCTGCGCGACCTCGGCTTTTCGACCGCCATCGGTATTGGCGGCGACCCGATCATCGGTACCACTCATATCGACGCGCTCGCCGCGTTCGAAGCAGACCCCGATACCAAGGCGATCGTCATGATCGGTGAGATCGGTGGCGACGCCGAAGAACGCGCTGCGGACTACATCAAGGCGCACGTCACCAAGCCGGTCGTCGGCTATGTCGCGGGCTTCACCGCCCCCGAGGGCAAGACGATGGGCCACGCCGGCGCTATCGTCTCCTCCGGTGCCGGAACAGCCCAGGGGAAGAAAGAGGCCCTCGAGGCTGCCGGGGTCAAGGTCGGTAAGACGCCGAGCGAGGCCGCGCAGCTCATGCGCGAGGTGCTCGCTTCGCTCTAAGCGTGCGGTAGGGAATCATACGGAAGGCCAGCCTCGGCTGGCCTTCCGGCGTTAACCCTGGTGCGGGCATCCGCTCGTGACTGCGGTGCGCTCGGTGCGGCTGTGCTGGGTGTCAATTGGACCGTTGTGGGCGAGCCGACTCGCGCGAATGGGAATCCGCTCCCGTTTGGACAACGACACCCGGTCAAGTCCCGAAAATCGGCCAATCCAAAATCGACTTGGTAGTTGTTGCGACTTCGTCAACCTTGAAGTCGCAACAACTACCAAGTCGATTTATCAGGGGCAGGGGTAACGGTAGAGGGGCAGAGCGAGGGCAAGAGCCGCCCCAGTCCGGCCCGGCCCAGTCCAGCCCAGTCCGGCCCGGCCCCAGCGCGACTACAGAACTGCGGGAAGCAGCACGCGGTTGATCGTGTGGATCACGCCATTGCTGGCCTGGATGTTCAGGCCCGACAGGACGAGCCGTGGATCCGGGAACGCCGGGTTCTGGTCACGCAGGGTGAGACCGCACGGCCTGACGATACCGCCGTTGGCCATGGTGATCGACCCTGCGGTGAGGACACTGATCGGGCCGAGCTTGCGGTCGGCGACCACGTGGTACAGCAACACGTTCCTGAGCTGGTCGGTGGTGAGTGCGCTTGTGATCGTGGCGAGTGCGGCCGCTTCGCTGGCGGGTGCGACCCCGGTGAGCTCTTGCACGAGTCGTTCGAACGCAAGGTCGTTTGGTGCGAACACCGTGAACTTGCGGCTGGTATCAGCGAGCACCGGAACGAGCCCGGTGACTGTCAGAGCCTGCACCAGCAGGTCGTAGTCGTACGGGTTATTGTCGGGCGTGCCGCCCCCGGAAGCAGCGACCACGACGTCCACGATCGATCCGCTGGGTGCGGGTGGGCCGTAATGCGAGGGGACTGCGGCGGATGCCGGCACAGCACTGCCGAGCATCAGCGCCCCTGTGGCGATGGTGGTGATGATGATGAGACGTTTCTTCATGATGCACTCCTTTGTGGGTCCCGATACGCGGGCGGAACGGACGTTCCTCTCATTACTTCTCCGAACAGGCCCCGATCGGATGCACTCTCGCCCGACTTCTTTATCGGACCCATCGCGCTCTGGCGCGCCGCACACGGCGGGTCTAGCGTGAGAACCAGGACAACTCGAGGAAGAGGACACACCCGTGAAAAAACTCATCAACGACCCAGAGAACGTGCTGGCTGATTCCCTTGTGGGAGTGGAGGCCGCACATCCGGAACTGCGGATCGACCATGTCAATCGCATCATCTATCGCGGGGAACCGACCAAGCCGGGCAAGGTCGCCCTCATCTCAGGCGGCGGCTCCGGCCACGAACCGCTGCACGGCGGATTTGTCGGTTTCGGCATGCTGGATGCCGCGTGTGCCGGAGAGGTCTTCACCAGCCCGACACCCGACCAGATGCAGGAGGCCACGAAGGTCGCGGATGCCGGTGCTGGCGTACTGCATATCGTGAAGAATTACACCGGCGACGTCATGAACTTCGAGATGGCCGCCGAGCTGGCCGAAGCGGATTCCGGAGTCATGGTCGAGACAGTCGTCACGAACGACGATGTCGCGGTTGAGGACTCCACCTGGACCGCCGGCCGCCGCGGTGTCGGCGTCACCGTGCTCCTCGAGAAGATCGTCGGGGCCGCTGCAGAGGCAGGCCAGGACCTCAGCGCAGTGGCGGCGCTCGCGCGAAAGATCAACGAGTCCGGTCGATCAATGGGGATGGCACTCACCAGTTGCACGGTGCCCTCAGCGGGGAAGCCGACCTTCGAGATTCCGGACGACATGATGGAGATGGGTGTCGGTATCCATGGCGAACCCGGCCGGCACCGCGTGCGACTCGCGCCCGCGGCATCCATCGCCCAACAGCTGGTGGAGCCGGTGCTTGCGGACCTCGATTTCACCGACGGCCCGACCATCGTCCTGCTCAACGGAATGGGCGGTTCGCCGCTGATCGAGCTGTACCTGATGTACGGCGAGGTGAAGAAGATCCTGGACAAGGCCGGTGTGACCGTGGCCCGCAGCCTGGTGGGCAACTACATCACCTCGCTCGACATGGCGGGCTGCTCGGTCACGATCCTGAAAGCGGATGATGACATGCTCAGGTTCTGGGATGCCCCCGTGAACACCGCCGGCCTGCGCTGGGGGATCTAGGACTGTGGCGGACCGCAACGCCTCACTCGAACAGCTCGTCTCCTGGCTTTCAAAATTCACCGCGCTGGTCACCGCCAATCGCAGCTACCTCACGGAGCTCGATTCCGCGATCGGCGACGCGGATCACGGGTCGAACATGGCAAGGGGCATGGCGGCGGTGATGGAGAAGACCGCGGCGGCGCCGTCATCCGCGGTCGACGAACTGTTCAAGCAGGTCGGGATGACGCTGGTCACCTCGGTTGGCGGGGCGAGCGGTCCGCTCTACGGAACCTTCTTCCTGCGGTTCGGCGGCACGGCCGGAGCGGTGACGGAGCTCGACTCTGCTGGCCTCGCGGCGGCGCTCCGAGCCGGGCTCGGCGGGATCGTGGCGCGTGGAAAGGCCGAACTCGGCGACAAGACGATGTTCGATGCGATGTCCCCTGCGGTCGACGCCTTCGACGCGGAGCTTGCTGCGGGGGCGGAACTCGCCGCGTGTGCGGCACGCGCGGCAGCGGCAGCGGCAACTGGCCGGGACGCCACGGAACCGCTCGTGGCCCGAAAGGGCCGGGCGAGCTACCTCGGCGATCGCAGCGCCGGGCATCTCGATCCGGGCGCAACCTCCACTGCTTTCCTGTTCCAGGCGCTCGCCGAAGCGCTCGCGTGATCCTCGCGTGATCGGAATAGTGGTCGTCTCCCACAGTTCGGCTCTGGCGCACGCGGCCGTGGAACTTGCGCTGCAGATGGTTCCGGGGGAGCGCCCGGTGATCGCAGTCGCCGCGGGAGCGGGTGTGGGACTGATAGGGACGGATGCCGCAGCGGTCTCGGCCGCCATCGATGAGGTGGCCTCGCCCGAGGGCGTGCTCGTGATCATGGATCTCGGGTCGGCGGTGATGAGCGCGGAGATGGCGCTGGACTTCCGGGCATCCGATGCAGAGGTTCGACTCTCGAGTGCGCCATTCGTGGAAGGACTGCTCGCCGCGATCGTGACGGCGGCCGGAGGAGGGAGCCTCGACGATGTCGATCGGGAGGCGCGGGGCGCACTCGCCCCGAAGATCTCGATGCTCGGTGCGGTCGTGCCGCCGACCCCCGTTGCGCCGCCATCTCCCGCGGGGATGAGCGCCGACCTGACGATCATCAATTCGGACGGCTTACACGCCCGCCCTGCTGCAACGCTGGTCTCGACGCTCGCGGGCTTCGATGCGAAGCTCACCGTGTTGAACACGCGCACCGGGGCTGGCCCGGTAGCGGCAAACAGCCTCATCGGACTGCTCTCTCTCGGGGCGATGGCCGGGGATGTGCTGACGGTGGCCGCATCCGGAGTCCAGGCCGCGGAGGCCCTCGCGAGGGTGACCGAGCTCGTGACCGAGGGGTTCGGGGAGGTTTAGAGAATCGTGTTTGCCGGATGACGGATCGGCGGCTCGGCGTATCGCGGGGTCGCCGGTAGGCTCGCCCCCGGTATGAATCGTCCGCTCACCGCCCTCTTCTCCGCGCTCGAAGCGGTGATCGTCGCTGCCATCGGGGTCGCGATCCCCCTCGTGCCGCTCACCGTCCTATGGGCGTTCCAGTACGGGCTCCAGGTCGATTTCATTGTGTTCTGGCGCACCGCGGTAGACCTCTGGTTGCTTGGTTCGGGAGTCGACATCCGCCTCACTCTCGACCCGATCATGGCGTCCGGGTTCGGCTTCGCGGGCGCGGGAACACCATTCATCATCACGATCGCGCCCCTGGGGTTCGCCCTTGTCACCGTGCTGCTCGGCGTGCGGGCCGGACGTCGGATCGGCGAGACCCCGCATCGACTGCTCGGGATGGTGGTCTCCGTCGCGGCTTTCGCCGCGATTTCGCTCGGTCTGACCCTCAGCGTGCTGCTGCCCGCAGCCCGACCCTCAATCTGGCAGGGGGCGTTGCTGCCGACCCTCGTCTTCGCGCTCGGGATCGTGATCGGGTCGGAAATACTGCGGCCGGTGACTTCGGCGGCCGATGTGTTCGGTGACAGTGCCCGCGGCATCGTGCGGGGCTGGCGACCGGAGGTGCGCACCATCATCGTGGCGGGGCTGCGCGGCGGCGTCGCATCCGCAAGCGTGGTGATCGCGGCATCCGCCCTCGCCGTCGCGGTGCTCTTCGTGACCAACTACGCCGCGATCATCTCCCTGTATGAGAGGGCGCACGCGGGAATTCTCGGCGGAATCGCCCTCACGATCGGCCAACTCGCAGTGCTACCGAACCTGGTGATCTGGGGGGCGTCATGGTTCATCGGACCGGGATTTGCCGTGGGGACCGGATCGTCGGTGGCGCCGCTCGGTACCACCCTCGGGCCGATCCCGGCCATCCCGGTGCTTGGTGCACTTCCTGCTCCGGGAGCACTCGGATGGGGATTCCTCGGACTCCTCGTGCCCGTTCTCGCGGGTTTTCTCATCGCTCTCGTGGTGCGGCCCCGTTTGGCGCGCGATCTCGGACCCCGCGCATCCGCTCGCTCGTTTCTCGCAGCCGGGCTCGCGAGCGGGATCGTCGGTGGCCTACTGCTCGGGCTACTCGCCTGGGCGTCGGCCGGATCGGCCGGTCCGGGGCGACTGGTGGATGTTGGGCCCTCGCCGTGGCTCGTCGGAGGCTTCGCCGCCCTCGAGATCGGCGTCGCGGCGATGATCGGACTGTTGGCCGGAAGGCCCTCTCGCCGCTGAGCTGGTCGAGTAGGGCGCCCGGCGCCCGTGTCGAGACCCGGGGTGCGACTGCTGGTGGTCTCGACACGCTCGCTGGCGCTCGCTACTCGACCGGCAGATCCGACCCGATCCGAAGCACTCCGATAGGCTCTGGGAGTGCTCTCATTGGTCGTGTTGATCTCGGGCGGAGGGTCGAACCTCCGTGCGCTCCTCGAGGCATCCGAAGACGCCGAATTCCCGGCCAGGGTCGTCGCGGTCGGAGCGGATCGGGACGCCGACGGCTTCGAGCATGCTGAGGCCTATGGCATCCCCACCTTCGCCGCTGCCCTGTCGAGCTTCGACGACCGAGAGAGCTGGGGTGACGCGATCCTCGAACAGGTCCGCGTCTGGCAGCCGGATCTCGTGATCCTCAGCGGCTTCATGAAGCTGTTGCCGCCTCGGGTGATCGCAGCCCTGAGCCCCTACCTCATCAACACCCATCCGGCCTACCTGCCCGAGTTCCCCGGTGCACACGGCGTGCGGGATGCCCTCGCCGCCGGCGTCACCGAGTCAGGCGCGAGCATCATCATCGTCGACAACGGTGTGGATGCCGGACCGATCATCTCTCAACGCCGGGTGCCCGTGCTGCCGGGTGACACCGAATCGACTCTCCACAACCGCATCAAGCCGGTCGAGCGCGAACTGCTCGTTCAGGCCGTGCTCGACATCGCCAACGGTGCGGTCGACCTCCCGACCATCGCCGCACATAAAGCAGCTTCCGATACCGCTGCGTCAGACCCGAGGAGTGCACCATGAGCGCATCGACCCACGACCCGTCCGAGTATCGAGAGCGCGACGCCATCCCGATTACCCGTGCCCTCATCTCGGTGAGCGACAAGACCGGCCTGCTCGACCTCGCCGCCGCGCTCGCCGGTGCGGGTGTCGAGATCGTGTCCACCGGTTCGACGGCGAAGACGATCGCGGAGGCCGGGCATCCCGTCACCGAGGTCGCGAGCGTCACTGGATTCCAGGAGACCCTCGACGGGCGGGTGAAGACACTGCATCCTGCCATCCATGCCGGAATCCTGGCCGACCTCCGGCTCGCCAGTCATGAGGGGCAGCTTGCCGACCTCGGGATCCGTCCGTTCGAACTCGTCGTGGTGAACCTCTATCCGTTCGTCGAGACGATCGCCTCGGGGACTACCGGCGACGACGCGATCGAGCAGATCGATATCGGTGGGCCAGCGATGGTGCGCGCCGCCGCAAAGAATCATGCGAACGTCGCCGTCGTGGTGTCGCCGGACAGCTATACCCAAGTGATCAAGGGCGTAACTCTGGGCGGCACGACGCTCGCCCAACGACAGCGACTCGCGGGGGAGGCCTTCGCGCACACTGCTGCGTATGACACTGCCGTTGCGCAATTCTTCGCGGCGAGTATCGGCATCCGGGCGGAGCATCCGTTAGATCCGGCCGAGCATTTCAGTGTGACGGCCTCGCGCAAGAACGTTCTGCGGTACGGCGAGAACTCGCACCAGGAGGCCTCGCTGTTCGAGACTCCGGGCGGTCACGGTATCGCCCAGGCGACCCAGCTGCACGGCAAGGAGATGTCGTACAACAATTACGTGGATGCGGATGCCGCGCTGCGCACCGCCTACGATTTCCGCGAGCCCGCAGTCGCCATCATCAAGCACGCCCAGCCCTGCGGTATCGCGGTCGCCCGCGGCGCTGGCGATCCCATCGCCTCCGCCCACCAGCGCGCTCACGCCTGCGACCCGGTTTCGGCTTTCGGCGGGGTGATCGCGGCGAACCGCCCGGTCACGATCGAGATGGCCCACGCGATCACGGGCATCTTCACCGAAGTGGTCATTGCGCCTGACTTCGACGCCGAGGCCCTCGCGCTATTGCAGACCAAGAAGAACCTGCGGCTGCTGAAACTGCCCGCCGACTATGCGCGCGATCCCCTGGAGTTCAAGCAGATTAGCGGCGGACTGCTCGTGCAGCAGCCCGATGTTTTCGACGAGTTCTCCAGCGAGGGCTGGACACTCGTGGCCGGCGAGGAGGCGGATAACGCCACTCGTGCCGACCTCGAATTCGCCTGGCGCGCCGTGCGGGCGGTCAAGTCGAACGCGATCCTGCTGGCGGATGACGGTGCCTCGGTCGGCGTCGGAATGGGCCAGGTCAACCGGGTGGACTCCTGCCGGCTCGCGGTCGCGCGCGCCGGGGACCGAGCGGCCGGATCGGTCGCGGCATCCGACGCATTCTTCCCCTTTGCCGACGGGCTGCAGATCTTGCTCGACGCCAAGGTGCGCGCGGTGGTGCAGCCCGGCGGGTCGATCCGAGATGCCGATGTGATCGAGGCGGCCACGGCCGCGGGGGTCACGATGTATTTCACCGGCGAGCGCCACTTCTACCACTAGGTCTCGACACGGGCGCGGGGCGCCCTACTCGACCAGCAGGGCTCCGCGGGTCGAGTAGCGAGCGCCGGTGAGCGCCACTTCTACCACTAGGTCTCGACACGGGCGCGGG
>JBKJLH010000030.1:0-13248 GCA_046597035.1 Lacisediminihabitans sp.
ATCGGCGTCACGACCGGCTACTCCAAGGGCCTCGAGATTGTCGGTACCGGTTACCGTGTGCAGGCGAAGGGCGGCTCTCTGGAGTTCGCTCTCGGCTTCTCGCACTCGATCACGGTCGACCCCCCGGCTGGTATCTCCTTTGCCGTCGAAGGCAACAACAAGCTGACGGTGCACGGCATCGATAAGCAGGCTGTCGGAGAAGTTGCCGCCAACATCCGTAAACTGCGCAAGCCGGAGCCCTACAAGGGCAAGGGCGTTCGCTACGCAGGCGAGGTAGTCCGCCGCAAGGCCGGAAAGAGTGGTAAGTGATCATGGCTCTCGGAACTAGAGGAAAGAGCAAGTCGGCCGCAAAGGGCCGCAGGCATGCCCGTCTTCGTAAGAAGATCGTCGGCACCGAAGCGCGACCGCGTCTTGTGGTCACCCGCTCGGCGCGACACGTATTCGTTCAGGTCGTCGACGACAGCAAGGGTTTCACCCTCGCGTCGGCATCGACTCTCGAAGCGGACATGCGCACCTTCGACGGTGACAAGACGGCCAAGGCCCGCAAGGTCGGCGAACTCGTCGCCGAACGCGCGAAGGCCGCCGGCGTCGACGCCGTCGTATTTGATCGCGGGGGAAGCAAGTACGCCGGACGCGTCGCTGCCATCGCCGAAGGCGCCCGTGAAGGGGGACTCGACCTGTGAGCGACACCACCAACACCAGCAAGGAGACACCTGTGGCAACCGAAGCCGAACCGACCGTCACGGTCGTCGAGACTGCGGCCGCAACCGAGCCAGCCGCTAACGAGCCTCGCGAGGCCCGCCGCGGTGGACGTGAGCGCAATCCCAACCAGCAGCGAGGGAGCCGTGACTCTGAGAAGAGCCAATTCCTCGAGCGCGTCGTCACCATCAACCGCGTTTCCAAGGTCGTCAAGGGCGGTCGTCGCTTCAGCTTCACCGCTCTCGTCGTCGTCGGCGACGGTAACGGACTGGTCGGAGTCGGCTACGGCAAGGCCCGGGAGGTGCCGACCGCAATCTCCAAGGGCGTCGAGGAAGCGAAGAAGAACTTCTTCCGCGTTCCCCGCGTCGGAGTGACCATCCCGCACCCCGTCCAGGGCGAGGCCGCTGCTGGAGTGGTACTGCTACGTCCGGCATCCGCCGGTACCGGCGTTATCGCCGGCGGCCCGGTTCGTGCTGTTCTCGAGTGCGCGGGGATCCACGACGTGCTGAGCAAGTCGCTCGGCTCGTCTAACACGATCAACATCGTGCACGCGACAGTCGCAGCTCTCAAGCAGCTCGAAGAGCCGAGTGCGGTTGCCGCGCGTCGTGGCCTCTCGATCGAGGATGTCGCGCCCGCGCGCCTCCTGCGTGCCCAGGCTGACGCAAAGGCAGGTGTCTGATGGCTTCGCGCCTGAAGGTGACCCAGATCAAGTCCAAAATTAGTGAGAAGCAAAACCAGCGCGACACCTTGCGGAGCCTCGGGCTTCATCGCATCGGCGACGTCGTGGTTCGCGAGGACAACTCGCAGAACCGCGGTTACGTTCGCACCGTCGCTCACCTGGTCAAGGTCGAGGAGATTGACTAATGGCTGAAGAAACGAAGGCGGCGAAAGCCCCCGCCGCAGCCCCCAAAAAGGCGAGCACATCAACGGCGGCGACGGCCACAAAAGCCCCGTCGGCAAAGAAGGCCGCAGACCCCGTGACGGTGGCGCGCCCGCAGGTGCTGAAGATGCACCACCTCCGCCCGGCTCCCGGTGCGAAAAAAGATCGCACCCGCGTCGGACGCGGTGAAGGCTCCAAGGGAAAGACCGCGGGACGGGGAACCAAGGGAACGAAGGCCCGCTACCAGGTGCGCGTCGGGCTCGAGGGTGGCAACCTGAATAGCATTATGCGTACCCCGAAGCTCCGTGGGTTCAAGAACCCGTTCCGCGTCGAATACCAGGTCGTCAACCTCGAGAAGCTGGCCGAGCTCTACCCCGCCGGGGGAGACGTCACGATCGTCGACCTCGTCGCCAAGGGCGCGGTGCGCAAGAACGAGAAGGTCAAGGTCCTCGGAGCGGGTGACATTGCAGTTAAACTGAATGTTGCCGTTGACAAGGTCTCGAGCTCCGCTGAGCAGAAGATTGTTGCAGCGGGCGGTTCCGTAAACTAGAGCGACCGTCGGGTCACGGCCCGGTAGTCCTTTACGCTTTGGTATCGTCCAGGTGGCCCGACAGGGCCACCTGCTTCGCCCGACCGTTCTTACCAGGAGGCCTCGTTGTTCAGAGCCGTAGCGCGGATCTTCCGCACCCCCGACCTTCGCAAGAAGATCGGTTTTACGCTCGCCCTCATTGCGCTGTTCCGCCTCGGGTCGTTCATCCCTGCACCGTTCGTCAACTTCGGGAACGTGCAGGTCTGCCTCAAGGCAAACTCCGGTACCTCCGGCCTCTACGAGTTGGTCAATCTCTTCAGCGGAGGAGCCCTGCTCCAGCTGTCGATCTTCGCGCTCGGCATCATGCCGTACATCACGGCGTCGATCATCGTGCAGCTGCTGCGCGTGGTGATCCCTCACTTCGACACTCTCTACAAGGAGGGTCAGTCCGGTCAGGCTCGCCTGACCCAGTACACCCGTTACCTCACCATCGCACTCGGTGTGCTGCAGTCCACGACCCTGATCACCGTCGCCCGCAGCGGCGCACTGTTCCCCACCAGCACCGGAACACCGGAGTGCTCGGCGCTCATCACCAACTCCGCCTGGTACGCCATCCTGCTCATGGTCATCACGATGACCGCCGGCACCGGCCTGATCATGTGGATGGGCGAGCTCATCACGGAGCGCGGTATCGGCAACGGGATGTCGATCCTCATCTTCACCTCGATCGCCGCCCGGTTCCCCGGCTCGCTGTGGGCGATCAAGCAGTCGAAGGGCTTCGAGACCTTCCTCCTTGTTATCCTGATGGGCATCGTGATCATGGGACTTGTGGTCTACGTCGAACAATCGCAGAGGCGAATTCCGGTGCAGTATGCCAAGCGCATGGTCGGTAGACGCACCTACGGCGGGAACAACACCTACATTCCGATCAAGGTCAATATGGCTGGCGTCGTGCCCGTCATCTTCGCCTCGTCGCTGCTCTACCTGCCAGCGCTCATCGCCCAGTTCAATCAGCCTGCCCCGGGCAAGCCCCCGGCAGCCTGGGTCACCTGGATCACCGAAAACCTCCGAACGGGGGACAACCCTCTTTACATGGCGCTGTACTTCCTGCTCATCGTCGGGTTCACCTATTTCTACGTTGCGATCACCTTCAACCCTGAGGAAGTGGCCGACAACATGAAGAAGTACGGGGGGTTCATTCCCGGTATCCGTGCTGGTCGTCCGACCGCCGAATATCTCGACTATGTGCTTACGCGAGTGACTCTTCCAGGATCCATCTACCTCGGCCTGATCGCGCTCGTGCCGCTGATCGCCCTCGGGCTGTTCGGGGCCAACCAGAACTTCCCGTTCGGTGGCGCCAGCATCCTGATCATTGTGGGTGTCGGGCTTGAGACAGTGAAGCAGATCGACTCGCAGCTGCAGCAGCGCCATTATGAGGGCCTGCTCCGGTGACCCGACTGCTGATCGTCGGTCCGCCGGGGGCCGGCAAAGGCACGCAGTCCGCTCGCCTGCTCGGGACCTACTCGATACCGGCAATCGCGACGGGCGATATCTTTCGCAAGAACATCAGGGAACAGACCCCCCTCGGCATCGAGGTGAAGGCGATTGTGGACGCGGGCGACTATGTGCCCGATTCGCTCACCAATTCTCTGGTCAAGGGTCGGCTTGAAGAAGAGGATGCCCTCGACGGGTTCCTCCTCGACGGCTACCCCCGCACACTGGAGCAGGTCTCCTACCTCGACGACCTTCTTGCAGTGAAGGGACAGTCCCTCGACGCCGTGATCCAGCTTGCCGCCGACCAGGAAGAAGTCGTTGCCCGACTGCGAAAACGTGCGGTCGAGCAGGGCCGCACAGACGACACCGAGGACGCGATCCGCCATCGTCAGCAGGTCTACGGGCGCGAGACGACGCCGCTGATCGCGGTCTATCGCGATCGCGGACTGCTGATCGAGGTCGATGGCCTCGGCGAGATCGACGATGTGAGCTCTCGCATCTCCGATGCTCTCGACTCTCGCGGAATCGTGCCCGCAGCGAAGTGAGCTTTCGTAAGAACATCTACAAGTCACCAGCAGAGTTGCGACTGATGGTCGCTCCGGGACGTGCCACTGCGGCATCCCTCGCTGCAGTGCGATTGGCCATCACCGCTGGCGTCTCGACTCTTGAGCTCGACGCGATCGCCGAGGCCACCATCCGCGGGCTCGGCGGGGTGCCGAACTTCTTGAAGGAGCCGGGCTACCGGCACACGATCTGCGCCTCGGTGAACGACGAGGTTGTTCATGGCATCCCTGGTCCCCGCGTGCTCGAGCCGGGCGACATCGTTTCCATCGACAGCGGCGCCGAGATCGGCGGCTGGAACGGCGATGCCGCGATCACGGTTGTCGTGCCGGATGCCGCACGGCCCTCGGTGGTGGCCGAGCGGCAGAAGCTCGCGGATGTCACGGAGCAGTCGCTTTGGCGCGGCATCGCCGCCCTCGCCTCCGCCACCCACCTCAACCACATCGGCGGGGACATGGAAGAGTACATAGAGTCACAGGGTCGTTATGGAATCCTGGAGGATTATGTGGGCCACGGTATTGGTCGCTCCATGCACGAGGAACCACCGGTGTTCAACTACCGCGTGCGCGAGCGCGGTCCCCAGGTGAAGGCCGGCCTGGTTGTGGCGATCGAGCCGATGGTGACGCTCGGAGGCATCGACACCTTCACTCGTGAAGATGAGTGGACGGTCGCGACGCTGGACGGTGCGATGGCCGCTCACTGGGAGCACTCCGTCGCTATTCACGCTGGGGGAATCTGGGTTCTGACCGCGCAGGACGGCGGCGCGGCCGGGCTGGAGTCGCTTGGCGTGGTGCCCGTGCCGATCCCCTGAGATGTCCAATCGTGGCGTTCGCTGCGGGCGAGTGCGAAGTATAGGCACAAGTTGGCAAAACGCCCGGGATTGGCATAAGCTCGACCCTTGGTGTCTGCAGCTTGTTTAATCGCGCCCAGATCACCACAATCCATGCGCACGACCAGTAAACAATACTTTTAGCGACGAAGAGGCTATGGCCAAAAAAGACGGTGTCATCGAAATTGAGGGTGCAGTAGTTGAAGCTCTGCCCAACGCAATGTTCCGCGTTGAGCTGACGAACGGCCACCGAGTCCTCGCCCATATTTCGGGGAAGATGCGCCAGCACTACATCCGTATCCTCCCGGAGGACCGCGTGATCGTAGAGCTGAGCCCGTATGACCTGACCCGCGGCCGGATCGTCTACCGCTACAAGTAGTGCCGCCCGGCACGTAATTGCTGGAAAGTAACGGCTGATCCGACGCGTTGTCGAATCAGTACGAAGACAGCGAAAGAAGAGAACAATGAAGGTCGCCCCCAGCGTGAAGCCTATGTGCGAGCACTGTCGCGTCATCCGCCGCAACGGCAACGTGATGGTCATCTGCAAGAACAACCCCCGCCACAAGCAGCGCCAGGGCTAGCCTCGACGCGGTCTCGGTGGCCTACTCCAGTGGCGGGCCACTACCCACGCTGAGCGACAGAACCGGCCGTCACCCGCAATTCAATACGCACGAAACATAGCAACACCAGATCCGGCCTCGGTCGGGGACACCAGTGGTCGGAGGCCGCTGCACAGGTGCTGCTACAGACCTCCATTCACAACCAGGAGAAGCCACAATGGCTCGTCTAGCAGGAGTCGACATCCCGCGCGATAAGCGCGTCGAGGTCGCATTGACCTACATCTACGGCGTCGGCCGTACGAGGGCTCTTAAAACCCTCGCCGACACCGAAATCAGCGGTGAGATCCGCGTCAAGGATCTGACCGATGACCAGCTCATCGCACTCCGCGACTACGTCGAAGGAAACTTCAAGGTGGAGGGTGACCTTCGCCGCGAAGTGGCCGCCGACATCCGTCGCAAGGTCGAGATCGGAAGCTACCAGGGCATCCGTCACCGTCGCGGACTTCCGGTCCACGGCCAGCGCACCAAGACCAACGCTCGTACCCGCAAGGGCCCGAAGCGCACCGTCGCCGGCAAGAAGAAGGCCCGATAGCGAGCATCGCTCGTATCGCCATATTAGTTTTAGGAGAAAACAATGGCAGCACCAAAATCGGCCGCTCGTAAGCCGCGTCGTAAAGAAAAGAAGAACATCGCCGTGGGTCAGGCTCACATCAAGTCGACGTTCAACAACACCATCGTGACCATCACCGACCCGACCGGGGCCGTGCTGAGCTGGGCGTCGTCCGGAACTGTCGGCTTCAAGGGCTCGCGCAAGTCGACGCCGTTCGCGGCCCAGCTCTCTGCAGAGTCCGCGGCCCGCCAGGCGCAAGAGCACGGCGTCAAGAAGGTCGACGTCTTCGTCAAGGGACCCGGCTCCGGCCGCGAGACCGCCATCCGCTCGCTCCAGGCCGCCGGGCTCGAGGTCGGATCGATCAATGACGTCACCCCCCAGGCGCACAATGGATGCCGCCCGCCGAAGCGACGCAGGGTATAGGCCCGGAGCGCCACTCTCCACGTCGGGTCGAGCAGAGCGCGCCAGCGAGCGCATCGAGACACCGGTCACCTCCGGGAGATACGGTTTCGACCCGGCACACCCGGTTTACTCGACCAGTACGACAGTTTTTACACCGAACACAACTCAAAAGACCGACGGGCTAGCCATCCCGTCGAACGCACAAGTGTCAAATAGAGGGCACTTCGCCGAAAGGAATCACCAGTGCTGATTGCACAGCGTCCAACTCTTACCGAAGAGAACATCTCCGAGTTCCGCTCGCGGTTTATCATCGAGCCGCTTGAACCCGGTTTCGGCTACACACTCGGCAACTCGCTTCGCCGCACCCTCCTCTCCTCGATTCCGGGAGCTGCTGTCACGAGCATCCGTATTGACGGAGTGCTGCACGAGTTCTCGACGATCGCCGGGGTGAAGGAAGACGTCACCGAGATCATCCTGAACATCAAGGGCCTGGTCGTCTCGAGCGAGCATGACGAGCCGATCACCGCCTACCTGCGCAAGCAGGGTTCCGGGCAGGTCACGGCCGCCGACATCTCGGCTCCGGCCGGCGTCGAGATCCATAATCCGGAACTCGTCATCGCAACGCTCAACGACAAGGCGAAGTTCGAACTCGAACTGACCATCGAGCGCGGCCGTGGTTACGTTTCCGCAACGCAGAACCGCAGCGAGTTCAGCGAAGCCGGACAGATTCCGATCGACTCGATCTACTCCCCCGTGCTCAAGGTGACCTACCGTGTCGAGGCGACTCGAGCCGGTGAGCGCACCGACTTCGACCGCCTCGTGGTGGATGTCGAGACCAAGAACGCGATCACCCCTCGCGATGCCATCGCGTCGGCCGGTCGCACGCTGACCGAGTTGTTCGGCTTGGCGCGTGAGCTGAACTCGGCTGCCGAGGGTATCGAGATCGGACCCGCTCCGGTCGATGCTGTGCTTTCGAGCGAACTCAGCATGCCGATCGAGGACCTCGACCTCTCTGTGCGGAGCTACAACTGCCTCAAACGCGAGGGCATCAACACCGTCAGCGAACTGGTCGCCCTCTCGGAGACACAGCTCATGAACATTCGCAACTTCGGACAGAAGTCGGTGGACGAGGTCAAGGACAAGCTCGTCGAACTCGGCCTCGGCCTCAAGGACACCGTGCCCGGTTTTGACGGCGCGCACTTCTACAGCGGCTATGACGACGTCGAAGAAGCCAACTAGGCTCTCGACACCAACTTTTCACACCTGGAGAAATGACTAATGGCTGCACCAACTAAGGGACCCCGTCTCGGCGGTGGACCGGCGCACGAGCGCCTCATGCTTGCGAATCTCGCGGCTGCCCTGTTCACCCACAAGAGCATCAAGACGACCGAGACGAAGGCTAAGCGCATGCGCCCCCTCGTCGAGAGACTCATCACGTTTGCCAAGCGCGGGGACCTTCATGCGCGTCGTCGTGTTCTCGCGACGATCGGCGACAAGACCGTCGTGCACGAGCTCTTTACCGAGATCGCGCCGCTGCTCGAGTTGCGCGAGGGCGGCTACACCCGCATCACCAAGCTCGGCTTCCGCAAGGGTGACAATGCCTCGATGGTGCAGATCGAGCTGGTTCTCGAGCCCGTCGTTCCAAAGCCGAAGTCGGCCAAGAAGTCTGCCAAGGCCGACGAGGCTCCCGCGGTCGTAGAGACCGAGGCCGAGGCCGACGCAATTGATGCCGAGACCGCAGAGGTCACTGCTGAAGAGCCAGATGCTGAAGAAACTGGCGCTGAGGAAATTGGCGCTGAAGTATCTGGCGCTGAAGAATCTGGCGCTGAAGAAACTGGCGCTGAAGAAACTGGCGCTGAAGTATCTGGCGCTGAAGTATCTGGCGCTGAGGCAGACGTCAAGTAGCTTCTTTCCCCATGGTGGTCCCGCCTTCTGGCGGGGCCATCATTCTTTAATCGGCGATCAGCGGCCCGGCCCGAGTACCGTGGAGACATGGTGAGCGACGCGGCAACTCTCCCGGTGGCGGGGCCCCACGGCATGCGCCGAGTGCGGGTCTCGAGCCCCTCCCGTGTGCTCTGGCCGGCCTCCGGCATCACCAAGCTGGATCTCGCTCGCTACATGGTCGAGGTCGGTGACGCGTTCGTGAGGGCGAACGGCGACCGACCTGTGTCGCTTCAGCGCTTCGCGGAGGGTATCGACGGGGAGCAGTTCTTCTCGAAGAATCCTCCGAAGGGCGCGCCAGACTTCGTGCGTGCTGTGCCGGTCGTCTATCCGAGCGGCCGGTCCCATCCGCAGCTCGTGATCGACGAGCCCGCAGCAGCCGTCTGGGCAGTGCAGATGAACACGATCGTGTTTCACCCCTGGCCATCCCGGGCGGAGAACACCGACAATCCCGACCAACTGCGCATCGACCTGGATCCACAACCCGGCACGGACTTCGACGACGCCATTCCCGCTGCCATCGAGCTTCGGGCCGTATTGGCCGAAGTCGGCCTCGAGTCCTTCGTCAAGACCTCGGGCAACCGAGGGTTACATGTCTTCGCGCCGATTGAACCAACCCGCGAGTTTCTCGACGTTCGTCACGCCGTGATCGCGGCAGCCCGTGAGTTGGAGCGCCGGATGCCGGCGCAGGTCACAACGGCCTGGTGGAAGGAGGAGCGCGGAGAGCGGATCTTCGTGGACTTCAACCAGGCGAACCGAGATCGGACGATGGCCGGCGCCTACAGTCCGAGAGCGCTGGTACACGCCCCCGTGTCATGCCCGATCGAGTGGAGCGAGCTCGAGTCCATCGACCCGCGCGCCCTGACCGTGCTGACGGTGCCGGCCCGGCTTGCGAGCACCGGGGACCCGTGGGAGCGGATGGGGGAGAAGCCCGGTGTAATCGACCAACTCCTCGGATGGTGGGAGCGGGACCTGGCGGACGGACTGGGAGAGCTGCCCTTTCCTCCCGACTTCCCGAAGATGCCGGGGGAACCTCCGCGCGTGCAGCCCAGCCGGGCGAAGCATCCGGAGCGGTAAGTGAGGGCAGGAGGGCGCTACAGCGGCGTTCCTGCGAGGCCGAAGTCGTTGCGGTTGCGGGAGGGCGGCAGCTCGGCAAGTCGTTGAAGGGCATCCGTCACTGTGCGCACATAGATGAGACCGCCGGCGGCCCCGGGATGAATCTGGTCGCGCGCCAGAAGGTCGAGTCGCGACGAAATCGCGTCGCGCCAGTTCGCGAGCTCCACAGAGCGGTATTGCTGGGCGAACCGGGTGAGAGCGTCGTTGACCCCGTCGGTCCAGCCTCGGGGCGCCTGCACGTTTACGAAGACGATTTCGTGACGAGGGCCGACGATCGACCGGATCTGGTCGAGCGACTGTCGATCGATCGGCCCGTTGGTGCCGAGTCCGATCAGCAGCACAGGCCGCAGCGTGCCGGAGTCGCGCATTCCCTGCACGATCGCCGGAGCCGACGAGAGCTGCCGTGACACGACGGCATCGATCTGGATCCCCGGAAAACCGGCCTGAAGCTCGGGGGCGGAGGCGAGCATGACCGAATCGCCGATTGCATCGATCTGGTCCCCTCCGGGCAGCGGGAGAGGGATTGCCGCAGTCGGCCGGGGCTGGGGGCGCTGCGGAATCGATTTGCGGCCGCGCTCGATGACCGCCTGCGCATCCGACCTGCCCGGGTCGGAGACGATCGCGACGCCCGTGGCACCGGTGAGCGCCACGACCAGCAGGATGACGGTTGCGATCGTGGCCCGGCGACGCACCGTTCGGGGCGGGGTTCCCAGCCAGCCAATGACAATCGCTCGCAGCCCCGCGCGGTGGATCGGCTCTTCAATGAGGCGGAAGGATGCGGTGGCGAGGATTACCGTGATCGCGAAGGCGATCGCACCCGGGATCCACTTGGTTTCGTCACGCACCAGTGCCGGAAGGGCGGCCGTCACGAGCACCCACGCTGGCCAGTGCCACAGGTAGAGCCCGTAGGACCGCGCGCCGATCCAACGGAGCGGGCGGCAGTCGAGCACCGTTCCGACACGGGAGATGACCGCGCCGGCAATCGCGAGCGCGCTGAGCAGAGCGACGAGCACGAGCCCCCCGCGATAGGTGAATGGGGCGTCCGCAGGGAGCACGGCGGCGAGCGCGATGATTGCCGCCACAGAGACGGCAGAGAGGGTGGGAAGCACCCGTCGCGCGAGAGGCCCGCTGCTCGCCGGCCAGTCGCGGTGGAGGAGGGCGAGAGCGGCCCCGACCGCGAGCCCGAAGCTGTGAGTGTCGCTTCCGTAATAGACCCGGGTGGGATCCCCCGAGGGGACTAATACAGCCATTGCCATCGCCGATCCGATCGCGATCGAGAGCACGATCAACACCCGAGCCCGGCGGGAGCGCACCGCGAGCACGAGAAGGATCACCAGGGGCCAGACCAGGTAGAACTGCTCCTCAACCGCGAGTGACCAGAGGTTGCGCAACAGCCCGGGACTGGTCTCATCGAAGTAGCTCTGGGATGCGGCGATCGACAACCAGTTGCTGCTGAAGGTCGCGGCGCCGATCACCTGGCGGCCGAGGTGAACGAGCGGATTGCCGCCGAGAACGAGCGCCGCGGTGGCCGAGACGACCACGACGAGCCCGAGCGCTGGCAGCAGGCGGCGCGCCCGACGCATCCAGAAATCGCCGATGCGGATGCGGCCACTCGAGTCCTTCTCGCGCACGAGAAGCCCGGTGATGAGAAATCCGCTGATCACGAAGAATACATCGACTCCGATGTACCCGCCGGGAAGGACACCTGACCCGAGGTGATACAGGATAACGGCGAGCACTGCGATTGCGCGAAGGCCATCGAGTCCAGAGAGCCGTGACGATCGGGGGTCGATATTGTGCGGCATCCGCGGAGGCGTCGGAACCGGGGTATCGAGTACGGCGGGGGAAGAAGTCATCATGATGCCTCTTGAGTTTCGCCCCGCGCAGGCGACAGGTCAACTCCGCTCGCCGCCGCGGCCGATGCACCGATCGATCGAGACTCCGATCTAGACTCGGCATGTGGACGTCGAGACTGTACCGGGCGCGAACATCCTGCACGGTCCGCCGCAGGTGTCGGGACCGGCTCCCGGCAAGACTCGCATCCGTCTCGACTTCTCCTACGACGGTGGCAACTTCCTCGGGTGGTCGTCCCAGCCGGGATTGCGCACAGTGCAGGGTGAGCTCGAATCCGCCCTGGCGATCATCTTCGGTAAGCACGGGCCGGTCGAGCCGCTCACGGTGGCGGGTCGCACCGACGCGGGGGTTCACGCGACCGGACAGGTCGCGCACCTCGACGTGACGAAAGCGCAGCTTGGTGTCCTGTCGCGCCCGCGGGGTAAGACTCCTCCGCTCGCGCCCGGCGCGCGTTTCGACGGACCGCGTGCCCTCGGACGACGACTCAACGGTATCGCCGGGCTCAACGCCGACATCTACGTGTCGCGCGGATCCTTCGCTCCGGAAGGTTTCGATGCCCGCTTCTCGGCGACCTGGCGGCGCTACCAATACCGTGTGGCGGATGGCTCGGCGCCGCGCAATCCGCTGCTGCGGGGCCACACGCTCTGGTATCCGGCCGTGCTCGATCTCGATCGGATGAACCAGGCCGCTCATGACCTGCTCGGCCTTCATGACTGGGCGGCATTCTGCAAGCCGCGCGAGGGGGCGACAACGGTGAGGAGCCTCGAGTCGTTCCGATGGACCCGCGCCGAGGACGGAGTACTGACTGCAGAGGTGCGCGCCGACGCGTTCTGCCACAGCATGGTGCGCTCCCTCGTCGGAGCCGCCATCGCTGTCGGTGAGTCGAAGCTCGAGTCGACCAGGCTCGTCGAGCTTCGCGATGAACTCGACCGGCCGAGCGACTTCAAGGTGCTGCCGGCGAAGGGGCTCACTCTGGTGGAGGTCGGTTACCCGCCAGAGGAGGAGATGGCCGCCCGCGCGCACACGACCCGCAATCGGCGACCGATGCGGGGAGCATCCGCCCCCGCGGAAGGGTAATCTGCAGCAGTTTGACCGAAGCGAGGTCGGCAGACTATCCTTGACCCTTGGTGCCTACGCTGATCAAGCGTGACATCACGAACTTGAGCCCTCCACCGGCAGCGTTCGCGACGACATCGTCTCGCGAACACCCATCGGAGTGGGATTCACGAACACCTCATTTCGACACTAGAAAGCAGTATTACTGTGACGCGCACTTTCTCCCCAAAGCCCGAAGATGTCCAGCGCGACTGGGTCATCATCGACGCGACGGATATCGTTCTCGGGCGCCTGGCAACCCACGCGGCGGTCCTGCTGCGCGGCAAGCACAAGCCCACCTTCGCTCCCCACATGGACATGGGCGACTTCGTCATCATCATCAACGCCGAGAAGGTCGCCCTCACCGGTTCTAAGCTCGCGCAGAAGCGGGCCTATCGCCACTCGGGTTACCCGGGCGGTCTCAGCTCGATGACCTACATCGAGATGCTCGAGAAGCACCCCACACGCGCCGTCGAGAAGGCCGTTCGCGGCATGCTCCCGAAGAACTCGATCGGTCGTGCGCAGCTCACCAAGCTCAAGGTATATGCCGGCGCCGAGCACCCCCACGCTGCCCAGCAGCCCAAGACCTACACCCTCGGCCAGGTCGCGCAGTAGCGCGCACCAGTAAAACTTAAGGATTCGTAAAGACATGGCGAAGATCGAAGATTCCATCGACGA
>JBKJLH010000044.1:0-4452 GCA_046597035.1 Lacisediminihabitans sp.
CATAACCCTGGCCTGGGCCAATACTGTGCTCCACGTGATCCTGCCCCTTTACGCTGCGCTGGATTGGGTGATCTTCAGCGACCGCAGTGCCCTCCCGTGGAACAAACTCTGGGTCGCGCTGATCTACCCGGTCGTCTGGATCATCGTTGTCCTCATCCGCGGCGCAACCGACGGATGGGTCCCCTACCCGTTCCTCAACCCTGCACAGGGCTACGGCGTCGTTGCACTCTACGCTGCGGCAATCGCTGTTGCCGCTATCGTGTTCGCCGCACTGATCTGGGCCGCAAGCCGATTGCATCTTATCCGCCGCCCGGTTCTCGCGTAACTGCGACATTGAAATTCACGAGAGTGCCATGACGCATTGGCCGTCCCGCAAGCGGCACGACTTTCAAATGATGGGGTCTGCTGCACGGATAGGTGACATCTGATCTGGTTTGCCAGGGAGGGCGGCCTGGAAGGATGTTGTTATGCCTAAGCGATACCCGAGCGAGTTTCGTGACGATGTTGTACGCGTCGCACGCAACCGTGAATCCGGAGTGACGATCGAGCAGGTCGCGAAAGATTTCGATGTTCACACGATGACGTTGCAGAAGTGGTTGCAGCGTGCCGCGGTCGATGAGGGTGCCAAGCCTGGCCAGAGCCGAACGGAGGGTGCGGAGCTTCGCGAAGCACGCAAGCGGATCCGGCTTCTGGAGCAGGAGAACGAGATCCTGCGGCAGGCGGCAGCGTATCTGTCGCAGGCGAACCTGCCGCCAAAAGGTTCTACCCGGTCGCGCAAAAGCTCGCAGAAGACAGGATCCATGTCACGGTGACGCTGGGGGTACCTCCCGCAGAGAGCGAAGCGCGCGGGGGAACGGGTATTGAAGCTCTCCCGCCAGTCGTATTACCGGTGGCTACCCGACCCCATCACCGGCAATGAGATGGTGCGGGCGTATCGGGCGAACGCGTTGTTTGATGCCAATCAGGATGATCCAGAGTTCGGGCATTGTCTCCTTGCGGACGAAATACGCAAGGCCGGTGGGGCGATGGCGGACCGGACTGCGTGGCGGATCTGTCGAGACAACGCGTGGTGGAGCACTTTCGGGGAGAAACGAGGCTGCAATGGCAAGAAACCCGGCCCCACGGTCCACGACGACCTCTGCACCGTAACCGATGCGAGCGGTCGCGTCCGGCACGAGTTCAGCGCCGAGCGCCCGAACCAGCTCTGGCTGACGGACATCACCGAACACAGGACCACTACGCAAGGCAAGCTCTATCTCTGCGCGGTGAAAGACGTGTTCTCGAACAAGATCGTCAGACACTTGATCGATTCACGGATGAAGTCCAGCCTCGCCGTTAACGCCCTGGACAACGCCGTCGCGATGCGCGGAGATGTTGCCGGTTGTGTGGTTCCCAGCGATAGGGGATCTCAATTCCGAAGTAGAAAATTTCTGCGCGCTTTGGCCCGGCACCGCATGGTCGGATCCATGGGAAGGGTCGCCTCTTGCGACGATAACGCCCCCTGCAGAGGGCGTGGGCTCATGGACTGTTGCGTTCCAGGACAGTCCATGACTTCAGTATTCGCCCGGAACGCGCGGCTAATATTGAGGGCACAGAATCCTGAGGTCTCACAATATGTCTACCGTCGCCGCTCCACCATCGTCACGCACCCTCTCCCCCGCTGACGTAACCGCCATCCGGGAAGATTTCCCCCTCCTCCGTCGCGAGGTCAACGGGCGGCCTGTCGTCTACCTCGACTCCGGCGCGACCTCCCAGAAACCTCGCTCCGTCATCGATGTGGAGCGGGAATACTACGAGAACGAGAACGCCGCAGTTCATCGTGGAGCCCACACCCTTGCGGCACTGGCAACCGAGCGGTTCGAGGATGCTCGCGCCACGGTCGCCCGCTTCGTTGGCGCCCAGGAAGACGAGATCGTCTGGACCTCCAACGCTACCGAAGCCCTGAATCTCGTGGCATACGCGATCAGCAACGCCACAGCCGGCCGCGGCGGCACGGCGGCACAGCGCTTCCGCCTCCTCCCCGGCGATGAGATCCTCGTCACCGAGATGGAACACCATGCCAACCTCATCCCGTGGCAGGAACTCGCCGCTCGAACGGGTGCCGTGCTGCGGTTCATCCCCGTCTCTGACGATGGCACGCTGCGGATGGATGAGGCGGCTCGCCTCGTCACCTCGCGCACCCGAATCCTCGCCTTCACCCACGTCTCTAACGTGCTCGGTGTGATCAACCCCGTTAAGGAACTCGTGGCGCTCGCCCATTCGGTGGGTGCACTCACGGTGCTCGACGCGTGCCAGTCCGCTCCGCACCTGCCCCTCGACCTCGGCGCTCTCGGCATCGACTTCGCCGCTTTCTCCGGACACAAGATGCTCGGACCGACCGGCATCGGCGTGCTCTTCGGCCGAAGCGAGCTGATGAACGCGCTCCCGCCATTCCTCACTGGCGGATCGATGATCACCACTGTCACGATGGAGAGCGCGGAATATCTGCCATCGCCGCACCGGTTCGAGGCCGGCACGCAGCGTATCTCGCAGGCGATCGCGCTGGCGAATGCGGTGAACTACCTCGACCGGATCGGAATCGACCGCGTTGCAGAGCATGAAGCGGCAATCGGCCAACAGCTTGTCATCGGGCTGAACCAGATCCCGGGCGTCACCGTGCTCGGCCCCGGTATCGGGAAGGAGAGGGTGGGTCTCGCGAGTTTTGATGTTGCGGGCGTTCATTCGCACGACATCGGGCAGTTCCTCGATGACCGGTCGATCGCAGTGCGCGTGGGCCATCACTGCGCCCAGCCGCTCCATCGTCGGTTGGGTGTGGCATCGTCGACGCGGGCCAGTGCGTACCTTTATACGACGGAGGACGAGGTCGAGGAATTCCTCGACGCGCTCTCGTCCGCAATCGCCTTTTTCGGAGTGACCGCATGAGCTCAGCCATGGAATCCCTGTACCAAGAAGTCATCCTGGATTTATCCCGCCGTCCGCACGGTCGCGGACTGCAGGAAGATGCAACAGCCGAGTCGCACCAGGTCAATCCCACCTGCGGCGACGAGATCACCCTGCAGTTGCACCTCGAGCCGGGTACGGATCGTGTGCGCGCCATCCGCTGGGAAGGTCACGGCTGTGCGATCTCCCAGGCCTCGGCATCGCTCTTCTCCGACCTCGGACCCGGACTCACGACCGCAGAACTGAAAGACCGCATCGAGCTTTTTCGGGTGGCGATGCGATCGCGGGGCGAGATCGAACCAGACGAAGACCTGCTCGGTGATGCAGTCGCCCTTGGCGGGGTTTCACGCTATGTGGCGCGGGTCAAGTGCGCGATGCTCGCCTGGGTTGCCGGCGAGCAGGCGATCATGGCGGCTGAAGCGGCCTGAGCGACTGCAGCGAAAGTACCGACGCTGAACCGGCACCAAGAACCCTCCGGGGCCTACCACGGCTGACGAAACCGGCCAGCCACCGGGCCCCAGCACTTCATACAACTGGGTGTCACGGAGTGCTCGGCCGCGTTGTCCCGGAGGGTTCTAGGTGTCGGGCCACAGCCACCGAGGTGACCCCGGCGAGGCTCGGGATGCCGAGCGCCACCACGGCCAGGCCCACCATGAGGGTGGTCGAGACTCGGGTTCGCCGATTCAGATGCATTGTCGGCAACTTTCTCGAGGTGTCGAGTCGCCGGTTGGGGACTCGGTATCAGCGAAGACCCGCCTGAACGGAGCCGATAGACGCTGAATCAGACACTAATGACGGGGACCAGCCAGATTCCGTCACGTGCTCCACGCAGCGCCGGGGAACCATGGAGGTTCACTCGCCCCGACGCCGAATGGGTGTTTGAACGCCGCTGGAAATCTCACGCCGCGACCTTTTCGGGATCGCTGGCCCCGAGTGACCCGCCTCGATCGAATCTGCCCGAGTGCGCCGGGCTAGGCCAGGATCTCCTGCAGTTTCGCCGGCTCGGGTCCTGCCGCTGCCGATTCTGCCGTGAATTACCGGTCGAGAACGCAGTTCCCCCCAGATAAAAGATTTTGCGCTGGCGCTCAGCCCTGTACCCAGTGGGCAGGTGCTCGCGTCCCGGACGGACCGCACCCCGTCAGCGTCGGCTTCAACTCGGGACACGACTCCCTCACCACCCCGAAACTTGAACGACCCTGATAGCCGAGTCTCTGGCGGCTCAAGAACCGCCCACACACGCGCCAACGAGCGGGCCCTCACCCGTGGCGACGAATTACGCCACGACAGCACGCTCGCACTGCGGTCACATCTGGTGATTAAAAATTGGCGAACCGCGGTCTCCCGGCTTGACGAGGGGCCTGAACTTTCTGTCACCCGTCCCGATACGTCTTTCACCATCCCCGCACGCAAGGATCTGAAAACGGAAATAGGCACCAATTCATGAACACAACCAGTCGCTCACCTGCTTTCGATACGACCGGCTACTCATCCAACCTAATCAAAGAGCTCCAG